>JBDTYQ010000125.1:0-8418 GCA_040005515.1 bacterium
TCGCAAGCGTCACCTGGGCATCAGGAACAAGACCGCCTCCGGAATCTGTAACCGTTCCCTGCACACTGGCCTTGAACTGGGCGTGCGCAGTGGCGGTTGCAAACAAAACAAGAAGCCCGAACATCACAATGCGGTGAAAACTAAACCTCGTCTGTTTCATCGGAACGTCTCCTGAGCCCAGCAGAGTTTTGCGGGCCTCTCGTGAATGAATTACAAGTAACAAAGGGCAAAATTAAAGAAGGAAGTTCATCTCAACGGACAAGCACTTTCTGCACGGGGTAGAAAGTCGAGAACGTCACTGGGGGCGGGGGCCTTCGGTTGCTATGTGCGTTCGCACATAAGGGGTGTTGATCTAATAGCACCAAAAAGTGAAAACATCAATATGATCGTTGCCTCAATAGCGTCTTAATTTGGAGTGCGGTGGCAAGCGCGACACCGCTTTTAGTTCGCCTTGGTAGGCGGTACCCACAGAGCCGTCGCCGCTTCGCTCTGCCGGCACACTTTAAACTGAGACACTACCGTTGCATGCGTCCCCTTAATAAAGGAAGCTGAACACGAAAAGCGCAGGACAGTAGTCGAACTAATGTTCCACTTCAGCATTACGCTTGAGGGCTGCATTGACGACTTACTGCATGCGCAGGTTTGTCGCTCGCGAGGAGCGGCGTTTGAGAAAGAGAACTGCTGTAGTTCCACTACATTCTGCGGATTTCACCGACCAGCACCTTCTCGTCGTATTCGAATCAAACGACGTGCGGTTCCGAGCGCTGTTGTTCAATCTCACTGATTCTGAAGCGAAGCCAATCTCGAACGACTCGCTCGAGCCGCGCTTCATTGTCCGCGAGCTCCAGTGTCCCGAGTGTCTCGCCTGTGTCATTCAACGGAATGTGATGACAGGGCACTTTGTCCCCCTGGTGCGCTGGGTCAACGAAGTTGAGTAAATGACAATCGCTGCAGGGGTGCGCATGGTCCGGGTCAGCGTAGTTGAGGCAGGTCAGGGAGTCCTGAAAGGCTGACTTCGATTGCCAGGGTGTGCGAACGGACCGTCCATACCCGCCCTGCTCGATGAAGCTCAATTCGTTCTTAAATACTTCAAGAATGTCTCTATCGTCCTTGACCATAATGACCTCCAACTAATTAAACGGAATAGTCAGCCGGTGCGTCGCTAATCCCATACCTCTCTGCACAGGAGCAACGACCATGCCGACAGCGGTCAGCATCAAATGCTGGCATTTGTCAGGGTTGCAATGATTCGTAGAGCTGATTCTGGGGAAACTTGCGCAAGGGCATGCGGGAAACTGCTCAGCGGAACTAAGACGATTGATGATTGGCGAATGCCGATTGCTGATTGGAGCCTACTGACTGCGTTGTGGAAGTTGCGGCGCCTTGATCGGTTGATGATGCGCCTTCTGTGGTTAGGCGTTCTTTGAAGAGTCGTGCCGACGCATCCAGGAAGTCGTAAGAAGTCACAATCCCCACGAGACGTCCGTCATCAACAACTGGAAGACACCCAACTCTATTTAATCTCATGAGCTCGAGCGCGTCTAACGTAAGCGTGGTTGACGACACAGTTAGCGGCTCAATCGTCATTATCTCACGCACCGTGACTGGCGCTTCATCGTCTTGCCCCCTGTGAGTAATCAGCTTGAGGAGGGCGCGATGCGAAACGATCCCAACGAGATGGCCTTCATTATCTTCAACCGGAACGTGCCTGATGTGTCTCCAGGTCATGACGCTCGCCGCCAGATCAATCAAGTCATCCGGACGAACCGTAAAGAGATCGGTAGCCATAAACTGCCCGATCGTTTGATAGCTTTGGCTCCAGTCATCCGCTTCCTCAACTGCGAGCAGCGGCCAGCGGTGGCAGGGTTCGCGCTTCTCTTGTCTCGCCAACATTTCTCCTGCCAGTAATCTGTTTCGAACCTGAGGTGGTCTGTCGTGCACTTCACCGAGAGATTTCACGATCCATTGGCTGCCGGTTTGACCACTGCTAACCCGCTCTTCAATTACGCCGAGGTATTCGTTGACGTCCGACGGCTTCAGATTGGCTTGCTTCAGTCCTTCACGTGCTAAAGGAAGCAAGTGCTCGAGAATGAGCGTTGCAGCGGAATGGGTCTTACCATCCACCCAATTGAATTGGGCGTCTAAGCCATGACGCGCAGCCGCAAAGAAATTGGTCTTGGCATTATCAAACGGCATGAGCTTCGCGATCTCGCCATACTCTGAAGGCAACGACAGCATCAGACCCGTAAAGAACGCAGTGTTAGCAATCTCATCGAGAACTGTTGGACCGGAAGGAAGCGCGCGGTTCTCAATTCTCACATGAGCGGAACCATCGCTCACTCCGTAACAAGCTCGATTCCATGGCCAGACTGTTCCGTTGTGCATGCACAGTGCTGTGAGTCCTGGAATTTCTCCGCGAGCCAAAACGTCAAACGGACTCTCACTAATCTCCTTGACTATGATCGATCGGAATCGGGCAATCTGCCTTTGGAACAGCTCCACTACAGATTTATCAACCCATCTGTTGCCAAAGCTTACCCGCGTGGGATGACTTCGTGCCTGCTGCGTGGCGGAACAAGCATCAGTTGAATGCTGGAAAAGGGCGAGTCGCGTTTCTTGCCAGAGACGGTGCCCAAACAGAATAGGTGAGTTAACTGCGGCGGCGAGCACAGGAGCCGTGATTGTCTGGGCCAGATTGTAGAGGGGCGCAAACTCGCTTGGGCTAACCTGAAAGTGAATCTGGAAACTGGCATTGCACGACTCCATCATGATGTTGTCATGAGTGAGGTTGATCTCATCAAGCCCCTTGATATGTATGCGGAATGGGCCACCGCGAAGCCTGATAACCGAATCATTGAGTTGCCGGTAGCGCGCCGTAGGAGTGAGGTTTTCCAGAGTCAGATCCGACTTGCGCAGCGTTGGCAGAATTCCCGCCAGCAGTACATCCGCGCCGAAGTGCCTGGCACTTACCCGCGCCCGGGCCAGTACTTCATTCAGTTCAGCTTCCATTTGCGAAAGACAATCGCCGCTGAGACCAACTGGGGTAAGGTTCGCTTCAAGATTGAATCGCGCAATCTCCGTTGTGAGTCTTGCGTCTCCCGCGTGTTGCAGGACCTCGAGAGAAACAGGTGCCGGTCGGAGACTCTTATCGACGAGGAACATCTCCTGTTCTGCGCCGATGCGGCGCACCCCACTTTCGACAAGACCGTTGTCGAGCATGTAATCAAGCGCACGGAGATCTTCGAGCACTGCTCCCATGAACACCTGCTCCTGTTGCTCGTTCAGTCCTTGCTCTACATCATGCTCGCCCATGTTGAAACCGTTCTGTCCGCTTCCTTTGGATAGCTAAAGCGCAAGTGACGTACCTGACAGGTACAGAAGAGAAGGGGCCCGTCAGCCTTCGTCCGGCCCTCCAAATTCGCGGTACCTCACCCACCTAACCTCGTCCTGTGTGAGGAAACTTCCGCACCTGCTGAGGTAAAGCTCGCATTTCAGCAAGTCCATAAACTACTCTCATGTTGCAACCTCATCCTCCAAATATGGCACTAGTAACGGGCGTCGCGATCTTCTCGCGATCTTCTATGAGGACGCTAGGCTCGAATCATGATGAGCAGCATCTTGAACTTCGTCGCTGCTTTCACTGCATGAGGTCGATTGGCCGGCAGTAGGATCGTCTCCCCTTGCCGCACTTTAAAATTCTCGCCGGCGATTTGCACGTCCGCCTCGCCGTCCGTGACCAGCACAAGAGCATCGAACGGTGCGGTGTGCTCGCTAAGTCCTTCATCAACGTCGAACGCGAAGAGCGTAACCGTGCCGCCCTTGTTCTTTAGCAACACTCGGCTCACGACCGACCCATCCTGGTACTGCAGCATGCCGGCCAGTGGTTTTACCTCAGCCAATATTTCTTCGATTTGTTCTTGATCGTTCATGTAGTCGAGTCCTTACTTAGCCCTTGATGCCGGTGATACAGACGGCGCCTAGTTGCCTTCGCTGACTATGGAACACTGCCCTCATCTCTAATACTCTCTGCCGGGCTTCTGAGTCGCGGAGCAAGTTCCACGCAAACCGCAAAGCACCAACCAAACCTTCGTCTCGAATCAGTCGACCCGGCTCCAACAAACTCATTGAAGCTGTCTCAACTGATCGAATTTCAAATCCTTCAGACTCTAAAAGCGCGCGCCATTCCGAAATGGTTAATGGCCTGACGCCATGATGAACTACGCCTGTGAGTGCTCTCTCTGTCTCTATTTTTGAGTTCTCGTTGAGACCATCCGAACTCAAGCACATCTCGTGGATGCCGTAACGACCGCCGCTTCTGAGTAGGCGACTAGCCTCGCGGACGATCTGGCGTTTGATCTCTTGAGTCTGCATCGTGAGCATAGCCTCGCCATAAACAACCGTTGCGCATTGATTAGGAAGACCAGTGTTCGACGCATTCCCAACAATGCAACGCTGTCCTGCTCTTTTCAGATAGTTGCCGACGATCTTCGCCGCTGCCTCGTCTCGCTCAACAGCAGTGTAAGAGGCCGGCTCCAGCTTCAGCGTGAGTCGAGCCGTGACACCCATGCCGGGCGCGAACTCAACAACGTCGTCGGTGTGTTGGACTCGAAGTGCATCAAGCATCAGACGGGTAAGCTTCATTCCTCCCGGCCGGAGCACGCGCTTCCCTAAGCGCGCGAGGACCCAGTGACCTGGCATCTTTTCTGTCTTAAGCCCTTCACCGGGGGCTAGACTCGTTATGGTTTGCAATGCTTCTTCCTCCCACAAACAAATACCTCAGAGATGCTTGAGCAACGATTGGGCCGTTGTGATTGATTAGACGTTTAGACTGACTTTCCGGAAGATTGCGAGAATTTCGCAAAGAGATGCGGAATTCCGCGCACAGGTAGTCAAACATCACGGAGGTTACCTGTCGCCTCTTTGGCAAATCGACCAGGAAGATTGTTGAGTTCGTTTTGGAGGCCTTCACAGAGCCGCGCGACCGTCACCTCATCGAAGAGTAAAATCGGCCAGGTGTAAACCTGCTTCTCTTCCATGCGGTTGTGCACCAGCAAGCGTTTCTTTACCGTGTCCAAACCCCGCCGCACTTCTTTTATTTCTTCGAGATGCACCGCCTGGCTGCCGACAATCTCGCGCAGCGTTTTCACCCTGGTCGCAAGATCTTTCATGAAAAACTCATGATCGGTCCGCATTCGCAGCAGTAAATGCTGCACTTCTTCAGCTGTTGGTAGACCGTTCTTTCCAGTAAAGAGTAACGGGGACGCGTTAGTTAGAGCCGGGAACAGATGCAGATTCTCAGCACGGATGTGAACGGCAAGTCGGGCCCAGAAGAGATCAAGCAACTCGAGGGCATGGGCGACGTGCTGAGTTGCAAACTCCGCTTCGAGCTCAGCGAGCACATGATCGAGCGACTCGTGGTCGGCTTCCAAGACAGACTTGACGGGATTCGTCATCACTGAGTATCCGAACTATTGTCCTCAAGTCACCAGGACTTCCTCGCCTGCCGCCGGAATGATCTCCGACTTCCTGGCTGGACGTTGCCACATCAAATCGAGAGCGAAGTACACGAATGCCAACGCGCCCAGAGCGAACAGCGAGTCACCGATCATACGCATCCAACGCAGCCACTGCATCAGTGGGGTTTGCATGAACTCTGAACTTCGCGCCGACCAGTAACCGACGGAAACCGATTGATAGGTTTGGAGCAGTCCGATCGGCAAGAGACTGAGTGCGATCTCCAGCATCAACCCGATATTGATCGCCCAGAAAGCAAACCAGATCGGTTTCTCCTTCCAGATGAGCTCCGGCTTCATTGCTCGCAGGCAGAACAGTGTCAACCCCAGTCCCAGTGTTCCGTAGACTCCATAAAGCGCGCCGTGGGCGTGGACAGCAGTCGTGTTCAAACCCTGCATGTAATAAAGAGCAATCGGCGGATTGATCATGAAACCAAAGATCCCTGCACCAACCAGGTTCCAGAAGGCTACCGCCACGAAAAAGTAAACGACCCACTTGTACTGCTTGAGCCATGGCCGCGCTTTCGAACGGCGGATGTTCGCTACGGCTTCATGGCCCACCAGCAGCAGGGGAACAATCTCGAGCGCACTAAAAACCGAGCCGAAGGCCAGCGCTACGGTTGGCGTACCCGAGAAATAGAGATGATGCAGCGTCCCGATAATGCCCCCGCTCAAATAGATTGCTCCTGAAAGCAATGCCGCCTGTGCTGCGCTTTCGGCACGGATGACACGCAGCTTGGCAAACAGGAAAGCAATGACGACTGTCGCGAAGACTTCGAAGTAACCTTCAACCCAAAGGTGGACCACCCACCAGCGCCAATACTCAACAACCGATAGATGCGAACGCATGCCCCAAAAAAGTCCGGGACTGTAGAACAGCGCGATGCCCGCCGTCGATAAGAAATAAAGAACTATGAGTGACTTCGACGTGCCCTTTTCTCTGAGCGCCGGAATAGCAGTTCGGGCAATCAGGAAAAGCCACAACAGCAACCCGACGAACAAGGCCGCCTGCCAGACTCTGCCCAGATCAACGTATTCGTAACCCTGGTGTCCGAACCAAAACCACAGGTCACCGGGCAGCATGTGCATCACTGAGAGCCATTGCCCGGCCATCGAACCAAGTACGACTATCAGTAAGGCGCCGAACAACACATCGACTCCAAGCTTTTGATATTTAGGTTCGTAGCCGCAGATAAAGGGAGCGATAAAGAGACCGGCAGCAAGCCATGCGGTAGCAATCCAGAAGATACCAAGCTGCGTATGCCATGTTCGGGTAACCACGTACGGCAAGTAGTCGGCGAGTGGGATTCCGTAGAATCCACCTCCCTCCACTCCGTAGTGCGCGGTGATCATTCCCATGGCGATCTGCAGCAGGAAGAGCAGCGTGACGACAAGAAAATACTTCACTGTGGCTTTTTGCGAAGGCGACATCTGCGCACCGATCAATGGATCTTTGTCAGGAACGTCCTCGGCGACCATCTCAATTTCTCGCCCCGCGTAGTACCAAACGAGCCAACCGATCCCCGCCAGCAACATGATCACGCTCACGCCCGTCCAAACAATCGCGCTGCTTGTCGGTACATTGCCGACGAGCGGCTCAGAAGGAAAGTTGCTCGTATACGAGATTGTATTGTTTGGGCGATTAGTGGCGGAGGCCCACGAGGTCCAAAAGAAAAATGAATTCAATTGGCGCAGCTTCACCGGGTCCGCCTGCGCGTTGCGCTGAATGGCGTAGTTCTTGTCGCCGTTCGAGAAGATGCCGGAGTAGTGTTTGAGATTGTCTTCGAAGGCCAGGGCCCGGACCGGCTCGATTGTCAGTCTCCCTGTAGCCGCATCGTAATTATTCTTTCGAACCACGTTTTGCAGCCGCTGGCGCAAAACTGCCTGTTGCTCCGAATTGACAGCGCTGTATTCGCCGCCAAATTCGCTCTGCGACCAGTTGTTCAAAATGAACACTGCTTCGCGGTGCAGGTAATCCGCCGACCAATCAGGCGCGACGTAAGAGCCGTGGCCCCAGATAGAACCAGACTGCATGCCGCCCATTGCCTGCCAGACGTTTTGCCCGTCGGAGATCTCTTCAGGTTGAATCAGAACCTGGCCATCCGTAGTCACTACTTCACGCGGAATCGGTGGAGCTTGCCGGAAAATTTCGGTGCCCACCCAGCCTAAAACTGAAAACGAAAACACGAATACAGCAATAAAGATCAACCAGAGCTTCTTCATATCGGGAGGTCCTTTCGAACGGCTGCAGTGACGCAGAACTTAGCGCGTGGGCTTAGCGCATTTGGAGGGGCATACAGTTTCTGAATGCACCTTACTCTCTAATCATGATTAGTACCATCTTGAATCTTGTCCTGGCTTTCCAGTAAGGAAGGTTGGCCGCAGAATTTCGCGATCGTCTTTAGCCATGACAATTTCCCTCCAGTTCTTCTTGACCAAACTCACGCATTGCGGCGGCCCCGTAGCTCAATCCTCGTATTCCACCGCACCTTCGGAACGTGCAATGCACATGCCGATTGCATCCTTCTGTTATCGCTGGTGGTTTGGTGGTTCGGGGAGTCGATGCTGCGAAAAGTTTCGCAAACACTTGGGTAAGAATTCTCAGTCGAAGAGTTTTGCACCCCCAACGACACTCGTCGACCTAACTCACCATCGGTCTTTGCAGCGAGATTTGTCGCTTGCAGGAGCGCCTCAGTGCGGCATGCTCATTGCTCTAGGAAGTATCGTCACAAGGACCAGCGACGGCAAAGGTTCCCTCGCCAAACTCTCAAAGAAAGAAATTGGCGTCGGATCTACTGATCACAGAGACAATGATGCTTTGTGTGGATGCGCACAGACAGGTGTCCTTGTCGGATGTTAACTAACACGGTTGAGAATCAAGCCATCATTAAGCTATTCCGCTCCT
>JBDTYQ010000126.1:0-8269 GCA_040005515.1 bacterium
GTTCTGAGTCATGACGAAGTTATCGAGCTTCTTCCCATCGAAGACTGCATCCCGCTAATGCGTGAGGCGCTGCTTGCCCTAGCTCACGGCAAAGCATATCAGCCGCTGAGAACAATTATTAGGTCACCGGGCGCCAAGGGTGTGATGGGTTTGATGCCGTCCTACGTGTCTGGTGATTCGTCCGCTTTTGGGTTGAAGGCAATATGCGTATTCCCCGGCAATCCAGCGAAGGGTTGGGATTCACATCAAGGAGGTGTGCTGCTTTTCAGCGCCGAAACCGGAGAGTTGCAAGCCATACTGAATGCGTCAGCCATCACCGCCATTCGGACTGCCGCAGTCTCGGCCGTCGCGACAGATCTGCTCGCCCGAGCTGATGCTTGTGACCTTGCAATCCTGGGCTCTGGAGTACAGGCACGCACTCACCTGCTCGCCATGACTAAGGTCCGCTCCATTAAGCGTTGCCGAATAGCGAGCAGACACATAGAACACGCGCGACACTTTGCCGAGGAGATGAAACAAAGCTTGTCATTCTCAATTGAACCGGTTGAGACAATCGCAGAAGCCTTAGACGGTGCGGACCTGATCGTGACTGCAACCACCGCTAAGGAGCCAATCGTGAAACGCGATTGGATCTCGGCCGGCGCCCACTTGAATCTTGTCGGGTCGAGCGCTGCAAACGCACGCGAGGCAGATTCTGAGACAATTGCTGCCGCGAGCCTCTTTGTGGATCGCCGCGAATCAACCATCAATGAAGCGGGCGACTACCTCTTGGCACTTCGTGACGGAGCAATTGGACCTGATCACATTCGCGCTGAACTGGGCGAGGTTTTGAACGGAGATAATTCAGGGCGAACCTCAGCAGAAGAGATCACCTGTTTCAAGTCTCTGGGAATCGGGATCGAGGATCTTTTCGCGGCGCAGTACCTTTTCCGGAAGGCGCAGGAGCAGAAAGCGGGAACGTGGGCGGAGTTTTGAGAAGGAGAAAACATTTTCCATTTGTCATCTCTCAGTTCTCATTCCGATGGCGATTAGAAGTTCGAAGAGTGACAAATCTGGGAATGAGGTCGGTACAAATCGGTCAATGCGTTACGCAGGTTGGCGTAGCGCCCGCTAGTTCGTCGAACCGCTAACCCTTAAAGCGTTAAGCTCACCAAGTGAGGTCGGTACCACCCGGCGGTAGCCGGTGGTGCGATGCGCCAGCCCTTAGCCTCGCGCGGTATGATCCTGTGGTGGTCGCAGGGTTTAAGTGCCTACGCATCGGCCCACGCGCTACCGCGATGTGGTACAGACCTCAATTCCGTGACTCCAACGATCAACGAATGACATCATGAAAACTGACAGATGATAAATGTAAAATGTTGTTCTCTTCGCGACGTGAAGCCATAACCAATGGAAACCAATCACCTCCCTTCGCTCAACGACATCCACTCCGCTCGGCAACTAATCGCGAACTCCGCGATCCGCACCCCACTCGTTCGCCTTAACTCCCGAGACACTACCGCCGAGATCTATCTCAAACTCGAAAATCTTCAACCGATCGGTTCGTTTAAAATACGTGGCGCAACGAACGCCATCGCGCATATGTCACCGGAGGCGTTGTCGCGCGGAGTATTCACCGCATCGGCGGGAAACATGGCGCAGGGTGTTGCCTGGCGTGCTCGTGAACTTGGTATTGCCTGCACAGTCGTCGCGCCGGAAACGGCGCCCGATACGAAGATCGGCGCAATTGAACGATTGGGCGGACAAGTAATAAAGGTTCCCTTTGAAGATTGGTGGCGAGCCTTCGAAACGCGTACCTTTCCCGGAGTCGAAGGAACTTTCATTCATGCGTTTGACGACCTGAATGTGATGGCGGGCAACGGCACGATTGCTCTCGAGATCCTCGAGGACTTGCCGGACGTCGATGCCATTGTAATTCCGTGGGGCGGGGGTGGACTTACCTGTGGGATCGCCGCAGCGATGCGTGCAGTGCGTTCCAGGTGCAGGATCTTTGCAGCTGAAGTGGCTACGGCTGCGCCTCTCGTCGCTGCGCTTGCTGCAGGAACTCCGCGCGCTGTGGACTACCAACCATCTTTCGTAGACGGCATCGGAGCGAAGGTTGTATTTCCGCAGATGCTCGTGCGCGCACAACGGTTGATTGACGGCTCGCTTGTTGCGCAATTGGGCGAAGTTAGATCTGCATTACGACTAATGGCGGAACGCAACCGCGTCATTGCCGAGGGCGCCGGAGCATGTGCGCTCGCCTGCGCCATAGCGGGCAAGGCAGGCGCCGGTAAAGTCGTATGTATCGTCTCAGGCGGGAATATTGACTTCGCAAAGCTGTGCGAGATCCTAACGGACACCGATGAGGATCGGGCGGTCGCGTGACCTATGGCCCACAACAACTGACAACGCGTAACTGGATACGGACGACGCCTTCCTTAAGGAATCAGCCCGAGTTCTTTGCCTTTCTGAACCGCCTGGGTGCGCCGCTTGGCACTGAGCTTGTCAAAGAGCCTGCTGGAATGCGTCTTGACGGTGTTCTCGCTGACGAAAAGTTTTTCTGCGATCTCTCGATTACTCATGCCGTGCGCGATCAACTGGAGTATCTCCAGTTCGCGCTTGGTGATTGCCAGTTCGTGCAGTCGCGCTTCGTTTAAAGCAAATGGTGACCCGGCGGGCACTCGTATCTCCCGCTCGACGATCAACTGACGCTCGACGATGATTTGCTCTTTCCGTGTCAGTCTAAGCCCGAGCCAGATTCCCAGACCGGCGAACAACAATGCTGTCAAACCGCCATAGATCTCGATCGAATGTTCCAAGACGATAAAACGGTATTCAATGAGCCTGAGTACTACGATCAGTAGTCCGCCACAGAGGCCATAGATGAGGGCATGAACAAGGAGTTGTCTCTTCACAGTCGCTCTAATGCTTTCACAATGATTCGATTACCGGTCATAACCATACTCTTGCCCGGTGAACCAAGTATTATTTTGTCTCTAAACTCGCAAAATCATACGAAAGTATGACTCCAGACCATGGCTTGCCGCGATACTTTCCCGAGCCGTCAGCCAAACATTTTTTGTGACAGGAGAATAACTGCGATGAAAAAAACTGTATTGACCTTCGGACTTATCAGCGGAGCCATCATGGCAGCGATGATGTTTGCCACGCTGCCCTTTCTCGACAAGATAGGTTTCGACAAAGGCTACATAGTCGGCTACACGACGATGATCCTCGCATTCATGCTCGTGTTCTTCGGTATTCGTTCGTATCGCGAGAATGTGGGCGATGGCCGCATCACGTTTAGCCGCGCTTTCGCAGTGGGAATCCTCATCACCGTCGTCGCATGTGTTTGCTATGTGATTGCCTGGGAGATCCTCTATTTCAATTTCATCCCGGACTTTGTGGACAAATACGCTTCCTACATGATTGAAAAAGCTAAGGCCTCTGGCGCCAGCCAGCAGGCAATTGACGCTCAGGTGCTGCAGATGAAGAACTTCAAGGACATGTATGCGAACCCCTTCCTCAACGCCGCGATGACCTTCATTGAGCCGTTCCCGGTTGGCTTGCTCGTTACGTTGATCTCAGCGGCCATTCTAAGAAAGAAGACAAAGGCTGCCGCCACTGGCGAGGTACAACCAGCACAAGTGCAGGTCCAATAGAATTGCTCTTCGAACCGGTTGGCATGATCACCGCCGAACCAGAAGGTTTGGGATGACAGTGTTGCAGCGGTGCCTGTGTGTTTATGCCAAAGCCTCTCACGCCGCCCAAATCGAGATGATGCTCCGCATGTTCGCGAGTAAGGGTGGGTCCTGGGATGCGATACCTGCGTAGGTGAATCCCTCGAGCCGACGAAGCTTATTCCAGGTTTATACCTTCGAGGATCACGGTAAAGCGCGGGTCATCGCGCAGGCTGTCGTAAAACGGATCGCTCTTCATTAGCAGGGCAAAAGCATTACGCTCTTCGCGAGCCTCCTCGAGCCAGTGAAAAGTCTGCTCGGTTTCGCCCAGCCGCAAATATGCTCGCGCGAAATGGACCGCCGGAACGTACTCGCTTCTCTTCACCCGTTCGTTCAAACGCTTAAGCCGTTTCCGCGCTGTCGCCTGCACCGCTGCAGGAAAGCCTTCGTCGCCGTAAACCCGCTCGAGCATCTTTGAGAGCTCATGGTCCCCCGCCAGAGTCATTGCTTTCTTCCACTCGGCAATAGCTTCCTCGTGCATTTCTATCTGCTCGTAGACGTCACCGAGTTCTTCATGCATTAAGGAGTCGTTCGGATCTAGTTCCAGCGCTTCGCCGTACTGCCTCACTGCTTCGTCGAAGCGGCGGGCGTTGTAGAACCTCGCAGCCTGGTTCCGGTGGAGCCTAATTGAAAGCGGATCGAGCTTCAACGCCAGCCTCCCCTCGGCGATGGCCTCGTCAATCCTGCCAATCACTGAAAGAAAGATAGAGTAGTGACTATGAATGGCGGCAATCTGCGGATTCAACTCAACAGCTCGGCGAAATGCCTGGTCAGCTCCGTCCCAGTCTCGGTAGTAAACCCATCTTAGAGCCGCCAGTCCGTGATGGACTTCAGCCAGGGTGTCGTCCAACGCGAGGGCTTTCATCGTCGCTGCTTCCATTCGCGGCCAGCCCTCGTGCGGAGGCATCATTCCCCACGACGATGCGAAACCGTAGAAGGATGCCAGTCCGAAGTAACCAAGTGTGTAATCAGGATCGGCTTCGACCGCTCGCTGAAAATATTCGCGACTCTTGCGAAACTCCTGCGGCGTGGACTTGAACCAGAAATAACGTCCCTTCAAGTAGAGGTGATATGCCTCAGTATTATCCGTGTGACGCTTAAGTAGCGCGGTCTTCTCTTTGCCGAGCAACTGAACTTTCAGCGCGTCAATGACGGCGAGCGTGATCTCGTCCTGCACATCAAAGATGTCGCGCATCTCCCTGTCGTAACGCTCCGACCACAGCTGGAAGCCGTCGGACGCGTTGACGAGTTGTGCTGTGATCCGCAGACGATTACCCGATCTCCTGACGCTACCCTGCAAGATCGACTTCACGCTCAACGCGGCGGCGATCTCATTCATGCTTGTGTTCTTTCCTCCAAGTACGAACGCTGACGTGCGCCCCGCCACCTTGATTCCTTCGATCCGGGCGAGGGCGTTCAATAATTCCTCTGCCAGCCCTTCGCAGAAGTAGGCGTTCTCGGGGTCGGCACTGATGTTGACGAACGGGAGTACGGCGATTGTTTGCAGCGCTTTGGCATCAAAAGTTTCCCCGGTCGGGGTGTGCTCGATCACTTGTGGAGCGAAACGATAGCCGCGCCCCGGTACGGTTACGATAAAGCGGTTCTGGCCACGGCTTTCTCCGAGCGTGCGACGTAAGGTGGAGATGTTCTGATTCAGATTGTTCTCCTCGACGACAGCGTCGGGCCAGATTTTCCTCATCAACTCGTCCTTCTCCAACATCTTTCCACTATGCCGCACGAGGTAGAGCAAAGTATCAAAGACCCGCGGCGTAAGCGGCACGGGTTCACCGCGCCGCAGCAACACACGTTCGTTCGCATCAAGACGGTAGTCGTCGAACTCGTAAATATGCGACTCCGGCTCGCCCATAGTCTTATTCAGAACTTTCAGAACTTTTTTCAGGAGGACCTAAGGATTTTCAGCGCCTGCTTTGTCCAGTATAAGCACATCCGGCTGAAGAGGCCGAAAATTCGTAGCGAAGGAGATCTACAATGAACTCGAGGAAGATGAACATGGTCGCCGGTTTTGTCCTAATGATCGCGCTTGTGCTGGCGGGGACATGCCTCTGGCAGCCGGCGCTGGCGGCAACAATGCAGCGGGAAACTCAGACTCAGGAGAAGTCTGAATCAAACGGAAACAAGCTTGAAGGAACGTGGCGCGTCCAGGTCACAATTCGAGACTGTACTTCCGGCGCGGCGCTAAGAACTTTTCCTGCGTTCCTGACTTTCGCCCAAGGCGGCACGTTGACTGAAACGACTACAGGCTTTCCGCCGGCATCGCGTACTCCCGGCCACGGCTTTTGGGAACACCTTGGGGGACACAGCTATCGGGCGGTGTCTGAAGCATTTCTATTCAATCCTGCGGGACTCTGGACCGGAAGACAAAGGCTCACTCAAATTATCGAGATCGGAAACCATGGCGAGCAACTCAACAGTAATGCCACCAATGAAATCTTCGACACCGCCGGAAACATGATCGTTACCGGCTGTGCGACAGCGACGGGAAGTTACTTCGAGTAACACGAGAGTCGTAACACTTTCGAGGGCGAAGAGGACTTAACTCTTCGCCCATCATCTCTGGAGAGAGGTTGACGAAATGATTAAAGCCATGGCCCTGTGGACAACGCTAATGATCGCCGCTCCATCTGTCTCAGCACAAAAACAGAACCGGCGCGTTGAAGAAGAGATTCGCAGGGTGAACGCCGAGGAAGTTCAGAGCTTGCTGCGAAATGACGTAAGCGCGTTGGGGCGCATCTGGTCAGACGATCTCATCGTAACGAACCCGCTTAACAAGCTCGTTAGCAAGCAGGACGTGCTCCAGCTGATCGATTCCGGCATCCTTGCCTTCACCTCCTACGAGAGGCGCATCGAGTACATTCATCCTTACGGGAACCTTGTCGTAGTAGCGGGAAGCGAAACAGTCATCTGGGCCGGCAAGATGCCGAATGCAGGAAGAACTTCACTGCTGCGCTTCACCGGGCTGTGGTTGAAACATCAGGGCCGATGGCAGGAGGTTGCGCGGCACGCCAACATTGTCGGCTGAAGGAACGGAAGAGTGGCGTGCAAAGCGGGCTGATTTACAACCAACCACCGGTAAACCCCGCGCGGCGCAGGCCCTCACTCAGGTAAGGACATTTCCTCATTAACTCCCAGAAAAATCCCGTACGGTGGTTTTCAATCATGATCACAACCGGGCCCTGGTCCAGACCGTAGTAACCTTTTGAGATCCACCCTTTCCCACCGGCAGCGCCGGACTCGTGCTCGTCCTCGTCATTAAACGTCGGATTGAAACTGCACTTGAATCCATACTTGCTTGTCATCTCCGGATAGGCATCACTGAAATACCGAAGCGCGGGCAAGACGATTTCGGGGGCGAAAGGCAGTGAAGCGGCAGCGGCCCACGGAGCAATCGTGCCGTCGTCTGGTCCATCCGGAATTCCTCGAGCCTCATAGTCAAAAAAGCGACGCTGAACTCCATCTATCTCCAGCGTTGCCGGGCCCGGTCCATCAGACGCCGTGATCCCCCATGCATATTCACCATAGCCCTTGAACTCGCGCGGGTTATGCATCGCATATTGTTGCTGGGCGTAAGTGGCGCGCCGGCTGTTCTCGAAATAGTCGACTCCATGCTCGCGCATGAACTCGTCGCGGATGTCGCGAAAGTCCAGCCACAGGTGCGAGAGCTGATGCATGAAGAGCGGACCACCATAAAGAGCCTCCTGGCCAAAGATATTTTTCCAGCAGTACGTAGCAGTGAAGGCCTTGTAGGTTTCCACCGGGAGCGGATGCGTTGGTGATGCGAGTCCGAGCACGTGAAGGAGGATTGCTTCGTTGTACCCTTCCCAAACGTACGGCAGGAACCCACACTCAGGCTTCCAACCCATTGCAACTTTTGCGGCACCGTTGAGAGCCCATTGCCAGTCGACGCGTCGATAGAGATCGTCGGCAAGTTTTCGAAGCTCGTGTTCGGGTTCAGTCTCGCCTTCGAAGTATGTGGCAGCAGCGAGCGCCCCCGCGATGAGGATGGTCGTGTCGATAGTCGAAAGCTCGGATTCCCACGCACGGAGGCCCGTGTCCATGTGAAGAAAGTGATAGTAGAAGCCCTTGTAGCCGCTTGCGTCAGGCTCCTTCGATTGCGTGCTATTCCAGAAGAAACGCAACGTGGTAAGGACGCGAGCGACTGCTTCTTCGCGTTCAATGAAAGCGCGTTCGACTGCGATTGGATAGGTTGCGAGAGCGAGTCCGATCGCGGCAATGCTCGCATGCGAACCCTTGCGCGTGTTATCGGGAACCAAGCCGTTGCTGAGATTGGTCTCGTGTTTGAAGTACCCGAACGTATCGCGTTGGAGCTGGACCAACGCTTCGTCGCTCATCGGTGTCTGGGTCATGAGCAGTTGTGGAGTGTGCCAGCTGTTAGCTCGCTGCCAAAAAATAACACCCTTCTTTACAGACGAGTTTCAATGCTTGTGATTGCTTTCCGTCGGCAACCCTGCCTCAATCCAATCAGACTTGCCTTCTGCATAATCACGTACGTTCACGTATCCCAGCGC
>JBDTYQ010000127.1:0-8169 GCA_040005515.1 bacterium
GATTGTCCGACGAGGCCGAAGGTGCGCGGGAAGGTTTGCAGGCCGGCGTTGGTGATGCGGAAGGTATGCATGCCGGGCACGGACTCCTGGCCGCGCAGCTTCATGACCTGCATCTTCCGCACGATCGAGTTGCGCTCGACGCTCTGATAGAGCCAGAAGAGCCCGTCCGCCACGGTGAAGACCGGGTTGTCGCGCAACTCGCCTTCGACGTATTCACCGATCAGAAACGTAGTCGCATGCCAACTGGTAAGGTTAAGCGCCAGGCGTTGGACGAAGCCCTGGAGCTCCATTTCGCTCGTGCTGTTCAGCGCCTTGCGCACTACGGTGCGGAACGAATCGACTACAACGATACCCGCTTTGGACGCTTCGATCTCCTTCATGATGGCATCGAGCACTGCGCCGAGGTCTTGCTCCATGACGACGTGGCTGAGGTTGATAAAGCGGATCGATTCGTCCATCGTGTCGTGGTCGAAAAACGCGAACTGCTGTTGGTAGCGCAGCATCTTGATGGCCGGCTCGCCCAAAACGGTGAAGTACAGCGCCGGCCGCTCAGGGGTGGCGGTCGCAAACATTATCTGATGCGCCAGCGTGGTCTTGCCGCATCCGGGTGCGCCGGCGATGATGTTGAAGGAGAACTCAGGCAGGCCGCCGCCAAGGATTTCATCCAGGCCCGGCACGCCGGTGGGCAGTTGCCGGATGGGTACTCGCTTTCTGCTTTGATCGCTTTCCTTATCTTTCCCACTGGTGCTCATCAGTTAACCTCATCTTCTTGATTTTGCTCGTCCAGCGAGGTGTCTGGCCACGCCTCGCGAACCAGTCTCAGCGTGAGGGGTTCGCCGATGAAGGTACCAAGGAGCCCGAGGAGATGCGATGTGATTGCGACTGCTGCCTCGCTTCCCTCCGCCGCGGCGCCCGGATCAGCGGCAAGTTCTTCAAACCCTTCCAAGCGGCCATCCAAGCCGACCTTAATACTCTGCAGCGACGGCACCTCCGCGCTGGCCAACATCAACGCCCGCCGCAGGAGCGATGCGAAGCCTTCGGCGCCGGCGAATCTTGTCAGCGGAATCCGCAGCTTCTCACTCACTACGTCCGCTTCAGGAACTTGCTGATCCGAGACGGTCTGACTCGCTGCCAGTAATCGCCGGGACAAGTCTCGCATTAATGAAGACGGTGTATCCATTTAGATTTTTTATTCCAGGCTTGAAACCGCCGAGTCTGCGGCCAGTCGGTCAAGTACCGAGGCATTGATTTAATGAGGGGCTCCACGCGCTACTCGCGCCCCTAAAGTCACATGAAACTTTGCAATGGAGCACGTCCTCTGACGTCGAGTTCTAGGCGGCCTGCATGATATCAGCTTTGTAACCCACAGTGGAGGTGGAACACCGACGTAATGCGATTCCCTGACACACCTTCCTGCTCTCCCTACTTCAAAATGAATCAGATGGTGAGTGACTTCCATTCATAAAATCGCGCTTCAATAGTTGCACAACTAAGTTCGCTACCCGCGATGCGCGCAAGACGGGTTTCTGGATCGCGCGGTCTAAGGATTGCCCTACTCGAAAGCATCGCAAATGTGCAGGAAGGATCATGCTTCCCTTGGTCACTCGGATTCTCATCGTTGATGATGACTCTATTACCTCCGAGTTAATTGAGTTCATGATGAAAAATTCTGCGACGAACTGCGAGATTGTTTCTGTCTTGACGCCAACTGAGGGATTGAGCTTGGCCGCAGTCCAACACTTTGATTTGAATGTACTCGATTACAGGCTGGCTTCCATGTCGGGTCCGGAGGTCTGCCGTGCTCTAAGACAGATGTCCGTCGAGGCACCGATTATGTTTTTCACCGGGGAAGCTTCCCACGGCGAACGCGCAGAAGCGATGCGGGCTGGTGCAGATGCTATCTGGTTAAGCCGAATGACGTTGGGAAACTAACGGCGACGGTGCTGCAGTTACTAACCAGACCTGTGGGTGTGGAGCTTCAATATAGTAAAGCAAGGTCGTAGTTCTTTGTAACCTTCCTCAAGAAAGAAACTCATTCGGAGTGGTAACCGCCGTCTGCTTTTGTGTTGGGTTCCGTGAAGGTGAGCGGTTGCTTTTATCGGCTGACAATCTGGTGGTTAAGTGAAGCCTCCTGAGAAAGTCAGCCAGAGCGACTCTGCTTACAATCCGGGCCAGGGGTTCGTCCTGGCTCCTAACTAACAGACCTCGCAAACGAGGTCGGAGATAGAAATGAAAATAAAGCTACAGATCCTCGGGTTGGTTTCCATGGCGATGTTGTTGATAACGCCCTCTTCAGCTAACGCTCAAGACAAGATGGGCATGAAATCAGGCATGGGCATGATGTCGTCTATGGACCAGAAATTCATGATGATGGCGGCGCAAGGTGGGATGAGCGAAATCGAAATGGCGCGCCTGGCACTTCAGAAATCAAGCAATGATGCTGTGAAGCAGTATGCCCAAAAGATGATTGACGATCACACGATGGCGGGTGATGAACTCAAGCAACTCGCTTCAGCTAAAGGTGTCATGCTGTCGATGGACGCGGACAGGCAGATGGCAATGATGGCAAAGATGCAGAAAATGTCGAGCATGGAATTCGACATGATGTACGTGAAAGACGCGGGCGTGAAAGCACATCAGGACATGGAAAAGCTGTTCATGAGGGAATCTATGAGCGGCAAGGACATGGAAGCGAAAGCGTTTGCGGCGAAGACGCTGCCTACTGTCAGGATGCACTTGCAGATGGCGCGCGAGTTGATGATGAACATGAAGGGCATGAAGAACAATATGTCCGGAATGAAATCAAGCGGAAGTTAGTGTTCTGGAAGAACTAGCCTACAACAGGCGGGCACTTCGTGACGTCTGTTGGGCGGGTTCTAAGATGTGAGGGGAAGTCTTCCTCTTTGGCCTTAGTTCGTTGGTCTGAGCCGCATACCACGGCGGTGAAAGGAAGGTAACTATGATTCGTCCACTTACATTCACTCGCGTTGTCTGTTCTCTAAGATTCTTGCTTGTGCTTGGCGCAACGGTTATGGCTTTAGTCGGCCTCACCTACGATCGGAGTCTTGCGCGGGTTCAGCGTGATACTCCGCGAGCGACACCGGACGGCCCGGACACGAGGCAACAACCAATCCCGCACCAAAACGGCAACGCCGCGGCCGGCCGAGATGTTTTTCGCTTCGAGACTTTCGGTAATGAAGGGTTCTGGACGGATGCCGTGCGAGTGCCAAAGGGGATCAAGAAGGCGAAGCTGACGCCGATCCAAGCATTGAGGGCAGGGTTATCTGTAGATGTTGACGCGTTGGATGCGGCAACGCAGCAAGCCGTGGCAGCCGAACTCAAGACTGACCTCACACCAAAAAACGCCCCGCTTCTCAACGATCCGAAAACAACCATGAAGTTGATCGCTGCCAACGCGGTAATCGGCTTTGTGGCAAAGGGCGATAAGGTCGGGGTGAGTTGCGCACTATGTCACACGATTACGGACAAATCAGTTTTTGACCTGCCGAATGGAGGTTCAATTGGACGGCGAATGGATGGCCGCGCGGCGCACACTTTGAACC
The DNA here is from genome assembly GCA_040005515.1 of bacterium. Classification (GTDB taxonomy): domain Bacteria; phylum Acidobacteriota; class Blastocatellia; order Pyrinomonadales; family Pyrinomonadaceae; genus PSRF01. The sequence goes on from JBDTYQ010000127.1 coordinate 3,564, forward strand.
TCGGTGCAATCTTTGCGATGGCCGACAACTCGCGCGCCTTGTATCCCGTGCTGCAACTATCACTCAAAGCCAACGGCAATAAGACCCTGGGACGAGCACCAACGGGTCTAACAGAAAAATCCAGCGAGAAAGAAGTTGATGCTTATCTCAACAATCCCGCTTTCTATCCGACCGGCATGTTCGATGATACTTTCGACGGCAACGGTGATCCGATGCACAACACGCCGTTGTTTCGCCAGGACCTCGCTTCTCCTTTCGGTAGTGAAGGCACAATTGCCAAGCTGGATAACTTCAGCAATCTCGTTTACACAGGACTATTCGATCAGACGGGACTTACCACACCCGGTGGACGCGCGTTTCTACACAAACTCGGGGGTGCTGCCGGCGATGAGATCGCTGACGACTACGTCAAGATTTTGAAAGAGACTGGCGTCAAAGGCTATCCCTACGTCACTGCAAGCGCGCAGCCAAACCCGGGCAGCGAAGAGGCACCACTCGGAGTGCGAGTGAATAACCAAAAGCTACTCGACCTAAACGCCTATCTCGACGGCCTGCCTGCGCCGGCTGGCGTTGAGGGAGACAGCCAGGCTGTCGCTCGGGGGCAACAGTTGTTTCGAACGGTCGGTTGCACCGCTTGCCACAATGTGGATCAGGGCAAGTTCGTGCCGCCTTTTATCGTGCCAATGAAGACGATCTTTCCCGGAGATAACCCGCTGGTACTAGCGCAGCGAACGCCGCCGCTCAATCCGGTGATGAATACGGTTGACAATATCTTTGACGACAAGATGGCTGTAGTGAATGCGAGTCTGCGCGGTGAGGAGCGCGGGATTGCTTTGCCTCTGTTGCTTGATCTGGCACGCAAGCCGGTCTTCCTACACGACAATTCCGTACCCTCTCTCGACAGTCTTCTGAATTCCTCGCGTGGGCCAACGGCGCCACACCCGTTCTATCTATCCGACTCTGGGCAGCGTGCGGACATGGCGCAATTCCTACGAAGCCTCGAAACGAATGCTTCGAACAAAGGCATGCGGGCACAGGTGAGTAACGGAGGAAGGCAAGAATTTCCCTTCTCGTGGTGGCCAAGCTTCTAGGAGAGCATCCCACTCGTGAAGTCTTCGTAGGGGAGGTGGCCTCGCGGGCCACCTCAGTCTTTATGGGCTGGGTTTTCTATTGCCTACCTGCTCATGAGGTCGAGCAGTATTTCAACAGGGCGGATCGCTTGTCACAGTAAAGCGGTGAACGGCTATCCAATGAGGGATAACGTTGACCGGCTGAAGTAATACGAATTTGGCGGAGCTGAATTACCTCCGCCAGAATCCGAGTAATGTGCGCTTAAGATGCCTGATGGCAATTCCTACGACGCACTCAGAACCGAGATGAGTGCGAGCCCCGTCTAACTACGACATTCATCTGCGTCGTCTTAGAAGGAGAGCGAAGACCGCCACAACGAGGAAGATCACAATAGTTCCTGGCCACAAGTACCAGCCGCGCTCTGAGCGGTATCCTCCTACAACGACACAACCCGGCAGCATAACCAAGATGATTATGATTCCGATTCGTCTCATCGAGATGTAAATTGCCTCTTTTGTAGTTCAACCCTAAAACTTAGAGTTAAGCCTTTTGATCTAAACGGTCAGAACCTGCGACCTTGACGATCTTGTTATAAACACCAAGAATCAGCAATGGCGATACCCACTGGCCGACAAAGAGGCTTTGCTTTTGTTTTCCGGTTAGCTGAAGGATAGCCGATATCCCGATTGAGCCTAATGCCGCCCACAGGAAAACGTCTGATGGTAGCTTAGCTGTCTGTTGTTCAATGGTTCGAGCGACGGTCCCTTCTGAATGTTCTAATTCTTCCTTTCCAACCGTAGCAGCTGATGATAAGTCCGTAGTTCGTGTTGCTGTTGCACTCATGTTCTTTCCCCCCAGTTCTGAATAAAAGATGTTTCCTAGAAGCGCAAATTCCTAAAGAGCCTTCGCGGTCATGATTCTGCACTTTCCCAGGAGTGAACATATAGAGAACTCTTTCCGAAAGACTCCGTGTCTACTCACGAATTTATGTCTTCGGTCTTGTGGCTGAGCTGGAGCATCAATTACCTGCCCGCAGCCCGAGCAGCTTCCAGTAGGACACAGGTAAGGCGCGAGCGATGATCGATAGGACTTTTGCGTCGGAACCGACGAGCACTCGTGGCTTACGACGCTCGACGCCGCGCACTATCATCTCGCCGGCGACCTCGGGTGGAAGCCGCAGCAATTTCCGGAACTGCTCGCGGCGACGCTCCACTTCCTCGTCGCTCACGCCAACCGGCACGCGGGCCTTCTCTGAGATCAAAGTGGCGACGCCGCCAGGGTGCACGACCGTAACGCCGACGCCTGAGCCTTCCAGTTCATGGCGTAGCGCCTCGGAGAATCCGCGCACCGCGAACTTGCTGGCTGCATAGGCCGCTTGCTCAGGAGGCGCGACTAATCCGAACACGCTCGAAAGGTTTACGATCCATGCGTCGCCGCTTGCGCGTAAAGCGGGCAGGAAGGCGCGCGTCATGCGCACGACGCCCCAGAAGTTGATCTCGAAGAGCCACTCGAAATCCTCTTCGGAGACTTGCTCGAACGTGCCGCCGACGGCGACGCCCGCATTGTTGACAAGCAGGTCGACGCTGGGGTGCTCGAGGGCGACTCGCGCTGGAAAGCCAGCGACGGCGGCGCGGTCGGCAACGTCGAGGGGGTGGCGAGTCACGCGGACACCGTGGGCTCGCACGAGTTCCTCCGTGCCGACCATCCCTGCCTCGTCCACGTCAGCCAACGCGAGGCCACAACCCCGGCGTGCCAGCGACACGGCGATGGCCCGCCCGATACCGCCCGCCGCACCCGTGATCACCGCCGTCCGTCCTTTCAAGCGCATGCGCTCAGCCACGGGCCACCTCTGCATCCGCGCGTCGGCCAATCGGTGCTGCCTTGAACTCCATCGTCCCATCGTCCACGCGTCCGAACCGAAGCATTGAGAGGTCCCTCACGTAGTTTTGATGCAGTCGCCACGGCGTCTTTGATCCCTGCCGCGGCAGTGTGTGGAGCGCTCGCTGTACGTAGCCGGAGGTGAAGTCGAGTACTGGCTCCTCCGTGAGGTGAAGGTCTTTCACGCGCGGGGTGCACCGCGCGTAGCCGTGCTTATCCATGTGCTTCAGGAGCCTGCAGACGTACTCTGCCGTGAGGTCGCACTTCAATGTCCAGGACGCGTTCGTGTAGCCAAAGGCGGAGGCGAGGTTCGGGATGTCGCTGTACATCATGCCCTTGTAGGCCATCGTCTTTGAGAGGTCCACGGGCTCACCGTCCACTATTAGTTGCAGGCCGCTCATGAGCTTTAGCGCGAGCCCTGTGGCTGTCACGATAATGTCAGCGTCGAGGTGTTGGCCGGACTTAAGCTGTAGGCCTGTCTCCGTGAAGGTATCAATCTGATCGGTGACAACCGTAGCCCGCCCGGCGCGTATCGCGTTGAAGAGATCCGAGTCAGGTACCAGGCACAGCCGCTGATCCCACGGGTTATATTTTGGCGTGAAGTGCTGGATGTCATATTGCTCACCGAGTTGGCGTCGCACTCCTTTCGCCAGCATCCACTTAAAGACATCGGGCCGCGACCGGGCCAACTTATAAAAGAACATCCCGAGCAGCACGTTTTTCCAACGCGTGAGCGCGTAAGCGGCGCCGGCAGGCAGGTGGCGGCGGAGTTGGTTCGCCACTTTGTCCTGAGCGGGTCGCGAGACGACGTAGGTGGGCGAACGCTGGAGCATTGTAACGTGCGCCGCCCGCTCGGCCATCGCAGGGACGAGGGTAACGGCCGTTGCGCCGCTGCCTATCACCACCACTCGCTTGCCCTCGTAGCCGAGAGCTTCCGGCCACTTTTGCGGGTGAACAATCTGTCCGCGGAATCGCTCGGCGCCGGTCCACTCCGGAGTGTACCCGGCCTCGTAGTCGTAATAGCCAGTGCAGAGGTAGAGGAAACGGCAGGTGAACCGGGCTATTGTTTTCTCGAGTGTTTTATCGGAATCGGTATCGGCCTCCACGGTCCACAGCGTCTCCGCGGACGACCACGAGGCGCGCTTCACCGGATGGCCGTAGCGGATCTCTTTGTCGACGCCGAATTCTGCGGCAGTCTCACGAATGTAATTGAGAATGGCGGGCCCACCGGCGATTGCCTTCGGATCCCGCCAAGGGCGGAACCTGTAGCCGAGCGTGTACATATCCGAATCTGATCGGATACCGGGATAACGGAATAAGTCCCATGTGCCGCCCATCGCGGCACGGCCCTCAAGAATCGCGAAACTCTTGCGCGGGCACCTCTGCCGGAGGTGGCAGGCCGCGCCAACTCCTGAGAGGCCCGCGCCCACGATGATGACGTCGAAATGTTCCATGCTGAGCTCGTACCGCAGATTGAAGACCGCTTGACTTGGGATAGCTGCGACACAACACACTTTAAGAGGAGGGCTGCATCGAAGCAATGTTCAAGCCTGTGTTTCAGCGATCACACGAAGCGCGCAGCGACTCCATCATGGACGTCATTACGCTTCCTCGAGATGCGCGACAACATAGCGCAAAAAGGAACAAACGGAGCTTG
>JBDTYQ010000128.1:0-7766 GCA_040005515.1 bacterium
GGGCCAGGGAGACGCGAAGCGATCTCATCAGCTCCAACAAGAAGTCGATTGGCGGGTGGTGCTCACAAGCCCGCATTGAGTAATATCATGGCCCAACGGAGGTCGGAGATCAGAGATCAGGAGTCAGAGGTTAGAAAGCATGACTGCCAATACGGAAACAATGAAGAGCCAGGAGATGACTGGCGACGAGATTGTTGAACTATGCCGGCGACACACGCTGTTTGAGTGGTCCGCGCAAGCCGCGGTGGATCCGATCCCGGTGGCACGCGCGAAAGGCATCTACTTCTGGACGCCGGAAGGAAAGCGCTTCATCGACTTCAACAGCCAACTGATGTGCGTCAACATCGGGCACGGTGACGAACGCGTGGTGCGTGCTATCCAGGAACAGGCGGCAGTCTTGCCATACGCTAATCCGTTCATGGCTACCGAGGTGCGCGCGCGTCTGAGCGTCAAGCTCGCGGAGATCACACCGGGCGACATCGATTGTTTCTTCTTCACCAACGGCGGCGCCGAGGCAAACGAAAACGCCATACGCATCGCGCGCATGTTCAGCGGCCGTCATAAGATTGGCGCGCGCTATCGCTCGTATCACGGCGGCACCGCGGGCGCATTGACGCTGACGGGCGATCCGCGCCGCTGGGCCGCCGAGCCCGGCATCCCCGGCGTCTTCCGCATTCCCGACTTCTATCATGGCGTTCAAAGAGGTTCAGACACGACCGAAGACGTGCTGGCGCGGACGGAAGAGATTCTTGAGCTCGAGGGTGCGAAGACTGTCGCGGCGATAATTGTCGAACCCGTTGTGGGCACTAACGGCATTCTGATCCCCCCTGATGGTTACATGCAGGGACTGCGTGCGCTGTGCGACAAGTACGGCATCCTGTTGATTGCCGACGAAGTGATGGCCGGCTTTGGTCGCACCGGCGAATGGTTCTCGGTGGACCATTGGAAGGTTGTGCCCGATCTGATATCGATGGCTAAGGGTTTGACGAGCGCATACGTGCAGCTTGGGGCGGTGGGCATGCGCCGCCAGATCGCAGACCATTTTGAGAAGAATGTTTTTTACGGTGGGCTTACGTACAACAGCCATCCGCTTGCTTGCGCCGCGGCGCTGGCGACGATCGCGGTTTATGAAGAAGATAAACTGATCGAAAACGCGCGTCGCATGGGTAGGTTGATGCGCGACTTGCTGGAGGATTTGCAGAGCCGGCATCCATCGGTGGGAGCGACACGCAACCTAGGGCTCTTTGGAATTGTCGAGGTAGTGCGGAATCGCGAGACGCGCGAACCAATGGCGCCATTCAATGGCAGTTCGCCTGAGATGCAGGCGCTGGGCAAGTTTTTCCGGGCGGAAGGACTCTATACGTTTGTGCGCTGGAACACCTTTTTCACTAATCCGCCTTTGTGCATTACTGAGGCTGAGTTGCGCGAAGCGTTCGCGATCATCGACCGTGGATTAGAGATAACTGATCAGGCAACGATCTGAGGTTAGAGGTCAGAGACGAGGGGTCAGAAACCCTCTTACCAGATTCTTTCATAGTATCTCTGACCTCTGACTTCCGACCTCTGACCTCCGTCGCCTGGCTTATTAATTGTCGTTTGTTAGCTTCCGCCTGGCTAAGTGTTTCGAAAAACCCACAATTAGCAGGGTAGGGGGCACTGCTCTTGAAGTCATACTCCTCTACCAGATAGTTCTTGAAGGCAAAATTTAGAGTCGCAGTGCTAATCTTCGATCGGGCTTTTGAGTTTGCGTCGAGGATGTTGCTGAAGTAAACAACAGGCCCGCTCAAACTGACGCACAGTAAAGAAAGCGGGCGAGTTGCAGGAGCATGACGCCACCGATCATAAATCTTAAACAGCGAATCGTAAATACAATTGACCCGGGTTGCTCTTGGCTTACGATTTACGATTCACGATTTACGGTCTTTAGCGATTTACGACTTAAAAGGCTTCGTTAGTATTCTTCCGGTCTTTTTCAAAAACGAACCAAATCGCGAGTCTTTCTTTACGTTGGCCTTCTCTTTTACCACCGCAGGTTTTCGGCTCGCGCTCAGGGACCGGTTTTGATCCTGCAAGCGTGGTAGCGGTTTGAGTGTGGGTAAGGGTTTCAAGCGCGGCAGTGGCTTCACTACCGGCAGCGCAGGAAAAGAAGCTTCAGCTTTTGAGTGTGGAGTTTGGAGTCTATCTGATAAAGAAGAGGTTTCGGGTTTCGAGTTTAGGAGTTCAGGCTTTTCAGCCGGCACGCCAGCGTTAAACGTCGGCGGTTCACCTTCAGCATGTGACGTTTCGAGTTTATCAGTAGTAGCCCGGGTCTCAACTGGGTTATTCGAAGTTTGTGCTTTGGTTTGGAATAGACGCGGCGCAACGTAGAAAGCGACGAAGGCCATAACCGTTAGCACGAGGCAGGCGGCGATCTGCAAAGCAAACCTGCCGCGCGCAGCAAAGACGTTGCCAGAGGTGCTCGAGGTTTCGGGTGGCGGCGCTGTTGATAAAGGCGCCGTTGATAAAGGCGCCGTTAACTTAACGGGCAGTGGTCGTTCCAGTTTTGACTTCGCTTCGAGTGTCGTCTTAAAGACACTTTCCAGCGTCGGCTCATAGACGAGCGCGGCCCCATCCATGTCGCAACATTCCTGATAGTCCTCATAAATAAATTCGCATTGTGAGCATAGCTTCATCGCATCCCTCCTCGAAAATCGGATGTAGGTTTGGGGCACGAACGGAAGTGTGGTCGCATTGACCGGGTGTGGTGAGATCCGTTGCTAACAGGATTGCACAGATTAAGGCGTCGAGTAAATAGAGAAGTCATTAGTGGCCAGTTTCGGGCCGATGTCCGATAAATCTTTTGAAGTCTTTTTCCCCTCTCCCTTTGGGGGAGAGGGTTGGGGAGAGGGCTTTAGCGCGGTAAGCTTTGCACCCTCCCCTAACCCCTCCCAAAAGGGAGGGGAAGAAACCATGCCCGTTTCAACGACCTGTTCAGACGTTCGTTTGGTCTGTCACAGCGTTTACGCCAAGCTAAAGCTTTATAGGACATCAAGAGACTAATTGTTATCGCTAATATCGCGATCATCGGACCCAAGCGGAGGTGTTTCTTGCGCGCCAGCCAGGTCCGATCCAGCCGAATCGAAATCGGGTCGTGGGGCAATTCGCGTAGTTTTGAAGCTCAATCCGTCGGGGTCGAAAAATGAGTCGGGCTCGAGGAGTTCTTGCGCAAGTGGTTCCCCACGTCCTTCCCGTTCCCGCTTGAACTCTCGATCAAATTCTTCGCGGCGGCGATTCTCGACTTCCCACTCCTGTCGTGTTTTGAAATATGAGAACGCGAAGTCATCATCCATGTGCGATCCGTCCAGATGCCAAAAACCTACGCCCATTCCCAGCGGACTCGTCTCGTCTCCAAACATCTGGCACATGGGGCAATCGTCGTCGATGATCATGTCGTGTGGACGCATCGCCTGCGGAAGACGCCTGCGCTCATTGTCGATGAGGATGGCCGGTATGCGTCCGTCGAGATCCACTTGCTGACTTTCGAGCCAATCGGTCTTGATCAGATCGAGAGTCGCGACCAGTTGCTTGACGTCTTTATCACAGCGACCATTGGAGGTTGGGCTCGACTCGAACAAACTGTGCAGCAGGTGGCGAACCAGGTCGTAATACAGAACCCACTCGTGCGTGCCAAAACCTGCAAAGCGGTAAGCAAAAGAATCTTTGGCTAAACATGGTGGGCCTTCGTTCTGCAAACTCCATTGCAGCGAACGAGTGTGCAAATCAAAGTCGAGGAAATCCTGGTGCGCGAGCAGCACGTCGCGCGGTGACTGCCCACCCAGATCGTCACGCGCAGTCAATAGCCAGCGCGCGTGAATGGTGCCTATTTCATGCGCAACTGCGTCCTGCCGTCGTTCGTCCTCATCAGTCGCGAACTCCGTTGGTGAGGTCGTTGCTATGGGCACATCGACGGGCAGCGAGAGGTAGGCGTTAGCGATGAACTCAAGCAATGGACGGCCAAACAGAATTGCACGAAAGTCGCAGGCTGGTCTGTCTGCGCGCTCACGAATGCGCCGCTCACGTGACCATTGATAGGCATCCACGGAGCTAACGAACAACCAGTCGTCCGGAACACGATACAAGATAGGAATGTCAGTCAGCGCGTGACCGTCGTGATAGCACACTTCGCCCTCCGGGCCCGGCTGTGAATAGGTAGACTCACTGGCGACGATGCGGGCCGCGAGATCGATTACAACGATGCCGGCGTCCCAGGGTTCGGTGTCGAGCGTGGCGCGAAAGTCACGGATCGGTTCAGATTCAGCAGACGGCAAACCAGAATTTGTCTGCCAGTGGGTTGAGGCGAACCAGGTAAAGTGACCATCTGCATCGCGCGGTTTTATGTAGCGTGCAAGCGCGGCTTCCAGCTCCGCAATCGTTTCCGGTTCGGCCGACAACGCGGCCACACAGTAGTCGGCGACGGAGCCGTGTATGGTGCCGTGAAGAACTCGTTCTGCGTCGACAAGGTTGAGTTTGACTTCGCTCATGAGCGTGCCTTTCTTTTCTTTGATGTTGCTGTCTGATATATCAAATTGTTGAATTCTACTGAGGCTTTCGTAACCCGCTGCTGGGGATTTCCTTGCTCGGTAAAGGCATAGGGCCGGTACTTAATATTGTGGCCACGTTTCAAGGTCACAAACTGTGACCTTGAACGTAGTACTTGAGCCTCTTCCATGGTCAGTTGAAACATGAAGTCGGATGGAAATCTTTCCCTGTGTCGCTTAACCGCCTGATTAAACGCTTTCGTTGTGACCCCGTAGAGAGAGATGCTAACGCGCGGTCTAGCATTACCTTCTCACCGCGTATGAGATCGATCGATTTCTCAATACGTTCCAGGGGAATTTTTACAAGTGACGTGCTCACTTTTGGATGTCGCCAGTCGATTCAATAATTAGAGTGAAGCGAAACCCATTTTGCACAGACTTCGCCTGTCGTCCAGACTTGCGGTGAGGTTGTCGGTTTTGAATTTATGAAAGAGTTTATGCAGCGCCCTGGGAGGTAACCGCGCAAGCAATTGTAGGGACCGTTGCTAATCTTCCGCCACGTCTTCCCAGACGTAGGTTCTTCCGTTCCAATACAAAAGGCTACCGCCCCCGACTTCGGTACCGAGGGTGATGACATCGCCTTTTGCTCCACGTGGAAACATTACGCCTCTCGGTCGCCTGCCGCGCCGGCTGATTGAACCCATCAATTTGTTCCGGTCAGCGGATTGGTTAGAGATTGCTCGTTCGTACTGAAGTATCAGAATGGGTGATTCGCCAATGAGCAGATATTTGCTTGCGGGCTGAGGCGTCTTCCAACTGTGAATGATGACCAGTGCAAGCTTATTTTCAGTTGCCGGGTTGGCGGGAAAGACTATCGTCTTCTCCAGCTGAAAAGGATTCAAGAGGCGTACACCTTTGGGCAGCGCGCTGCGGCCTTCTTTGATACGCACTACGACAGCGACGTCCTGCGCGGCGTCGCCATTGAAGTCACCGGTGACATAAAAAGGTTTGAAGGCCGTCGCTGCTTCCACCGTTGAGCCAAAATTAGTTTGCAATGCGGCGGCGACTGCGGCAGGCTGAAGCTCGGTTGTTTGCGCGGTGACCGGAAACATAAGAAGGAAACAAAGCAGCGGGAATGAGAGAAGACGCGGCGTGCATCTCCACCGGCGCACAGGGATTGACGCCTTGAAAATTCCGTTATGCCGGGGGTTGAACGATTCCATCATTTTGTCCTTCCCTTCTCGATCATCGCGTGGCTTGATACCAGAATTGTCGTCCCGGGGTCAATGATGTGTGCCAATAGTTAAGCGAAGAGGTTTTGATGAGCGAAGGCAATCTCCAGAAGTTGTTCGGAAGCATCGACATCTATCTGTTCGACCAACTCCTAAAGGGTCGGCTCGTTCCCGGAATGCGCGTGCTGGATGCCGGTTGTGGAGCAGGGCGGAATCTGGTTTATTTTCTCCGCAATGGCTATGAGGTTTTCGGTGTCGATCAATCAGAAGAAGCGATAAGCGAGGTTCGCAGGCTCGCTTCCGTTCTCGCTCCCCATTTGCCGGCGAACAATTTTCGCGTGGAGCCGGTGGAACACATGACGTTTGGACGAGAAGCAAGCAGCAGACAGCAAACGGTGAACAGCAAAGAAAACCTCGCTACCGCCGACGCAGCTGAGAAGAACACAAGTGAGAACTTTGACGTGGTGTTGAGCAGCGCGGTGCTTCACTTTGCCAGCGATGAAGTACAGTGGCAGGCGATGGTGGATGAGATGTGGCGCGTGCTCAGGCCCGGCGGAATCTTCTTCGCACGCCTCGCGTCAACAATCGGGATCGAAGATGAGATCAAGTTGATCGGCGGGAGACGCTATCATCTCCCGGACGGCTCAGATCGTTTCCTGGTTGATGAAAGGATGTTGAAATTGGTGACCGCCACGTTCGGCGGAGAGTTCATCGAGCCGATTAAAACGACGGTGGTCGAAAGTCTGCGCGCGATGACGACCTGGGTGGTAAGGAAAAAGCGATCAATGCTGAGTGCTGAGTACTGAGTGGCGGGTTTTGAGGCTGCTCCTTCCTTGTGCTTTCTGCCCTCCTGCCTTCTGCCTCCTGCCTCCTGCCTTCTGCCTTCTGTCTCCTGCCTACTGCCTCCTGCCTACTGCTTTCTGCCTACTGCTTTCTGCCTACTGCCTTCTGCCTTCTGCTTTTTCGGTATCAGCGGCAGCAGTTGACCGTCCTCGAGTGCTCGGCCTTCTGCAATGCTGCTCGTTTCAACAACGAACTGCGTGCGGCGTGTCACCCTTGCCAGCATCTTCTTCAAAGTTTGATCGGTTACTTTGGAAGCATCAACGCCCGCCGCCTCAAGTTCTGCGCGCAAACGCGCCGGCCGGTTCGTGCCATGTGCGTAGACGTCCGGATAAATGTGCAGCACACCACCTTCGACTACAAGCGTGTCGTAATTGATATCAACCGGCAACGGTTGATCGAGATGCGCGGTTAAGGTTTTGAAACTGCGCTTTGCTGCTTCAATCCGCTTCGCCGAGATCGGCACGCTGCGCGCCGCGATAATCTTCTCAGCGAGATCGTAAAGCTCCGAGCGCACCACGCGCACGCAGCCGTGAGACACCAGGTTGCCCACGTCCTTTAGCCCGGCCGCCTGATGAATCAGGTAACTTCCGCCAAGTGGAATTTTCAACTTGCCGAGCGGGTTGCGTGGATCGCTTGCCTTGATCACTTCCCCTGGGGTGACGCCCTTGTGAGAGCTGACCCATTCGCTGTCGGGCGGAATCCAAGCCGGGTTCCAGATAATCTCGTGCGCGTTGCGTTCCCCTTCATAAATTGGATACTCCTTCATGCCAACCCCGACGTAGTAAGACTTGGCCTCCTTGCCGTTTTGCCAGAGCGTCAAACGAAACGAAGGAACATTCAACGTCAAGCGAATGTCCGGCTGGTTTGGTTCGAACTCGGCGGTTTCAATATGCCCGCCAGTCAGTTTGTCAGAACGTTCTGACTCGCCGCGCTCCGCAGCGGTCTGCGCTTGGCCGTTGGACCAACTGACAAATAACATTAACGAGACAAGAAGTGCGGCGCATGACAGGCGCAGCGGATTAAAGGCCATTGGTTTATCTTTTACACATACTAGATTTTGACGTTTCCGGATCAGACGACACTGGGACCGCGGCGTCCCGCCCGCAATGAGCGCACAGCGCGAACAATTTCGACCACTCAACAATGGGGGGTAACGCAGCCGGGCGGGCGAGAC
>JBDTYQ010000129.1:0-7117 GCA_040005515.1 bacterium
CAGAAGTCAGAAGCCAGCTCAAGAAGGCCCAAAGTCCGAAGCTTAGGAGCAAGACTAGAACCTAAGACCCAAGACTAAAGGCTAAAGCGCTCGGCAATCGGCAATCGAAAGGGGGACGTGATGCGAACACTGCTAACCGACATTCGTTACGGCTTGCGCGGTTTGTGGCGTCAGCCTGGATTCGCAATAGTCGCGGTGTGCTCACTCGCCCTCGGTATCGGCGCGAACACGGCGATCTTCTCCGTCATCAATGGTGTGCTGCTCAACCCGTTGCCCTTTCCGCAGCCCGAGCAGATCGTGACATTTCACCAAAGCAAGCCGAACTTCGACGCCGGAGCGATTCCTTATCCGAACTTTCTTGACTTGAAAAGGGAGAACCAAACGTTCTCATCGATGGCGATCGCGCGCGGTACGAGTTTCACACTCATCGGCGCCGGCGAAGCCGAGCGCGTCGACGGCCGCTTCATCACCTCCGACGTTTTTACCGTGCTCGGTCTCAAGCCCTTGCTTGGTCGAGATTTAAGGTCAGGCGAAGACGCAATCGGGGCGGGCCCGGTCGCTTTGATCAGCGAAAGTCTCTGGCAGCGTAAGTTTGGTTCAGCGACAGATGTGCTCCAGAAGGGAGTGACACTCGACGATAAGAACTATGCGATTGTTGGCGTCATCCCTGCGAGCTTCAACCTGTTCGGAAAGGTCGATGTCTACGTTCCGATCGGGCAATGGGGTAATCCGGGGTTGAAGAACCGTGCTGTCGCTCTGGGTCTGCACGGAATCGGGCGGCTCAAACCGGGCGTGACTTTAGAGCAGGGACAAGCGGACCTGGAACGAGTCATGCGCGGCCTTGCCGTTACTTATCCGGACACTAATAAGAACAACGGCGCGAAGGTCATCCCGTTGAAAGAGAGAGTCGTCGGGGGTGTCCGTCCAATTCTTTGGTTACTACTTGGCTCCGTCGCTTTCGTGTTGCTGATCGCTTGTGTGAATGTCAGCAACCTTCTGCTTGCTCGTGCGACGAGCCGCACACGCGAATTCGCCATTCGTTCCGCTCTTGGTGCGAGCAAGTTGCGCTTGCTCCGCCAATCTTTCACCGAGAGTACGTTGCTCGCTTTAGTTGGCGGAGCGCTTGGTCTAATCGTAGCTGGTTGGGGGACGCAACTGGCCCTCAAGGTGCTGCCCACTACTTTGCCACGCGCCGACGAGGTCCGTCTGGACGGACGTGTGCTGCTTTTCACTTTTGTGATTGCACTTGCCACAGGAATTCTCGCGGGCATCGTTCCGGCCCTGAAGGTCTCACAGGGAAGCGTCTCGAACTCGCTGAAGGAAGGCTGGCGCGGCACGAGCAGGGGCCGCGTTCGTGCGCAAGGCGTCTTTGTTGCGGTGGAAATGGCACTCGCCCTCGTCTTGTTGATTGGCTCCGGCTTGATGATCCGCAGTCTCGCCGCACTCTGGAAGGTTGATCCAGGCTTCCGCACGGACAACGTGATGAGCTTCAGTCTCAACCTGCCGCCTTCAATGCGTACGGCGAGCCCGGAAACTACAAGACGCACACTACGCGAGCTTAGTGAAAAGGTTCGCCAAGCGCCCGGAGTAACCTCAGCCTCATTCGCACTAGGCGCTTCGCCGCTGCAAGGGGAGGACGATCTCTTCTTCTGGATCGAGGGGCAACCCAAACCTGCAGGGCAGAGCGAAATGAATATGACCCTGTTTTATACGGTGGAGCCGGACTACCTTGCAACCATGGGAATCCCGCTGAAGCGCGGTCGCTTTTTCAACGAGCAGGATGACGAACGAGCGCAGCTCGTAGCAGTGATTGACGAGTCCTTCGCCCGCACGTATTTCGGCGGTGCAGAACCGATCGGAAAGCGCATCAATATCGATGGCTCTGCCGCTCCTGCGCAAATCGTTGGCGTAGTCGGACACGTGAAGCAGTGGAGTATCGCAGCAGATGATCAGCAATCGCTTCAGGCGCAACTCTATCTACCCTTCCGTGCTTTACCTAATGACAACCTGCCCGGCAACGGCGTGGGCGTAGTGGTCCATTCCGCAGGTGGTTTCAATGACGGTGACCCGGCTTTACTTAATTCGCTCCGTCACGCAGTGGAAAGCCAGAGCAATCAGAACGTCATCTCCGACGCGCAGTCGATGACGAAGGTGATCTCCGATTCTTTGGGAGCCCGACGCTTCTCGATGATCCTGCTCGGTTCCTTTTCGGCAGTGGCGCTGTTGTTAGCTAGTCTCGGAATCTACGGCGTCATTTCTTATCTGGTAGGTCTCCGCACCCATGAACTCGGAATACGCATTGCCCTGGGCGCGCGCCAGTTCGATGTTCTGCGGCTGGTTCTAAATCACGGCATGTCGATGGCTCTGGCGGGAGTCGCTTTGGGCCTGGTTGTCTCGTTCGGCCTCACGCGCCTTTTGACGAGCATGCTTTACGGCGTGACTGCGACCGATCCCGCGACTTTCGTAGTGATTACTTTACTGCTGATGACGGTAGCGCTTTTGGCTTGCTTCGTTCCCGCGTGGCGCGCGACGCAGGTCGACCCGTTGGTGGCTCTGCGAGACGAATGAGGGGATTGCCCGATTCCGATTTCCGATTGCCGATTGGTATTCGGCGCAACGAGCGACGCCTATGAGTAATGGAGTGGCAGCTAAACCCTAATTCATAACTGGACAATTAGTTGCAAACGCAATGTCGGAAATTGGCAATCGGCAATTGGAAATCGGAAATAGTCGCAATTGGCAATTGGAAATACTGAGAGGTTTCATGAACAATCTACTTAAAGACTTGCGCTACGGCGCGCGAATGTTGTTGAAGAATCCGGGAATTACTTTCGTAGTAATCCTTGCGCTTGCCCTCGGGATCGGCGCGAACACCGCGATCTTCAGCGTCGTGGATGCAGTGCTGCTCAGGCCACTGCCTTACCCCGAATCAGATCGCCTCGTCTTCCTGAATGAAACCAGCAAAACCATGGACGAGATGTCAATCTCTTATCCAAACTTCACCGACTGGCGAACTCAGAATCACGTCTTTGAGAAAATCGGAGTCTACAACCGCAGCAGCTACAACCTTACAGGCATCGGGGAAGCGGAGCGGATTGTAACGGGCCAGGTTTCGGCGGACCTCTTCGCCGCGCTGCGCGTCTATCCGGCGGTGGGACGCCTCTTCACAAACGACGAGGATAAACCCGGCGCTGCTCCTGTTGTCCTACTTAGCTATGCACTCTGGCAGCGAAGGTTCGGGGGACAGAGCAGTATTCTGAATGAGCCGATAACATTGAACGGCAAGAGCTACACGGTGATTGGGATCATGCCGCAGGGTTATCAGTATCCCAGTCGCGTCGAGATGTGGGTCCCGGTGGGCCAGCTATCGGGTGAGCCTGGGTGGCTTCAGCGCGGTAATCACCCCGGACTATATGGAGTGGCCCGTCTGAGGCCAGGTGTGAGTTTCGAACAAGCAACGTCCGAGATGGACAGCATCGGCGCCAACCTCGCGACTCAGTACACAGATTCCAACGCAGGCAATGGTGTGGGAATGCGTCCACTGCTTGAGATCTTCGTAGGGGACATTCGTCGAGCTCTCTGGGTCCTGTTCGCAGCCGTGGCGTTTGTTCTTCTCATCGCCTGCGCGAACATTGCGAACCTATTGCTCGCGCGCGCGCAGTCTCGTCAGAAAGAGATGGCGATTCGTGCGGCGATGGGTGCAGGCCGTTGGCGCATCGCACGTCAGCTGCTCACTGAAAGCGTGCTGCTCGCTTTGATCGGCGGGACGTTCGGGATGTTGATTGCTCAATGGGGCATCAAACTCATTCTCTATGTAAGTCCGGACGCGATTCCGCGCTCGCGTGAAATCAGTCTCGATTGGCGAGTACTCGCATTTACTGTCGGTCTGTCGTTCGTCACGGGCATCTTGTTCGGACTCGTGCCCGCGCTGCAGGCCGGTATCGTGGATGTTCACGAAACTTTGAAGGAGACGGGGCGCGGCACTTCCGGAAAGCACTGGGTTCGCAGCTCTCTGGTAGTTGTGGAGGTGGCAACCACACTTGTCTTGCTGGTGGGTGCAGGCTTGATGATTCGCAGCTTCTATCGCCTGCAGCAGGTCAATCCTGGTTTCTCTTATGATCAATTGACGAGCTTCACGATCTCGCTGCCTGAGGCGAAATACAAAACCGACGACCAGCGTGATCGGTTCTACACCCAACTGCTGGAGAACCTTCACAGCCTACCGGCAGTCGAGGCCACTGCGGCGGCGTCCGGCTTACCACTGGGCAACAACGGTTGGCAGACGTCTTTCGTGGTCGATGGTCGACCGCGTCCGCCGCTCGATCAAACGCCGTTGATGGAAGCATGTCTTGTAACCCCTGACTATTTTCGTGCGATGAACATTCCTTTGAAACGCGGGCGCTTCTTTGATGCTCACGATGATCGGTCGTCTCTGGCAGGTAAAGACCTCAGCAAACTCAACGAAGTTGAGAAACAGATCGCGGCACTCAATTCAATTGTCATCGATGAAGAGTTTGCCCGGCGCTACTGGCCTAACGAAGATCCCGTCGGCAAGCGCATCGCGATGGGGAGTGAGAAACGCCCACAGTTTCTCACCGTGCTTGGGGTAGTAGGGCGCGTCAAGATGGAAGGACTGGGCCAGGATTCGAATCGTGTGCAGGGTTACTTTCCCTTCGCGCAAGTCCCGAACAGTGACATGACGATGGTGATCAAGGCTTCCGGTGATCCCAACCAGTTGATCGCGGCAGCGCGCCAGCAAGTGAAAGCCATCGACGCGGACCAGCCCATCTACAGCATCCGCACGATGGATGAGATTCGCGCTGAATCAGTAGCACCAGAGCGTTTGAATCTCACTTTGCTTAGCGTCTTCGCGGGGATTGCTCTGGTGCTGGCCATCGTCGGCATCTACGGAGTGATGTCTTACGCAGTGACGCAACGGACGCACGAGATCGGCATTCGCATGGCAATCGGCGCCCAACCGCGAGATGTGTTTCGCATGGTGATCGGTCAGGGAATGATGCTGGCTTTGATCGGTGTGGGCTTTGGACTGATAGGCGCATTCGCCTTAACACGCTTGATGGCCAGCATGCTCTTCGGCGTCAAACCTACCGATCCGGTGACGTTCGGGGGGATTGCTGTGTTGCTGACACTCGTTGCCCTCGTGGCTTGCTACATCCCCGGACGAAGAGCAACGAAAGTGGATCCGGTAGTTTCGCTGCGGTACGAATGAAGGAGTCAGAAGAAAGAGTAAGACCAAAGACCAACGGCCCGAGACAATCGGCACTTAGCAATCGCAAATTGGAAATGTTCCCATGGAAATCTTCTTCAAAGATCTTCGCTACGGAATTCGCGGGCTTTTGAAGCGCCCGGGCTTTAGTGTCGTCGCCCTCATTACGCTCGCACTTGGCATCGGCGCCAACACGGCAATCTTCAGCGTTGTGAACGCGGTCATTTTACGGCCGTTGCCCTACGCGGAACCCGATCGGTTGATGACGTTGTGGGAAACGATGCCCGGAAACGACCGACGTTCCGCAGCGCCGGGAAATTTTGAGGACTGGCGCGCGCAGAACAAAACCCTTCAGGAAGTGGCCGCCACTTTTTACGCGAACTTCAACCTCACAAGCGATGGCGATCCGGATCGGATCGATGGCGCCACGATTACTTCGAACCTGATGAGCCTACTTGGCGCGCATCCTCAACTCGGCCGGACGTTCCAATCCGACGACGACGATCATCAGGACCGTGCGGTGGTTCTGATTAGTGACGGATTGTGGAAACGAAGATTTGCCGCCGAGAGAAACATAGTCGGAAGAACCATTACGATCGATGAGACGCAGCACACGATCGTTGGTGTCATGGCAAGAGGTTTTCAGTACCCCGCACGTTCGGAGTTGTGGGTGCTTGGCAAAAACAGAAGTGCTGTGCCAATGAGTCTCCTGGCGCAGTTCCCAACGAACGATTGGGCCCACGAACGGGACGCGCACTTCCTCAGCGTTATCGGCAGGCTTAGACCGGGCGTTACCTTGTCCCAGGCGCAATCAGACATCGCAAGCATCACCGGAAGATTGGAGCACGACTTTCCGGAAACTAATCGCGGCCTGGGATCGAGCGTGATCCCGCTCCACACTCAAATCGTCGGCGACGTCAGTCGTGTGCTTTTTATTCTTCTCGGCGCGGTGGGGTTCGTCCTGCTCATAGCGTGCACGAACGTGGCGAACCTCATGCTCGCGCGCGCCACGCAACGCGATCGCGAGATAGCGATCAGGACCGCGGTAGGCGCGAGCAGATCCCGTTTGATTCGTCAGCTGTTGACGGAGAGTTTGTTGCTCAGCTGTGTGGGGGGACTGGCAGGCCTGGTCGTTTCTGTTTGGGCAGTCGACCTGTTTATTAAACTCAGCCCTGGAGATATTCCCAGGCTTAGTGAAGCCAGCGTTGATTTCCGGCTGTTGGGTTTCACTCTGATCGTGTCGCTCCTCACCGGCGTCGGCTTCGGTTTGCTGCCGGCGTTTCAGGCTACACGAGCGAACCTTAACAGCTCGCTCAAGGAAGGCGGGACGAAAGCAAGCGAAGGGCGTCAGCGCCGTGGGGCCCGCAACATTCTTGTGGTAACTGAGATTGCCCTCGCCCAGGTTCTCCTCGTAGGCGCTGCATTGCTCGGAATCAGTTACCTGCGTGTTACGCAGATCAACCCGGGCTTCAATCCCGACAGGGTTCTCACCGCCAAGATCGCTCCCTCCACGAAAAAATATCCTGACTCGCGTAGTCGCGCGATGTTCTACACGAATGTGCTCGAGCACCTGCGCAGTATCCCGGGAGTTGAGTCGGCGGGAATGGTGATGAACCTCCCACTCACCGGCTCGAGCATGAATCGAGGGTTCCGGGTGGAGGGAAGGCCGGAGCCGAAGCCTGATGAAAATATTGCGATGGACTATCAGATCATCAGTCCGGACTATTTCTCGACGCTGCAGATCCCCATCCACCAAGGCAGAGGGTTGACTGCTGCAGACACTGAGAATTCTGAACGTGTGATTGTGATCAATCAGGCGATGGCACGGCGCTATTGGCCCAATGAAGATCCGGTGGGAAAGCGAATGGCCATCGGCGAAAGCTCGAAAGA
>JBDTYQ010000130.1:0-7082 GCA_040005515.1 bacterium
TGTGAGTGCACCTGTCGCAGCCGCGTACGCTAAGGTCCGGGTTGCTTGAACGTGGCGCCAGGCCGCCACGGACCAAAGCGCCGACAGGTCGCGCGCACTCCAGGGAGTTGAACGCACCCAAAGGTTGAGAGCCCCTTCCACCCCGGCTCCTCACGACCGTCCAGCAAACGACGCCAGCAGCACCGCGATCGGATCAATACAGATCGATCGCACCTCCAAATCTTCCGGGTAATTATTCACCATGATCGAGAACACGATGTTCTCGCCGGCTGCGGTCTTCACATACCCGGACAGACTGGCCACTGAACTTAACGACCCGGTCTTAGCGCGCAGGTTATTCTCGGCCGCTGTGCCTTTCATTCTGTTCCGCAACGTCCCATCCACTCCCGCAATCGGCAACCCATCGCGAAAAACCGCACTGTACCTGTGCCGCGCCATGTATGTCAGAAGCTGCACCGACGCCTCCGCTGTGACCATATCATTGCGCGATAATCCGGAACCATCCGTTAACGATAGCGTGCTCGGACTAAGTCCCGCGTCCTTGAGGAACGACTTAACAACTTGCACTCCCGCATCCTCGCTGGTCGTGATCGTAGTGGATGAATCAGTCACAGGAGGTACTACCTTCCCTAACGTTCGCAGGATGAGTTCTGTATAGAGGTTCTGGCTCGGTTTTAATGTCTGCGCGGCAACGATGCTGAGCGGCGGTGACTTCATCACGGCCAGTTCGATCTGCCCATTAGGTTGTGAGGCTGTTCCTGCGCCGATGAAGCTCAACGCTGGGACTATTCGCGTCTTCCCAGTAATCGTCACACCGCGCTGAGAGAGCGCTGACCGCAGGTGGTAAACGAACAACAGCGCCGGATGCGACATTCCAATCCCCGCTGTATAGCCTCGATCATCGAGAGGCAGCGATCCCTGGATTTCCAGAACATCGGAACTCAACACGCGATGCATGTTGAGATTGCGCTTACTGCCTCGCGATCCGGTTACAACTTTGTTCACGATAGTAAGCAGCGGATCCGGTGGGCCTGTTGTGATAATCGCCGGCGACCCGACCTCTCCTCCCGGTTTCACGAGGAGATCGAGCGCGTTGTCATTGCTTGTCAGCGCGCTCACTTCCGCTCCATACCACCATTGCAGGTCATCCCAGTCCCAGCCGGAACCGTAATGGGGGCCGACAAAGTACGTCTCGTCGCCAACTAGATCGCCTTCCACTCGTTTCACACCCGCTGACGCGATCAATGACGCGAGATCATTAATGCCTTTGAAGTAGTCGCCGTTATTAAAGCGTGCGGCAATGGACGGATCACCGCGGCCATAGATCGTCAGATTGCCGCGTAGGGTTCCCGCAGAGTCGGGAGGCGCCGCACCATAGACAGAAGTTTGGAATCGATAGTCGGGCGAGAGGCGATCCAAAGCAGCTGCGATTGTGTAGAGCTTCATATTCGA
This sequence comes from bacterium, assembly GCA_040005515.1. Lineage (GTDB taxonomy): Bacteria > Acidobacteriota > Blastocatellia > Pyrinomonadales > Pyrinomonadaceae > PSRF01. The sequence continues at coordinate 1,453 of JBDTYQ010000130.1, forward strand.
CGCTGGGCGGAGCAGCTTGTTGGCATTCTCTTCAAATAGGACTCGGTCTGTGTCGAGCGACACTGCCTTGACTCCCACCATTGCCGGAGCGAGATCCGCTCGCTGCAGGATTTCGACAATTCGCGCCCGCAACTCTCCGAGAGTTTTCGTTGTGGTCGCGGTCCGCGGCGGCGCTGTTATGGGCGGCCCAAGCAATGAGGGCGGACGTGGCGTGCCTGCCGGAACAGGAGTCGGTGTTGGCGCGGCAGCGGGCAGAGTTACGGTCCGAGTTCTTTCCGGCTGCTGCTGCTGTGTCTTAACAACTGAGGTGAAGGAAAAAAAGACTGCCCCAAGAAGGAACAGCGTGGTGCACCTGGATACCCGTGTTTGAATTATCATTCGGTGATTGGGTTCAGCCTGGAAGATTTAAGCTTGAGCAGGAGAAGACTGTCCTCGTGGAGCATGCGGTGTTAGTGTGGCCATCAGCGCCTTGAACCGTGGCTCATCACGCAGAGCACTCCAATTAGGATCGTTTTCGAAGCACGGCCGGTTCTCGTTTCCCAGGGCGATGGCGCGCCCCAACCACTCAAAAGCCTCATCGCGCAAGTTTTCAAGTGCATAAACCGACGCAACTGAGTAAGCGATGTCCGGATCAACTTCGGCGTTGCGCCTTACGTTAGCGGAAAGCTGCGCGAGTGCTTCTTCATGTTTGCCCTGAGCGCTCAGGAACATCGCCAGGAACGGTCGCACTCCATACATACCCGGGTGGCGACTTACTACTTGCTGCATTAGCTCAGCAGCGGCATCCGTCTGGCCAGTGTAATACAACGCAAGAGCCCGGAACGTTCGAACAAGAGGATTGTCCGGCTCCCCTGCGTTATCCAGCTGGCGGTTTACTTCATCAAAGTGGCCCATGTACATGTGGACCATCGCCCGATTGTAACTCGCAACCACATGCGCTGCCGGGTCCAAACTTACCAGGCGATCATAACTTCTGAGCGCGCGGCCATACTCGCCATCGAGCCGGTGCAGTGTCGCCTTGACGAAATAAACGACTGGCTCGCCAGGCGCCTCCTTCCGCGCGAGCGCAACTTCTTCGCGACCCTTTTGCTTCTCTCCGCGCCAGAGATAGATAAAGACCATCAACATGCGCGCCTCAATCAGCCGGGGATCGATCGCGAGCGCTTTGTTGAAGGCGACTTCGGCGCGTTCGAAATCTTCAGCCCCGCCCAGGCCCTTGAAGACGCGATTCACATAGGAGGCGCCCAGCCCGTCATGAGCAAGAGCGAAGTTCGGATCAAGTTCGGCAGCCCGCTGGAAATGTTCAATAGCGGCGTCGCAATCTGCAGCGGCAATCGTGCGAAAGATGAAGCGTGCAAAGAGATCCCGGCCGCGCAGGTACTGCTCGTAAGCGGTCGCATTTCCCGTCGCCGGCTTTGCCATTCCTTCCTGTTCGGCATGAGTCAGCTCCAGCCGCAAGCCGGCGACGATGCTCTGCGCGATCGTGTCCTGCACAGTAATGATGTCCGCCGCCGAGGTATCCACGCGGTCGCTCCAGAGGATGTCACCCGAGTCAACGTCGAGCAGTTGAGCAGTAACGCGAAAACGTTCGCCCGCGTGCATGAAGCCTGCGGTAAGAATCGCGCTTACGTTCAACTCATGACCAACTTCACGGGGATCAATCTGCTGACCCTGATACTTTGCGATGACTGAAGAAGGCCTAACCACAAGTGAGCGCACGCGGGCGAGCTCGGTGATGACAGCATCGGCAAGTGAAAACTCGTAAAAGCTGGATGCCGGATCATTGCTCAAATTTCGAAACGGTAAGATGGCGAGGCTCTTCTTCTCCTGATCAGCCATCGTCGTAAACGGAGTCTCGTGCACTCCCTGCTTTGTAGGATTTGCGAAGGTCGGAGAAGTGGTCGGCGCCTCAGATCTCCCGATCGACTTGAACCAGCGCATTGCCCGCGAAACGGACCCTGTGCCGCCAAGATGTCGCGCGGGTTCTGGAGTAACGCCGAGGTAAGCCTGTCCGGTATCTCCTGTTGAAAGTTCCTGCAACACCGCCCGCAGATCGTCTCGCATCTCTTCCATCTTCTGATAACGATCCCGCGGTTCCTTGGCCATCGCTCGATCCAGGATCTGTTGAAGCCGCGGCGATATCGGCTCGTTTCGTAATTCGGCAACGGGACATGGCGCATCGTGCAGCACGGCATGACGGACGTCGATCGTTGTTTTACCGCGGAAGGGCCAGGTGCCGGTGAGCATTTCGTAGATCAGCACGCCCGTGGAAAAGATGTCGGCGCGCTTGTCCACCCGATCGCCGCGGGCTTGCTCGGGCGCTGCATACGTCGCTGTGCCGTAAGGCACGCCAACCTCCGTGAGTTCGGTGCGATGAATTCCGGTAGCAGCGGCTTCCGTATCATCAAGCAGTTTTGCGAGGCCGAAATCGAGAATCTTCACTTGGCCTGAGGGGGCCACCATCACGTTTCCCGATTTGATATCGCGATGAATGATGCCGCGCGCATGCGCCGCAGCAAGAGCGTCGGCCACCTGCAGAGCAATCAACAGCGCGCTCTTCAGCTCAAGTGGATGGCCGCCGACAAGCTGGCGCACGTTGCGTCCTTCGATGTGCTGCATCGCGATGAAGTGCAGACCCTCAGCCTCATCAAGATCAAAAATCGTGCAGATGTTCGGATGATCGAGTGAGGATGCCAGACGTGCTTCGCGCTCGAAGCGTTTCAGGTTTGCTTCTCTTGAGGTCAGCTCCGGCGGCAAAACTTTGACGACAACTGTACGACCGAGTTTTGTGTCGGTCGCCTTGTAGACCGTCCCCTGCCCGCCCGCGCCAAGCTTCTCCAGAATGCGGTAGCTGCCAAGGGTTTTGCCGATCATGTGATGCCGCTCAAGTAAGCGATTGGATTAGTTCCTCAGCACTCGCGGTTGCAGTTCCAACTTTACCGACGACGATCCCGGCCGCATGGTTGGCCAGATTTGCCGCATCGAGGAGAGGAGCGCCCGTTGCCAGAGCGGCGGCAAGCGTAGCTATTACGGTGTCGCCGGCGCCGGTCACATCATAGACCTCGCGCGCTGCCGTGGCGACATAAACGGGTTGGCTGTTTCCTTCCAATAGCATCATGCCGCGATCGCCGCGCGTTATGAGTACGGCGTCACAGTTGAGTTTGTCTCGGATTAAGCCCGCCGCGCGATGCAGACCTGAGTCGGTGTCTTCTTCGAGGCCGGTCATGCGGAGTGCCTCATGATGGTTCGGCGTAATCAGAGTCGCCGGCCGATAGGAGGAGAGGTTGCGAATCTTGGGATCAATCAGCACCGGAATGCGCTGGTAAGCGAGCGGCAGAATCTCCGCCAGCACCCGCGGCGTGACCACTCCCTTATCGTAATCAGAAACCACAAAGGCGTCCGCGTTTTGAATCGCTTCTTTCAACACACCTATGATGCGCGTTTCCGTCTGACCGTTGATCGGCGTTCGCAATTCCCTGTCGGCGCGAACGACCAGCTGATTGTGGGCAATGATTCGGGTCTTTACTGTGGAAGGACGACTGCCATCGGCGACCAGGTAATCATCGTTCTGTGACGGACTGACCTCGCGCAAACGCGAGCGCAATCGCTCACCGGCAGTGTCCTGACCGATAACTCCGATGACCGACGCCGATGCACCGAGCGCGATCAGATTGGCTAAAACGTTTGCGGCTCCGCCCAGGTGGACAGACTCGCGTCGGATATCGACAACCGGCACGGGCGCTTCCGGAGAGATTCGCGTTACGTCACCCCAGACGAATTCATCAAGCATCACATCGCCCAGCACAACGACGTTGCGTCCTCGCATGGCGGTAACGATTTCTGCCGCTCGTTGTTTGTTGAGTTGCGTCACGAAAGTTAGGGTGAATGAAAGTTCCGCGATCCAGAGGGACGTAATTTTATAGGACGTTGGGATTAATAGGGACTTGAAGCTCCGGAGGAGCAGGATTTATGTTTACTCAGATCCGCATCGTGAATCCATTTCGCTCCCCGGGAGCTCACTTGGATGGGTGCTGCAATGTCTATAAACATTCGGCTCCTCCGGAGCTTGTTCCGATGACGGTTTGTCCCATTTCGATTGACCTATGACTTAGGTGCTTTCTCTCAACACACGATCAATCGCCGCGGTCACTCTTTCAACGGGCACTCGCAGAATGCACTCCGGCTGTTCAAACTCCTCACAGAAGTAACCGTGGCACGGCTGGCAATCCATCTCTTCCAGCACCACTTCCGCGGGCGCGCTCGCCCAGGGACCCCAGTGCGCCGTATTCGAAGAACCAAAGATCACAACCGCAGGCAGTCCTACCGCCGCGGCCATGTGCGCGATGCCGCTATCGTTGCCGACGAATAGACGCGCCCGCGCCGCTAACGCCGTTACCTCAGGTAGAGATAGATCCGTAAAAGTTGTGATCGGTGCCGATGAGATCTGCTTCAGTTCATCTGCAAGCTTCGTTTCGGTTGAGGCGGTAAGCGCCACAATTGCCAGTCCACGGGAGCTCAATTGCTCAGCGACGCGCGCAAATTTCTCTGTCGCCCATTGTTTCGTTGCGAATGCAGCAGCGGGATGAATCACCGCGAAGGGAGTCGCTTCCAGACCGGCGGAGCGCAGCCGCTCAGCGATCCTTGCAGCCGCTACATCGGTCACAGCCAATCGCGTCGGCGGCCGATCTGTTACCGGCACGCCTGTCCAACCGAGCAGCGCCAGTTGTTGCTCAACTGAGTGCGTCTTCTCGCGCTGCCAAAGTGACGCTGAAGAAGGAGCGAGATAATTATGAAGCCGCGCGTATTGATAGTCAGCGTACCCCACCCGATGCTTCGCGCCGGAAGCACGCGTCAGCAGTGTCGCCGTGGTTCCGCCGTGAAGATTGTAGGCAACGTCGTATCGCGTTTGGCGCAAACGCCGCGCGACCGCTGCTCGAGAGACGGTGCTGCTGCGCTTCAATGTGATGACGTTGTCAACGTAAGGAGAACCTTCCAACACCGGCGCTACCCAGTCTTCCAACAAAATCTCGACGCGCGCGTGCGGCAGAAAGCGTTTCAATGCATAGAGCGAAGGGGTCGTCAGCACCGTGTCGCCGATTGAACGCAGACGGACGACAAGCACGTTGCGCACGCTTTCCCAATCCCACCGTGCCGGACTTAGCGGCTGCGGTTCTTCTTCCTGGCGCAGACTATGCATCGCCGCAGCGCGCATCTGTGGAGAGGATTCAACTATTTCGAGCAGGCTCTTCATCTGCTGGAAAACTGGTTAACTGCCTTCCCGGCTGTGTTCCTGCGAATCGTCTTCGATTGTGGCTTCGTCAATAAGCATCACGGGAATGTCTTCGCGAATCGGGTAGACGCGCTTGCATTCGACGCATTTCAAGCCACTACCATCCGGTTTCAACTCCACCTTCGCCTTGCATTCAGGACAGGCAAGGATTTCCAACAAGTCTTGACTGAGTGCCATATTGTGGGACCTTTCAATTACTCTTTTTGGCGGTACCGAAGAAGCGTTTCGAGATGGAGAAAGCTTATCACAACAACGACACGAAACCGTCCAGGGCGCAAAGTCCAACGTCTCACGTCCGATGTCCAACGCAGCGCTCTGGACTTTGGCCGTTGGACTTTGG
>JBDTYQ010000131.1:0-6791 GCA_040005515.1 bacterium
CGTCGAACTTGCTATGGCTACACGCTCTCAGATCCTCGTGCGAGGTATTGTGCAAGGCGTTGGCTTCCGGCCATTCGTCTACTCACAAGCGAGCCGTCGCGCCCTTCGCGGCCGAGTGTGCAATAACGCCACCGGCGTGCTGATCGATGTCGAAGGCGATCACGGCGATATCGAACAATTCATTAGTGACCTCAAAACGAATCCTCCTCCGCTCTCCCTGATCGAATCCGTCGAATGCAATCACAACCTGGAGCCTGCTGACTACGATGATTTTCTGATCGTCGAAAGCAGTCAGGATGGCGAGAAGTTTGTTCCGATCTCCGCAGACATCGCTACTTGCGACGACTGTATGACTGAGTTGTTTGATGAGCAGAACCGGCGTTATCAGTATCCGTTCATCAACTGCACCAACTGCGGGCCTCGGTTCACAATCGTTGAGGACGTTCCCTATGATCGCGCTCAAACAACGATGCGTGATTTCCAGATGTGTCCTGACTGTCTCGCAGAGTACGCGAATCCTCTCGACCGGCGCTTCCATGCAGAGCCCACGGCGTGCGCGGTATGCGGTCCGCAACTTTACCTCCTGAGCGCTGACGGCTTCGAAGTCGGACGAGATCTTACAGTCGCGGGCGACACGATCGATCGAGTACGCGATCTCCTCTGCAAAGGTCGAATTGTTGCCATCAAGGGAATCGGCGGATTTCAGCTGGCGTGCGATGCCCTGTCGAGGGAAGCTGTAGAGGAACTGAGACGCAGGAAGTATCGCGAGGATAAACCCTTCGCCATGATGGCAGAGTCAGTGGAGTTAATCCGTGAGCACTGCTTCGTATCAACAATGGAAGGCCAGTCACTCCGTTCAGCGGCTGGACCGATTGTACTAATGGAGCGGAAGCCGGACTCGTCTCTACCTCAAGCTGTCGCTCCGGGAGTAAACGCGCTTGGGTTCATGTTGCCCTATTCGCCGCTTCATCATTTGCTGCTGCAGGGACTGGGACGACCGCTGGTGATGACCAGCGGTAACATTTCCGACGAACCGATCTGTTATACGGATGGCGAAGCAACGAGAAGGCTCGACAGGATTGCTGACTACTTTCTGCTGCATGACCGCCGAATCCACATGCGCATGGACGATTCAGTGGTGCGGGTGACTAACGGTCGCGAGGTCCTAGTCCGTAGGGCGCGCGGTTACGCTCCCGCGCCAATCAAAACAAGATTCACTTTTGGACGGCAGGTGCTGGCTTGTGGAGCGGAACTCAAGAATACGTTTTGTCTGACTCGAGACAACTACGCTTTTGTGAGCCATCATATCGGCGACCTGGAAAACCTGGAGACGCTTCGTTCATTCTCCGAGGGCATCGAGCACTTCCGGCGACTGTTCCATCTCGCCCCTGAAATTGTCGCCTACGATCTGCATCCTGAATATCTTTCAACTAAGTATGCGCTGGCGCTTGAAGGCGGCGCCGGGAAAGTTGGCGTTCAGCACCATCACGCGCACATCGCCAGCTGTATGGCTGACAATCAGATCGAGGGCGAGGTGATCGGCGTGGCCCTGGACGGACTCGGCTTTGGTACGGACGGACGCATGTGGGGCGGCGAGTTCTTTGTGGCCGATTTCCTGGACGCGGAGCGCGTCGCGCATCTCGCTTATGTTCCGCTGCCTGGCGGCGCGAAAGCTATTCGCGAGCCCTGGAGAATGGCTGCGGTCTATCTGCAGCAGGCGTTTGGTGATGACTTCCTAAATCTCGATTTGCCTTTCGTTAGGGATCTGGAAGAGCGCGGTTGGGGCACGTTGCGAAGCATGATTGCGACCGGCACCAATAGCCCCGAAACCTCCAGCATGGGCCGCTTGTTTGACGCGATGTCGGCGCTTCTCGGTGTGCGTGCGGCTGTGAACTACGAAGGTCAGGCTGCAATTGAACTGGAGGCGATGGCGCTTCCCCACTGCGACGCCGCTTATGAATTCAAGATCAGCTCAAAAGGGAATGTCATCGAAGCAGACAACGTTATTCGAGGCGCGGTGGCTGACCTGCTCGATGGTATGCCGGCCTCAACCGTCGCCGGTAAGTTTCATCTTTGTGTAGCTCGATTGATTGCGATGATGGCTGACAAAGTTAGAAGTGAGAGAGCTCTACGACGTGTCGTTCTGTCCGGCGGCGTCTTCCAGAACAAGCTCCTGCTGGAGAAGTCGCGGGCACTGTTGCAGGGAATTGGATTCGAAGTCTTCACACACGCACGCGTGCCCACGAATGATGGCGGCATCTCGTTTGGTCAGGCGGCCGTAGCAAATGCGCGAGTCATGCGAGGGAGGATCTAAGACATGTGTCTGGCCATACCCGGTAAGATCGTTGAGATTGTCGACGTCGACAATCAGATCGCCAAGGTCGAGGTTGGCGGGGTCAAACGCAATATCAATATCGGCATGCTTGGTAAGGACGAAGCGCGTGTCGGTGACTACGTGCTGATCCATGTCGGGTTTGCCATGAGCAAAGTAGACGAGCAAGAGGCGCATGAAACCCTGCGTTTGCTCAAGGAGATTGGAGAGTTCGATTTGGAACTTGAACAGTTTAAGACGACGGTAGACTGACGGCTGGCTATTTTTGAAAGGTTGGAACTGACATTTTCCATTGATCAATTGACATGATTCATTTTTCATCCGGTTTGCCGGCATCGTTCAATTGACTGCGTTCAATGTCAGATGAGACATGCCAAATGATGAATGGAAAATCTTGTTGTCGTGGATGAAGGTCAGCAGATTGAAAACATAATAATGACCAAGCCCCTAATCGACGATTTCTCCCGTTCCTTCTACCCGTTCCTGCATGAAGATCAGAAGGAGCCGGCGGAGCTCATGGCGCAGTTGGGTTTTTCCGTGCTGGAGAAGGCCCGCGAGAGCGTGGAAGTAAAGACGAAATTTTTCGAAGCTAACAAGGAAAGCATCATTGCGGCTTCGCTGCAGCTGGCAAAGGCTTTCCATCGGGGACACAAACTCCTCATTTGCGGAAACGGTGGGTCTGCAACAGACGCACAGCATGTCGCTGTTGAGTTCATGCATCCCATCACAGTCGGTCGGAAAGCACTCCCCGCGATCTGTCTCTCAAACGATATGGCGATGGTGACTGCCGTTGCCAATGACGTAGGTTTCGATGATGTTTTCAGCCGGCAGATAATCGCACTCGGTTCGGAAGGCGACGTTCTCCTGGGGATCTCAACAAGTGGAAACTCAGAAAATCTAATGCATGCCTTTGCGACCGCCCGTCGTTTGAAGCTGGCTACGATGGGGTTCGCCGGAGATGACGGCGGCAGAATGGCGGCAATGTCGCAGCGAGACCAATTGGATTATTGTTTCACCGTGCCGACTTCCAGTATTCACCGGATTCAGGAAACTCACGTTGCGCTCTATCACATCATGTGGGACATCGTGCATGAGTTTCTGCAACACAAATCGCTGGTTGGGGATTAGTTAGGACAGGCGTTCCTGCCTGTCCTGTTCGGGACCCCTACCGACCGCATCGCCGGAGGAGACAGGCGGGAATGCCTGTCTTACAAAGAATGAAATTCATCGACGAGTACCGACAAAGCGACCTCGCCTTTAAACTGGCCGATCAGATTGGACGCCTAACAGATCGGCCGCTGAAGTTGATGGAAGTCTGTGGTGGCCACACCCACACGATTTTCAAATACGGTATTGAAGATCTGCTGCCCCGCAACATTGAAATGATTCACGGCCCAGGTTGCCCGGTCTGCGTCATCCCGCTCGGCCGGGTTGATGACGCGATCTCGATTGCGCAACAGCCAGACGTGATCTTCACAACATTCGGTGACGCGATGCGCGTGCCAGGTTCGAAAACAAGCCTACTGGATGCAAAGGCATCAGGCGCCGATGTGCGCATGGTTTATTCGCCCCTCGATTCCCTGAAGATTGCCAAAAAGAACCCGGACAAGCACGTAGTCTTCCTCGGTCTCGGTTTTGAAACTACAGCACCTTCAAGTGCGATGACGATTCTTCAGGCAGCGAAGGAAGGGATTAAGAACTTCAGCATCTTCTGTAACCACATTACGATCATTCCTGCGTTGAAGGCGATGCTCGACTCGCCTGACTTGAAGCTTGATGGTTTTGTCGGTCCCGGACATGTCAGCACTGTGATTGGCACGCGTTGTTACGACTTTGTCGCACGTGATTATGGAAAGCCGATCGTCGTCACCGGCTTCGAGCCTCTTGATGTGTTGCAGTCGGTCTTCATGATCGTCAAACAGATCATCGAAGGACGCGCCGAAGTTGAGAACCAGTATGGCCGCGTTGTTAATCGCGAGGGTAACAAGCGGGCCCTGCAGGCGCTGTCCGAGGTCTTTGAACCGCGCGACTTTTTTGAATGGCGCGGCCTGGGTTCTATTGCGCACAGTGGCATGCGGCTACGCAGTAAGTATTCAGCCTTCGACGCCGAGTTGAAGTTTAGTGTTCCAGGATTGCGCATTGCAGATCCCAAGGCGTGTCAGTGCGGCGAGATTCTTAAAGGGGTAAAGAAGCCCTGGGAGTGCAAAGTGTTCGGCACGGCATGTACTCCTGAAACACCGATTGGCTCTTGCATGGTCTCGTCTGAAGGAGCCTGTGCCGCGTATTACAATTTCGGGCGCTTGTCTAAGGTTGCCGAGCGTTCCACTTCAGCCCCGGGATAGATACCATGTCAAAGGTCTTTAGCCCCTCGCCGCTCTTCGAACGAGTGGAAAGAGCGCGTCGCAGAAAGCATAAGTTTCGCGACACGCAAATCACGCTCGCTCATGGCAGCGGCGGACGCGCCATGCATGAGTTAGTGGAAGGATTGTTTCTGGAGTATCTGCGCAACCCCTTGCTTGAAGCACTCGAAGATCAGGCGGTGTTCGAAGTCGGTCCCACTGGAATGGGTAGCATGAACGGTCAAGCCAAAACCAGAATGGCTTTTACGACTGATTCTTATGTTGTCGATCCGATTTTCTTTCCCGGGGGCGATATCGGCAGGCTGGCAATCAATGGGACAGTGAACGACCTCGCAATGAGCGGTGCCCGTCCGCTCTATCTCTCCGCCGGCTTCATCCTTGAAGAAGGATTTCCGATCGACGACTTGAAACGAATTCTCGAGTCGATGCGCGACGCCGCCGCTGAAGCGAGCGTTGCTGTTGTCACTGGCGACACGAAGGTGGTGCAGAAGGGAAGCGCCGACAAGGTCTTCATCAATACTTCGGGCGTCGGCATAATCGAGTCTCCGGTTAACTTCTCCGCTAAGCGCGCTCAGGTTGGTGACAAAGTGATCCTTAGCGGCACGCTGGGAGATCACGGCACGACGATCATGATCGCGCGCGGCGAGCTTGAGTTGGAGACAGACATCGAAAGTGATACGGCGCCGCTGCAGGGATTAGTGCAGGAGATGATTGAAGAGGCTGCTGCTGCCGGGTCGATCGACGGCATCCATTCGATGCGGGATCCGACGCGCGGAGGAGCGGCAACCACGCTCAATGAGATCGCACTGAGTTCCGAAGTATGCATCGAGATCGATGAAGATCTGATCCCCGTGCGCGAAGAAGCCAGGGGTGCCTGTGAGATTCTGGGTCTCGATCCGCTATACGTGGCCAACGAAGGAAAGTTAATCGCAATTGTCGCTGGGGAGCTAGCAGACCGGCTCGTCGCGCGAATGAAGAAGAATCGCTACGGCCGTGATGCTTGCATCATCGGAGATGTGAAGGCTGAGCCCCAGGGGATTGTCGCGATGCGCACCGGCTTTGGCGGTACTCGCATTGTAGACATGCTGGTAGGTGAGCAACTACCGCGCATTTGTTAGTCCGGCTTTAAAATCAACGTCACGCCGACGCTTGACGCGTATCTGAGTCGGCGGCGATTGTCTCCAACGCTCAGGTGAATTAGTTTTGGTCAAACTCAAAGAAACGGTCCAGCCGAAACGTGAGTGGGCCACCCGAGTTTTCACAGTGGTGGAAGACGTCGTATATCTCGGCCTCGGGCTGCTGCTGGCAGGAAGTTCTCTGGCCCTGCTGGTGAGTGGCCTGCTCAGCTTCGTGCAGACGCTGATTGCCGGATCGCTTACTGCGAACGTGGTCCCACTACTGGACCGAATTCTTCTGATTCTCCTCGTCGTTGAGCTGTTGTATACGGTGCAGGTCTCTTTCCGAGAGCACGGCCTACTACCAGAGCCATTTCTCTTGGTCGGGCTGATTGCGGCAATTAGGCGCGTGTTGGTTTTGACAGCTGAGTTCGCCCAGGTGCATGACACACCGGATGCCGTGTTTCGGCACTTCATCATCGAACTTGTGGTGTTAACGGTACTGATCGTGGCCCTGGTGATCTCCCTCGTGCTGCTGCGAAAGCGCGGAGTAGTAGACGGAGTTGAACGCGCTGCGTAAGCGCCAGAAATATGTTGAACGGTTGGGAAACATCTCTGAGCACACTCGCGATCCTCGGCCTCGGTCTGGCCTTTGGACTCAAGCATGCCACTGAAGTCGATCACATCGTTGCAGTGTCGACTATCGTCAGCGAACATCGGAGTCTTCTGCGCTCGGCTCTCGTCGGGGCAATGTGGGGACTTGGGCATACTGCCTCGCTGATTGCAGTCGGAATCATCGTCCTCGCGTTGCGCGTGACGATTCCGCCTTGGGTTGCCAGCTGGCTTGAGTTTGCAGTGGCGTTAATGATAATTGGCCTCGGCCTCAGCGCCTTAATGCGCGCTCTCCGCAAGCGTCGAGATATTCACATGCATCGTCACAGCCACGACGGGCTGTCTCACGTTCACATTCATTTTCACGAGCAG
>JBDTYQ010000132.1:0-6706 GCA_040005515.1 bacterium
GAGCAACATCTGATGAATGGAGAATCGGAATGAAGGCGCTGCTCAAGCAAATAATGATCCTCGCGCTCATCGCGTCGCCTTCGTCTCATTGAGCGAAACGCGTGGTTGCAAAACAAATCATCGAAGACGTGCTTGATGTGTCGCGAATTATCACCGGCAAGCTTCGTATTGGACCGGTGCCGTTGAAACTCGTTCCAGTAATACAAGCCGCGATTGACGTAGTTGGCCCACCCGCTTGGGCGAAGCAGATAACAGTCGCTATTATGGCTGAGCCCGGTGAATTGAGTATCAGCGGCGACGCGGAGCGCTTGCAACAAGTAGCCTAGAATATTCTCTCAAATGCTGTGAGATTTACAGAGCACTGTGGCAACGTTGAGGTCAAAGTGCGCCGGGCGGACGGACAAGTCGAAATTCAGGTAGTCGACTCCGGTTCGGGATTTCCTGAAGAGTTCTTACCTCGGGCTTTTGATCGGTTTAGTCAGGCTGATGGTTCAAGCACGCGACGTCACAGTGGTTTAGGTATGGGGTTGGCCATAGCACGCCACCTGGTAGAACTGCAACGGCCGGGTACATGCAAGCCGCCAATCGTGAGGATGCAAGTGGCGCGGTGGTGACAGTGAAGCTTCCGCTTTCGATAACTCTTTACCTTCCTGGTGATTGATCCAAGAGTCCAATGATAGCTAACGGTTGATGAGTCTTTCATCCGGCTCGCTTGCGGCGAGTTTCTTCCGCAGTAGTGGTGCAGACTTTTGCGCCGAGGCGCCTGTGTTGACCGTTCCGTTCGCGCCAACAACGTAACTATCGCGCGCGCGCACCGCCAGGTTCGGTTGATTCACTCGAACGCGGACCTGTCGTCGCTGACCTGCTTGCGGAGGTTTTTGCGGGTAATAGCCGAGACTGTATTGTCGTCGCAATTCTTCCGCGATGTTGGCGAAAGCGTATGAAAGGTTGCTGGTGCTATCAGCCTGATATTGCCGCGCGCCAGTTCGTTCTGCCAAATCACGAAGGTAGCGATTGGCAAGTTCGTATTCGCTACGGCTGCTGCCGCCACCGCCGCCGCCAATGATCGGCGGTCCGCCTCTGCCACGGCCACCACCACGACCACCCCCAAGAATCTGGACCAGAATATCTACCGGTGATGTAGGGACGCGCTGCGTACCAGGCCAGGAGCCGCCCCCGCCACTGTTGACGTCCATGTAGGTGTCGTATTGTACGGGATAAATCAAAGCGTCCAATTCTTCAGCGTCGCGCACGTTGCTCGCATAAGACGCATGACGGCTAGTCGTGTCGACTCCATCGGTAAATAGAACTACAGCCTTACGTCCATCGACCTGGCTGAGCCGCTGGTTGATTACTAGATCAACCGCATCGTAGAGCTTGGTGCCGTTTCCTGTACGCGTCCGGCGAATCGCGTCGCGCATCCGGTTTCGATCTCCAGTGAAATCGGTCAGCACCCGAATGTCGTCATCAAACGAGACCACCATGACGCGATCGTCTGGACGCAGCTGATTCACAAACGCGATCGCCGCATCCTGGATATCTTCGACCTTGAAACGAGTCGAGCCACTAGTGTCGAGCATCAGTACAACTGAAAATGGTTTGTCAACGGAGGCGAAGAATGCGACCTGCTGTTCCACTCCATCTTCCCAGAGTCGGAAATCGGACTTGGTCAGGTTAGGCATGTACTTGCCATCACGATCTGTGACGCTTACCGGCAGAGTTACGAGTGTCGTGTTTACACGAATGACGTCGCCGGCATCGACCTCTTCAGGTCCATTCGGGGTTGATGGCTGGCTGCCGGGTTGTTGCTGACCCGTCGAATTTGAGCCGCCCAAAACAGGCGCCCGGCTTGGTGCCGGCGTTTCGGTGGATGTCTGCGGGGACGAAGGTGGAGTTTGGCCGACCCGGCGTGCACGACTCTGAGCGTGGGAACTGACGCCGAAAGAAGTAATCAGAGTTAATAAAAGTAAGGAGGCGAAAGTCTTTCTCATGGCTAAATTTCCCTTTGAAACCGCAACAGACCGCAGCTTTACAAAACTGACGACACTATTTGATGCAGGCGAAGCAAAATAGATGCTTTTAGGGAGCGCGGACAGCTTAGGGGAGAGTCGAACTGACTAGGAAGGTAATCCCGCGAAGGGGACTTGGCAAGCTTAGATCGGGTGGTCTTACAACCGAGCAGTGACCGATTGCACTTTCAGTTTGAGCGAAGCGACACGGCATTCCAAATGAAGGGCAGAGTAGCCCAACTCTGGCCGCGATGCTGTGGGCGAAAAGCGAAGAGCACTACGCGGCCTTTCCCCAAGGGAACTTCCGCCAAGGCGATCTTTCCGCGCAATTTATCTTCACCCAGGAGCCAGCCTGAACGCAGGAGATTTTCCTTGGCATAGCGCGCAACGACCCGAACGCTTGAGTCTGTGCTTTCGAACGCCGAGCTGTTGATGAAATACGCGTCGACCTTGCTTGATAGTCCTTTCGCGAGCGGCTGAGTGGTCTCAACATCGAGCGACAGAATAGATCCCGGGCAATAAACGTCTGAAGACTTCACGCCATCAAGAGCGTTGCGCAACGGCAGGTTGAATTGCTTGATGGGCAACTCGCATGAAGCGTCAAAGCAAACCAGGGTGCCGCCGGCTTCAACAAAGCCCTTCAGCTTAGCCACGCCCACCGCGGTCATTCCGCCAGTGAATTCCCGTGGATACGATCCAGTTGCGTTGCCTTCAGCGATTTCGCGGGCGCGCTGTGCAGGAAGTACTACGACGTCATACTTCGCGAAAAGATCATCTTGTCTGATATTACTATCGAGCAGAGAGCTGAACGGCACATTGAATGTATCGAAGATGAATCGCGTCCAACCCTCGTCCATGTTTGCGGTCCACGGCTTATAGATTCCGATTCGGACCGGCTGCTTCAATGGATTGAGAACCGGTGAAGCCGCTCCGCTTTTAAGCGGCAGAGCTAGATCCTGACGCACTTCAGCGGCGTCGCGAATGAGCGTCAGGCGGCGCTCGGTATAAGTCTCCTGAATCGCCGTAACGGCCGGAGCCTCGACTCCCAATTGCAGCGGCAACGTCCAGCCCGCCACGTCATACGGTCGTTCGGCCTCACCTTGCGCGCCGATCCGGTTTGGATAGATCTGCGGTTCGAATAGAGCAAGCACATTTTGCCTTTGCGGCTGCGCAAGAAACACGATGTAACTACCACCCGGCACCTCGTGCATTCCAGTCGTTGCGGCGATGATCTTTCGATAGGTGCCCAACTTCTCGCTTGTGGAGTTTGTTCGTTGCAGAAGTTGCGGACCGTATGAAGCATGCAGCTCGTGATCTAGCCTGTGGACCTCGACTCCCTGTCCCACTAAAGCATCGATGAGTTTCGCGACCGCCTCGTCGCGACCTTGTCCTGCTGGAATGAGAAAGGCGAGCGGTTCATCCGGGCGACCGAAGGCAATCGCTGCTCGACCGAGCTCATAAAAGTTCTGAAGATACTCAGAACGAAACTTGGCGGCAAGCGAGAGCACGGAGCGGGAGGCAATCATTTCCATATTGAGGATGTCGCGTGCGTGCCATTCACCACCCGGCCAGGGATCGGGGAAGTTGGTGGTAGCTTCCAACGCGTTGCGCATCCCGCGAGTGGTAGCCTTGCTTAACTCTTCTCGCGTGACCGTCGTCGGGCTCATCAGCTTCGCACTGGCAGCCTCGGAAAGAATTCCAATTGAATTATGGAAGTATGGCGCTGTGCGAAAGCCCCCATGCCACCAGGTATCGTAAGTGGAGTTCGTGATGACTCCCTTAACATTGGCTGCCTGAAGATCGGCGGCGATCTTGTGCCCAATCAGGCCGACCTGCCGCAGTAACACCGGCGCAATATTCGGGTTTGCCGGATCGAAAAAGGGCGGGATAAAGAAGCGCGACCCGTTTGGGCCTTGCTGGTGAATGTCGTACACGATCTGCGGAAACCATTCTTTCCAGAAGAGCCGCGTGATCGCTTGAGTCTCTTTTAGATTCAACATGAACCAGTCGCGATTGTCATCATGACCAGCGTAGTGATGATAAATCTCCGGGGGTTCCTTGCCTTCATGTTCAGTTCCCAGCGTCTTGCGATACCAGTCGGCAACCATATCTACGCCATCAGGGTTCGACGATGGAATCAAGATTAAAATCGTATTCTGCAGGATTTCCCGGCTTGCCTGATCCTGTGCAGCAGCAAGCTGAAACGCGAGTTGCATCGACATCTGCGATGCGACGATTTCGGTCGAGTGGATCGAACAGGAAATAGCAACAACTACCTTGCCCTGGTTGATCAGTATGTCGCGTTCGGCCGGGGAGTGTACGAGGCGCGGATCAGCAAGCCGCTTTTGAATCTCTTTGTATTTCTTGAGGGCGAGAATGTTTTCGCGTGAACTGATGAATGCTGCGATTAATGGACGGCGTAGAGTTGACTGCCCCATCTGCTCGACGAGCACGCGGTCAGACGCCTTGTCCAATCGAGCGAAATAGTCTGTAATCTGACGCCAGTCGGCAATCGTTCTGTCATCTCCAGGAGTAAATCCAAGAACGGATCGCGGTGAGGGAATTCCGACGCGAGCAACAACCGCGCCGACCCTCTGCGCATTCACTGCCGACGCAGCTGTGACGCAAATAGCTAACGCAGCAATATTCGCAATCAACGTCCGATGATGAGCCATTCAGAAAATCCTTCGCGCGATTTGATTGAAGAGGGGGTCTCGGCCTCTGCGTCGCAGGCGGGCGAGTCTAGCATAGGTCAAAGGTTCGACGGCGGCAGTCGTTTGCATTACTGGTGGTCACTCTTTCTCGCGGGTGCGTTGCTAATCATCCTGGGTATTCCCATCCTGCTCGTGGCGCGGATTGCGCGAAGACCGAATTGGGTGTACCCGTGGGCGCTATTCGGTGGACGAAATTGGCTGGGTTTGAGCGGAATGAAAGTGAGCGTCAGAGGCGTGTCCGCGCTGGATCCGAGACAGACCTATGTGTTTATTTCCAATCACAGATCCTATTTGGATACCGCTACACTTTTTGTTTACACGGGACGACGCATCGGCTTGTTGGCAAAGAAAGAACTACTGAAGGTTCCTATCCTTGGCTATGGGATGGGCTTCGTGAACATCATGGCGATCGACAGGTCGAATCGTGAACGCGCACTGGCGACCGTGGAAGGAGCAACGTCAAGGATTAAATCCGGAATATCGTTCGGGGTGTTTGCTGAAGGAACCCGTGCAAGGCCAGGAGCCTTTCTTCCCTTAAAGAAGGGTGCGTTCTACATGGCCGTTGCGGCAGGAGTCCCGATCGTGCCGGTGGCCATGAAGAACACCGACGTCTTAATGGGAAAGGGAACCGGTCGCGCGCAGGCGGGAACCATCTCGATGGTATTACTGCCTCCGGTTCCTACAATTGGTCTCTCGTCGGATCAGGATGTACAAGAGTTAGTAAAGCATGTTCAGGCATTAATAGGTCAGGAACTTGAGGCTGTTCCAACCGAGCGTACCTGATCCGAAGCTAGGGCTTTGGTGTCGGCTTTGGAGCAGGCTTTTTGTCGTCATTCTGCAACTCGCCCCCGGCCTCTACATCAATCACCTTCACATCAGCTCGAGCCGGCGCAAAGTCGGTATAGCGAACCTTCATCCGAATATGTAGTGCATCAGCCTTCTCGTAAAGTAATTCTTCGTCCGCATAGGAGTAAGTGGGGAACCAGTATTTGCCATCGATCTGTTCGCGATATGTTTCGACAATGGGGAACTTATTGATCTTGGTTTCGGGTACGCCTCTTCCCTTGGTCTTTACGATCTGCAGCTCCTGATCATCAACCCAGACACGCCCGACAAAGAGCCGCTCCTTCGTTTTCCTGGGATCCGGAATCACTTTGGGAGCAACGTCAAAAACGTATAAGTTCAGCTCGTCAATCTTTTCTTTGCCAACATACTTAATGTTGTAACGATCGAGCATTGAAGGTTCGAGGGCAAACGGGTTGATGCCGCCCAGATCCTCGAGATCTTCAGGAGTGACCGCAGACAATGAGGGCATCGGAAAGAAATTGATCTTTTCATAACGGTTGCCGTGATCGTCGAAGGTAAAACGGGAAACTCGGTGGTATTCGCCGGTGACCTGACCACCGAGGCCGATGCTCTGGATCATCGCGTCGCGCTTGAAGGAATAAATATTCAGCGCTTTCCGAAACTGGGTCTCTTTGGAGGTGAAGGCGTTGACAATACGATCAATCTCGGCCTGACTGAGCTTGTCGGCCGTGGAAATCTCTTGGGCCGACGGGGCCAAGGCGACCGTGGCCAAAAGGACGCTTCCCAGCAATATTTGTAAGCTAAACTTCCTGGTCATTTCTTCTTCCCACCCATTTTTTAGGTTGATTTGGCTTTTCGTTTTGCACTGACTACCAAGCTCAGATGCCCGTAACTACGAGCCTGTTGCCAGTTTGCTCGGAGTACTACCCTCGCCCTCGCGGCATCCTGAATCGGCGCTAGTTTTTGAGTTGCAATGACCCTTGCACTTGGTGTAATGTTCCACGCACAGAATGATTTATCCTCTGTAATCCCTGGGGCAGGTTAACTGATCTGTAAGACTAGTCCCAAAATTCATCGAGAATTTTACTCGGCAAGAGCCGCCAGGGATGAACGATTCTCAGGGTCCTCACATCGATGACTGGCAACGTCCGCTAACTCCTGTGAACCTATACAGCG
>JBDTYQ010000133.1:0-6686 GCA_040005515.1 bacterium
CACATATGAGCGCATCATCATGCTCAACATCATCGACGCGCAGTGGAAAGACCACTTGCTGTCGCTCGACCACTTGAAACAAGGCATCGGGCTGGTCGGTTACGGGCAGAAGGATCCGCTCGTCGAGTATAAGAAGCAGAGTTTCGATATGTTTCAGGAGATGCTCGACCGTATCGATACCAGCACAATTCGTTCACTCTTCAACCTGCAGATCGTCTCGGAGGAACCGCCTGAAGCATTGCGTCAACGAAGGATGCCGCGACGTGCGACGTCGATGACGTTCACGGGACCAAATCAGGGCGCAGCGCCTGCGGGTGAAGAGGCCGGAAAAGTAAAGACCGTGGTGCGCGATCAGCCTAAGGTCGGTCGCAATGAACTCTGCCCCTGTGGCTCAGGCAGGAAGTATAAGAAGTGTCATGGTGTGTCGGCGTAGTGATCGTAGTGTACGAGCTGAGTAGTGCTGGATTGTCAAAGCCTCACCTTCTTGTTTTGATCTTTCTTTGCTGATTCTTTAAAACGCCCTTCCCTTCTGCCTTTGAACGGTCAGAAACAAGAGGTAACTTCTGACACTAACGACTCTGCTGACCACTGACTACTGGCTTTTGACTCCTGACTTCTGTTCATGAGCACAACTACATCAACTAATCCGGTGGTCCAGGCAATCGTCACCGGTAAAGCCCCGCAGCCTGCGCGTCTGGCAGCAGCGAGCGGGCTGCTTCCATTGCCGCAATCTGACTTGCTGGAAGTACTCGTTGCCTTACGCACATCAGAAGACACGACCATTGCCGAAGCTGCCGCCGAGACTCTCAGCGGCCAGGAAGAACAGGATCTCCTTGATGCTGCGAAAACGCCGGACACGTCGAGAGCTGTACTGGGCTACCTGGCAGGCATCAGCGCCGCTCCGGAGATCCATGAAGCCGTAATCCTCAACGCCAACACCCCCGACGAAGCGATTGTGCAACTCGCGTCCGCCGCCATTGAAGGTTCATTGCTGGAACTCATCACACTGAACCAGCAGCGGCTGGTGCGAACTCCAGCAATAATAGACGCCATTCTGCGGAACGCTGCCCGCTCTCCAGACGCTGAGCGTCGTGCCCGAGAAACGCAGACCGAATTTTTTGAGAAAGAGCGCGGCGCCAAACAGATCGCCGAAGAGTTGCGCGCCCGCGGAAACACGGCCGCTGCTGAGTTTTTTGAGACTGCCGAACTGAGCACAATGGGTGGCGAGCTTTCGCTCGAGGACGCCTGGGCCATCGCCGCGCACATTGAAGTTTCCGACGCCGACCTCGACGACTCGTGGATGCCTGCCGAGCGTTATGAGGAACTGGCGGAAGATGATTACGCGGAACAGGCTGCGGCAATCCAGAGGATCCTCGAGAGCGAGCGATTCGAGTCTGGTGGCACTCTCGCGCCGGAACGCGTCACCTTGATCCGGCGAATGATGTTGATGAACGCGCGGGACCGCATGAAGCTCGCTCGCAAGGGTGATCGCGAAGCCCGCAGCGTTCTGATTCGCGATTCCAATAAGGTAGTCTCTGCGGCGGTAATCAATAACCCGCGCATCACGGTTCAGGAAGCGGAAAACATTGCGTCGATGCGAACGGTGGCCGGTGAAATACTACGGCTGATTTCCATGAATCGCGGCTGGGCGCGTTCATATACGATCATTCATAATCTTTCGCGCAACCCACGCACGCCGATCCCCACGGCGATAAACATCCTGCCGCGGATCCGCACAAAAGACCTGCAAAACCTTTCGCAGAACCGAAACGTGTCCGAAGCGGTGAGAAGGCAAGCGTCGCGATTGGCGCAAGCCCGATCGGGAGAATGAATCGATTGCGGCATGCGCGAGTTGGTCTCAGGTCTCAATTCGTAGTGTTTTGGAGTGCCGAACCACTTTGATCGACGCTCAACCCCTTGGAGTGCGCCCAACCTGTCGGCGCTTTGTCCGGTTGCGACCTGTCGCAGCCTTCGTACGCTAAAGGCTGGGTTACCGGAATGTGGCGCCAGCCTGCCACGGACCAAAGCGGGGACAGGTCCCCGCACTCCAAAGAGTTAAACGAATCCGCAATCCGAACTCGTCATTCATTAAGAGGAGATCACTTTCAATGCATCGCTTTGTCAATCGCTTCTGCGACCCCCGCGTCTATCCCGCTTTAATTACTGGTCTGGCTTTAATCGCCATCCTGACGCTGTCCTACCCAGCGTCCGCTCAAGAAGAAAAGGCAGCGGAAAAAGCTGCAGCGCAGAAGGCCAGATCGGAAGCCACAGCGAAACAGCAAGCGTCTCCCGAAGCGGCAAAGGACGAGCAAACCTCGAAGCCCGACGGCGAGAAGGAAGATGACAAGAAGCCGAAAGATCCGATGTCCCCACCGACGTTCAATGGTCTGCGGTTGAGAAGCATCGGCCCGGCATTCACGTCCGGGCGCATCATCGGCTTTGCTGTCGATCCGGCAAACCCCGCTCGCTATTACGCTGCTGCTGCCTCCGGTGGTGTGTGGAAGACGATCAATAACGGCACGACCTGGATCCCTGTCTTCGACAAGGAAGGTTCCTACTCAATCGGCGCGATTGTGCTCGATCAAAAGAATCCTCTTACTGTCTGGGTCGGCACGGGAGAGAACAACAGCCAGCGCAGCGTCTCGTATGGCAACGGCATTTATCGTTCTGATGATGGTGGCAAGACCTGGAAGAACCTCGGGCTGAAAAATTCTGAGCACATCGGTCGCATCGCAATCGACCCAAAAGACTCCAGCACGGTCTACGTCGCCGCCCAGGGACCACTGTGGGGTCCCGGCGGAGATCGTGGCCTTTACAAAACCACTGACAACGGAAAGACCTGGAAAAAGATTCTTTCGATCAGCGACAACACCGGCGTCACGGACATCGTGATCGATCCGCAGGATCCGGAGACTCTTTACGCTGCCGCTTACCAACGCCGGCGGCACATGTGGACGCTGATCAACGGGGGTCCGGAGAGCGCGATCTACAAATCCACAGATGCAGGCGTCACTTGGAACAAGTTGAAAGCAGGCTTGCCGACAACCGAACTAGGCCGCATCGGTCTCTCGATCTCTCCAGTTGATTCGAACGTGATCTACGCAACTGTGGAGGCGGCGGACAAGAAGGGTGGGATCTTCCGATCAAACGATCGCGGCGGCAGTTGGGAAAGACGAAATGAGTTTGACGCGACCGCAATGTACTACGCCCGCATCGTCGCGGATCCCAAGAACGTCGACCGCGTTTACGTCATGAACGTCTTCTTGATGGTTTCCGACGATGGTGGGAAGACGCTGCGGCGCCTGGGAGAAAAATCCAAGCACGTCGACAACCACGACATCTGGATCGATCCCGCAAATAACGAACACTATCTGGTTGGTTGCGATGGCGGCATCTATGAGAGCTACGACAGGGGTGCGAATTGGGAGTTCAAAAAGAATCTCCCCATCACGCAGTTCTACGACGTAACTACCGACAACGCCAGTCCCTTCTACAACGTGTACGGCGGCGCGCAGGACAACTTTAGTGTCGGGGGTCCGGCGCGCACGCGTAGCGCATCTGGTATTTCGAACGCAGATTGGTTCGTCACAAATGGCGGCGACGGGTTTCGCAGTCAGGTCGATCAGGAGGACCCGAACACGATCTATGCCGAATATCAAAACGGCGGACTCGCGCGTTTCGACAAACGAACCGGCGAACGTATGAGCATTCAACCGGCCGTCGGCCGTGGCGAGGAACCGCTTCGCTGGAACTGGGACTCTCCGTTCATCATCAGTCCCCACTCGCACACGCGCATCTACTTTGCTGCTGACAAATTATTTCGCAGTGACGACCGCGGCGACAGCTGGCAGGTCGTCAGCGGCCAGCTCTCGCGCGGTCTCGATCGCGACAAGCTACCGGTAATGGGCAAGGTCTGGGGCGTTGACGCGGTCGCGAAAAATGCCTCGACCGCATTTTTCGGAAACGCTTCCGCTCTTGCCGAGTCGCCAAAGAAGGAAGGGCTCGTTTACGTCGGTACTGATGATGGTCTGATTCAGATTACCGAAGACGGCGGCAAGAGCTGGCGGAAGATCGACAAGATTCCGGGCATTCCTGAGATGGCCTATGTCAGTCGCATCGTTGCTTCAAATCATCAAGCGAACACAGTGTTCGTTGCATTTGAGAATCATCAGAATGCTGACTTCAAACCCTATCTTTTAAAGAGCACAGATGCGGGGCGCACGTGGATTCAGATCAACGGCAACCTCCCGAAGAGTGAGTCCGTGTGGGCGATTGCCGAAGATCATGTGAACCCGAATCTGCTTTTTGCCGGCACGGAGCTCGGGTTGTTCTTCACGATCGATGGCGGTCAGAAGTGGGTGCAACTCAAAGGCGCGCTGCCGACTATCCAGGTGCGCGATCTGACTATTCAAAAACGCGAGAACGATCTTGTAGTCGGAACCTTCGGACGCGGCATTTACGTTCTCGACAACTACACGCCACTGCGTTTATTAGCGCCGGAAATGCTGAAGCAGGACGGGCCGCTCTTTCCGGTGAAGGATGCTCTGATGTACGTCCAGTCGCAACCTCTCGGCGGTCGCGGGAAGAGTTTCCAGGGCGAGTCATTCTACACCGCGGAGAATCCGGCGTTTGGCGCGACGATTACTTACTATCTGAAGGACGAGCTGAAGACGAAGAAAGCAAAGCGTCAGGAAGGCGAGAAAGAAACCGAGAAGAAGAGCGGCGTTGTAACACTGCCGGGCCAGTCAGAACTCCGCGCCGAAGACGAGGAAGAAGCGCCGGCGATCATCATCACAGTCGCCGACGCGGAAGGTCGTATCGTGCGTCGCTTGACCGGGCCGATCACTGCGGGAATGCAGCGCGTCGCCTGGGACCTGCGCTACCCGCCGGCTTCAGTTCCGCCGCCGCCGAATCCGGAGACCGACGACCCGTTCAATGAAGGACCGGCAGGACCGCTTGTCATGCCAGGCGTCTACAAAGTCTCCCTCGCGAAGCGGATCGATGGAGTGATGACCCCGATTGGGACGCCGCAGGAATTCAGAGTTGTAGTCGAAGGACAAGAAGCAATGTCTACGGCCGATCGCGCGACGCTGGTTGAGTTTCAACGGAAATCAGCGCGCCTGCAGCGAGCAGCGCAGGGAGCGCTCGAGGCGGCCAATGCATTGAAGCCTCGACTTGCCTTGATCAAACGCGCGTTGCTCGACACACCTGCCGCCGGAGATAAGTTATTGGACGACGCCGCAACGCTCGACAAACGCACTAACGAGATTCTGCGAGCCTTGCGAGGCGATACCGCACTTCGTTCACGCAACCTGAACCTGCCGCCTTCGATCAGCGAAAGGGTGAGTGACATCGTCGGGGTGCAACGCACCTCCACGGCGAGACCAACGCAGACGCAGATGAATCAGTACGCGGCGGCGGCGCGGGATTTCGAGCAGACGCTCACACAGTTGCGGCAATTAATCGAAGGCGATCTAGCGCGACTGGAGAAACAGATGGAAGCAGCTGGCGCGCCCTGGACGCCGGGACGGATACCGGAGTGGAAGGATCAGTAAGAGGGGAAAAGGGGAAGGGGTAAATGCCCGGTCTGGAGGAAGGGTTCGGTGTCCCCACACTTCAAAGAGTTGAGTGACTTCAAGGAGGCGGGCTCATTCAACTCGGATGTCTAGAAGGAACTTAGCGCGTGATGCGTCGGTGTGCGACGTGATTTCGGTTTGCTCTTGCGGACACGCCGACTGCGACGTTTAACTGTTGCGGCGTTCCCGCTTTGAGTTTTCTCCGCAGTCCCAATATTCGGGCTTGTGATTGCGCGGACCGGTGCTGCAACCGTGCCATCCGCATTAACTCCCGCACTCGCGTGATAGACGTCCGCATCCGCCTGAGCAATTCCCGTTTCAAGCCGCGTCTTGCTGTTAGCCAGTCTCGTTAATTGAAACTGGACATTGTTCTTTTCGGTCTCCAGCTGGCGTCGTCTCTGCTCGCGCAACTCCTCAGGCTTGGTGCTTCCCACCCCCGCCAGACTCCTCTCGATATTCTCCGGTTTCGAATCTTCTTCAAGCTGATTCAGGCGCGTCTGCATCGTTGCTTGTTGCGATTCAACATCGGCAAGCTGTTGGCGCAAACTGGCGGCACGTTCCTGAGCGACTTTTTGCGCGGCAGTCTGCGCGACCACCGACAAAGGGGTAGTCATAAATAGAAGAAAGGCGAGGAAGAGAGGTGCAAGAAGCGTGATCGTGCGCAGTTTTCTCATGATCTGAATCCAGGAACCGAATAGCGAGATGGGGGCTAAATGAGAACTGATTTGCACCGAGCGAACCTTAAGGTTACCTCGCGACCGGACCCTTCCCCTATTCCCTCGCCTTATTCTACCGTCCACGTCTCGCCGCTATTCAGCAGCTTCTCAAGACTACCGTTGCCATTCTTAGCAATCGCCGCATCGATCTGGTCGACCATCATGTCCTCATACGTCGCGCGCTGGACGGCGCGAAAGATACCGACAGGCTGCGGAAAGTTGGGCTGCTCCATGCGTGCGAGCATAAATGCTACCGAAGGGTCTTCAAGATAAATGTCATGCACCAAAAGATCCGCTTCGGTGATGCCGTTCTCCCCAATCGTTACCACCTCCGGCAAGGCACCGTTCATACGAATCCCCTTCTTTATGTCTTTGCCGAAAATCATCGGCTTGC
>JBDTYQ010000134.1:0-6671 GCA_040005515.1 bacterium
CAGGGGTTCATCGCGGCAGCCAACATGAAGGATGCGGGAAAGGTGAGCGACATTGCTGCGCGACTGATCGTTACGCGTTGGTCTTCCAGAGGCTGACGTAATACTTCTAAGACACTCCGATCGAACTCTGGGAGCTCATCCAGGAAGAGGACGCCCTGGTGCGCCAGGGAGACTTCTCCAGGTCGTGGCACCGCTCCGCCGCCAATCAAGCCGGCATCGCTAATCGTATGGTGCGGTGAACGGAATGGTCTCTCGGCGATCAATCCGGCGCTGCCAGTCATACCTGCGACCGAGTGGATCTTTGTGAGCTCAAGTGCAGCTTCAAACTCCAAGGGAGGCAGAATCGTTGGCAGTCGTTTCGCGAGCATCGTCTTGCCTGAGCCTGGCGGTCCAATCAGTAGAATATTGTGTGAGCCCGCGCTGGCAACTTCGAGAGCGCGTTTTGCAGAGAGCTGGCCGCGGACCTCGCGAAAGTCCACGCTGTAGTGATCGGGTTGATGGAGGATCGCAGCGGGATCGATCTTCAAAGGCTGCGGTGGATTTTCAGAGCGCAGTGCCGCGATCAACTCGACGGCGCTGCGCAGGTCGGCGACTGGATAGGCGTTCACACCTGCCACAACGGCCGCCTCTTTGGCGTTTTCATCCGGAAGGATGACGTGCTGAATCAGCGACTCCCGCGCGAGGATCGCGATGGGAAGCGCGCCTTTGATCGGGCGCACTCGTCCATCGAGTGACAACTCACCGACGCAAAGCACGTGGATCAGATTGCTTTCCTCCGCGAGATCTCCATTGGCGCCGAGAATGCCAAGAGCGATTGGCAGGTCAAAACTGGCGCCCTCCTTACGCACGTCTGCGGGCGCGAGGTTGATGGTGATCTTTTGGAAAGGAAAGAAGAAGGCGCAGTTGGTAATCGCCGCACGGATGCGCTCGCGTGACTCTCGCACAGCAGCGTCAGGCAGTCCAACAATCGTGACCGTTGCAGGATTTTCCGATTCGCCTCGAGCTGGAGTCAAGTCAACTTCAATATCAACGAGGTCGGCGTCAATGCCGTAGACGGCAGCGGAGAGGGTACGAAAGAGCATGTGAGGAGCTCCTTTGAAGATGTTTGGTTTTGTGAGGAGGCGAAAGGAACCGCCAAAAAACAAAGGCGCGCTTTACGAATCGATCGAAAGCGCGCTCAAATTTCCAACACGCCGGGACAGACGCGTTTTTATTCGAACTATCGACGCCGCGTTGGTGCCGCTGCGGCTGCCGCCGGCAGTCTGATTTCCTGACCCGCGCGCAATTCAGTCTCGGGAGTCACCCCGTTCAAGCGTGCAATCTCGTTGGCATCAAGATTACGAGCCCTAGCAATACGGGCGATGGTATCGCCTTTGCGAGCGCGTACCTTGGTCAATACGAGGGTCGGCTCTTCAGTGGTGCCTGCCGGTTTGGCCCGGCGCCAGCTCGTCAAACGAACTGAGCTGTTCGGGACCACCAATTTCGTCGTCGCCTTCAAATCAACACCGCTGTTCATCGCCATTAACTGCGAGACGCTAACGCCAGTGCGATTTGCAACTGCTTGTAATTCTTCACCAGGGGCGATTGAAATCACTCGCGCACTATCGCGACGCTCGCCGGGAATGCGCTGCAGAATGGAAACAAACTGCTTTGCCTTTCCACCCGGGACGCGAACGTTGTAGGCCTCGCCACGCGGAGTAGCATCACGTTTCAGTTCCGGATTCAGGGCGCGAATGTGGTCGACAGTCGTGTCGGTTGCTTCAGCAATCAATTGCAAACTAGTCGCCGTAGAGATCTGAACTTTGTCATACGCCATTGACGGATCGGGACGAATGCCCTTAAAGCCATACTTCTCAGGATTCTTGGCAATCAGGATCGTCGCAAGGATGTTAGGAACGTAGTTGCGAGTCTCCTGCGCAATGTAAGGATAGATCGCCCAGAAGCTCTTGCTGCCGGCCCGTGAAATAGCGCGGTCAACGTTGCCGGCGCCGGTATTATAAGCGGCCATCGCCAGTTCCCAATTACCATCGTATCGATTTGCGAGATCCTTGAGATACCGTGCTGAGGCTGTTGTGGCCTGCTCGAAGCTGTTGCGTTCATCGATGTATGCGGTCTGACGCAAGCCATACTGTCGTCCGGTCCCAGGCACAAACTGCCATAGACCTGAAGCTGCTGCCCAGGACATCGCTTTGGGTTTCCAGGCACTCTCGACCTGACCCAACCAAACAACGTCAACCGGAACACCTTCTTTGCTGAAAATCTGTCGCGCAAGCTTCATATACTGACCCGAGCGACGCAGACCTGATTCCATCGTGGAACGACCGCGGCCCTGGTAGTAGTTGATGTACTGCTGAACCAGTGGATTCAAAGTAAACGCGAAGTTTACGTTCTGCTTCGCTTGCTCCAGCGCCAGAACATCAGACTCAGAAACGTTCTGTTCATCGGGAGTCAGCACAAGTCTGCTCAGATCGTCGAGAGGCGACGGTTCAAATCTCTGATCGCGAAACCCGATTTGCGGTGGCGCGGTCTGGGTAACGGTTGCGGGCAACTGAACATTTTGAGCGACAAGCTCTGAAGCGTTTGCCGGAGGTCCACTGCGGCCCAGCGGAACTTCCTCACGATAAATGCGCTCCACGAGTTCCAGGTAATACACCTGGAGACGCTGGTTGGCACGAACGTCCATACCGGACTCAAGAATCGCATCGACAGCGCGATCGAACTCATCACGCGCCTGGTCACGCTTGTTGTCTTCGAGATTAAGACGGCCTTTGCGAAAATGATCTTCAGCCTTGGAGATCAGCTGGGAAACGCGCGGATCTGATTTTTCAACATCAGTCTGTATTCCTCGAGCGGAGGAACCGGCAGGGATCTGTGCAAAGGTGCCAACTGCTGGGAGGATGAGCATCGCGACCAATGCGATTCCTGGCATCGAACGAGGGAAGCTGTTAAAAATCAAATCCGTCTCCTTCACCGCTATCAGTGCAAGTTCCTAACGCGACCTTCGAGGGGCTTGTCGCTGTTCCGGCATTCAGTATTATTGCGAGGTGGTCTAACGGCACCTCTTAAGACGTTGACACTACAGAAGCGGGGCCGAAGCCAACTCGGAGGTTATCACACGGTTTTCTGGGGTGTCAAACAATCGCCACTTGAAGCAAACGCCGAAACGGTGAAGTTTTCCACTACTTTCTCACCATCTTCGGGCTCTATGAAAGATGCTCTCAGAAGGCCTCAGGTTGCGCTCAGAAACAAAGAAAGTTGTGTCGGCCCTGGTTTCAGAAATTGGGGTGAAAGTTGCCATGCATTTAATCGAACGCAGGTTAGTCAGGCAATGTTCGGTCTGATATCCAGAATTGAAGGTGACCAATTAAATGACTCAAACAATCGTCGTGGGCGAATAATGGGTGCTTCGCGGAACTTGGGGCGCTCATGGATAAACTGACGCTTCAACCAGAAGACAAGGTTGTAGCGGTTGGGACCTCATCGTAAAAGGTAACAAGAGCATGGGGGTACTTGACCTGTTTATGTCGGACAGCCGGTTCTCTGCGGTTCCTGGCTCAATCTTGCGCTCCTGGGCTTTGCTAAAGGAAACGAACGCGGTGACGAAGTCTCAAGCTAAGACTCTGGACGAGCTTGGACCTAAACCGAGGAAATACGTCAAGTGCTTGCAGTCACTGCCCCTGATGATCGACTTGGGTGCTTACCTGACGAGCAATAACGCTGTCTCAATGAAAACATTCTTCCCCAAATGAAATCAGCGGGCATCAAGGTCACTACCTTGAGTCGCTCTCTCCGTAAGGAGAGAGCGAAACTTGCACTTATACTTCGGGGAAGGCGTTTTACCTATGCTGACTCCTCTTGCTGTAAATCCCACTCATCCATTTCCCTACATCACACCTCACCCCAGGGTTGTAAAAAGAAAAGACCGCTCGGAGATCGAGCGGTCTTCTTTATTTTGCGCTGTTCGTTTCTACACTCATGCAGAGTGCCCTGACGCAGCTTGCGGCAACCGCTGCGGTCGTGGGCCGGAAGTTACAGGCGGCACAATCCGCTCCTTCAACGCTTCACGGAAGACCTGCCGCATATTGTCGACGAAGACAAACCTAATATCCTTGAGCGGCTCTTTCGGTACTTCATCGAGATCGCGCCGGTTTTGCGCAGGCAGAATGATTGTCGTAACTCGAGCGCGACGTGCTGCCAGAACTTTCTCTTTGACACCGCCCACCGGCAGC
This sequence comes from bacterium, assembly GCA_040005515.1. Taxonomy (GTDB): domain Bacteria; phylum Acidobacteriota; class Blastocatellia; order Pyrinomonadales; family Pyrinomonadaceae; genus PSRF01. The sequence continues at coordinate 4,230 of JBDTYQ010000134.1, forward strand.
ACGTTGCCACGCAATGTGATCTCACCCGTCATGGCCACGCTCTTCAAGATTGGTCGCATGGAAAGCGCGGAGACCATCGCCGTCGCGAGTGTGATTCCCGCCGACGGTCCATCCTTGGGAATCGCACCTTCTGGGATGTGGATATGAAGATCGTAGTTAGCAAAATCGTCTTCATTAATGTCCAACTCTTTCGCCCGCGACTTCGCATAGGAATAAGCGGCTTGAGCTGACTCACGCATCACTTCGCCGAGCTGTCCAGTTAGAACCAGATTGCCCTTGCCTTTCATGCGCAGGGCTTCGATAAAGAGTACGTCTCCCCCAACTGCTGTCCAGGCCAGACCTGTAGCCACTCCTATCTGATCCTTCTTCAGAACTTCTTCGGGAATGATTTTCGGAGCGCCGAGAAATTCGTGCAGGTTTTTGAGTGAAACACGCACAGCGCCCTTGTGACCTTCAGCCATGCGGCGCGCAACCTTCCGGCAAATTCTGCCGATCTCGCGCTCCAGCTGGCGTAGTCCCGCTTCCTGTGTGTACTGCTGAATGATCGCAATCAACGCGGTCTTGGAAATGTTCAGGTCGCGCGCGGTGACGCCGTTCTCGTCCATCTGTTTCGGCAACAGGTGCCGCAAGGCTATCTCCCGCTTCTCCTCTTCGGTGTATCCGGCGAGTCGAATTACTTCCATCCTGTCCCGAAGAGCAGGCTGAATAGTGTCCAGGATATTTGCCGTCGTCATGAAAATGACGTTAGACAGGTCGAAAGTAAGATTAAGGTAGTTGTCGCGGAAACTATTGTTCTGTTCCGGGTCGAGCACTTCGAGCAAAGCCGATGATGGGTCGCCACGAAAATCCGCGCCGACTTTGTCAATCTCATCCAGCATGATTAACGGGTTGTTCGTTCCTGCCTGTTGAATTGCTTGCACAACGCGACCAGGCATTGCTCCTACGTAGGTGCGACGGTGACCACGAATCTCCGCCTCATCGTGCACGCCGCCCAAAGACAGCCGAACAAACTTTCGGCCCAAGGCGCGCGCGATCGAACGACCCAGCGAAGTCTTGCCGACTCCCGGGGGTCCGACAAGACAAAGAATCGGACCTTTCGGTTTTTCCTTTAACTTGCGAACTGCAAGCGCTTCGATGATGCGATCCTTGACCTTCTCAAGGCCATAGTGATCCTCATTGAGAATCGCTTCAGCCTTTAGTAAATCGAGATTGTCTGTCGATGCTTTTGACCACGGAAGATCGGTCATGATCTCCATCCAGTTTCGGAGTGTGGCGGTTTCAGCCGCATCCGGATGCATCCGTTCCAGTTTCTTCAACTGCCGCAACGCTTCATCTTCAGCCGGCTTGGGCATGCTCGCTGCTTCGATCTTTTCGCGAAACTGGGCGATCTCCTCCGCCAGCTCATTACCCTCGCCCAATTCGCTCTGGATCGCCTTCATCTGCTGCCGCAGGTAAAACTCCCGCTGCGAGCGATCGATGTCTGCGCGCGCCTGAGTATTGATCTCCTGCTGAACGGTCAGGACTTCGATTTCTTTATTGAGGAGTTCGTTGACACGACGAAGGCGAGCAGTAGTGTCGGCAATATCAAGCACAGACTGCGCGTCTTCCACTTTCAACTCCAGGTTCGACGCCGACAAATCTGCGAGTCTTCCAGCGTCATCCAGGTTCGCGATGATCGCCATTACTTCCGGCGAAATATTTTTCCCCAGATTGATCGCCTTTTCCATTGAGGCGCGCACGTTACGAATCAATGCCTCAACTTCCAAAGAACGTTCCGGCGGCAGGACTTCCTGCATTACTTTTACGCGTGAGCGAATGTACTCGCCGCTTGTGTCGACCGACTCGATCTCGGCACGCGCGAGTCCCTGGACCAGAATGCGGATGCGACCGTCAGGCAACTTCAACATGCGCATGATCACCGCGGCGGTACCCACCCGGTACAGATCGTCGGCCGTCGGTTCTTCCTTGTCGAGATCCTTTTGAGAGGCGAGCAGAATCATTCGATTTTCGCCCAACGCTTCGTCAACAGCCCGAATAGACTTTTCTCGAGAGACGAAGAGCGGCACGATCATGAAGGGATAGATCACGATATCGCGCAATGGCAACACCGGCAGCTCGTTCGGTATCTGCAACTGTTGCTCATTGTCCGGCGTTTCGATGCCTTGAGTTAAGTCTGCTTCTTTAATGATTGGCATATAGAGATTCTACTTTATTCAACGGGTAAAAGTTTCGCCAGGGGACAAAATCTAATCAGCTTCCGAATTCTGCACGGTTATCTTAAATTCGGCGCCGCGACGATCCTCGATCTTTGGAAGACGAATCAACAACATTCCTCTCGCTAGGTCAGCGGTTGCGTCGCGAACGCTGAACGTCCACCGAAGTGGCACGATACGACTAAACCGCCCGTAGCTTCGTTCGGAACAAAGATGTGAGATGATCGGA
>JBDTYQ010000135.1:0-6600 GCA_040005515.1 bacterium
CCCGAATACGTGCGCAACGATCAGGATCGACTGCGCCGTTTCAAACAGGAAGCGCGAATCGCTTCTACGCTTAGCCATCCTAATGTTTGCGTGATCCACGAAGTTGGCGAAACCGATGACGGTCTTCCCTTCATCACGATGGAGTACATCGAAGGCCTCACCCTGCGCCAACAAATCAACGAGCGCGCAATGAAACTGGGGGACGCGATTGACATCGCAATTCAGGTAGCCGACGCCCTCAGGACAGCGCACGAGGCCGGAATCGTTCACCGCGACATCAAGCCGGAAAACATCATGATCCGGCGCGATGGTTATGTGAAGGTGCTCGACTTTGGTCTGGCTAAGCTTACTGAAAGTCGGGATCCTTCCAACACCACGATGTCTACGCTGATGCTGAACTCCGCTCCGGGTATGGTGCTGGGTACCGTCGCCTATATGTCACCCGAACAAGCAAGAGGGACTCAGGTCGATGTGCGCACTGATGTTTGGAGTCTGGGAGTAGTGCTTTACGAAATGCTCTCCGGGCGTCCGCCATTTACAGGCGAGACCTCGACTGATGTTGTCGTCTCAATTGTCGAACGAGATCCACTAACAATTTCCAGATCCGTAAGCGGTGTGCCGGCTGAGCTCGAGCGGATTGTGCGAAAGGCGCTGAGAAAGGATCCGGACGAGCGTTACCAGAGCGTCAAAGAAATGGCGATCGATCTGCGAAGTTTGCGAAAGGACCTCCAGCTCGATCTACAACTCGACCGCTCAGTACCGCCGGCGCCGGGCGGCGGAGCGAAAACGGTATCGGGTCGCGAATTTCCAACTGCTGCTACAGGTGAGGATCGAGCACTAAATACCAATGAGCTGAAAGCATCGCACCTAACCACTGCGGTGTCACTCGGTAGTCGAGAAACCACTTGGCCACTTCAAGCTGGCCTTGCTGCGTTGCTCCTGCTGGTACTGGCCGGCGGAGGTTACGGGATCTACAAGTTCCTGAGGCAACCTGAAAAGAATGTTGCTCGCTTCCAGCGAATCAACGTAACTAAGCTCACGACGAATGGAAACGCTCTCTTCGCCTCGATCTCACCGGACGGCAAGTACGTCGTGTATGTAAAAAGCGAAAGTGGTAAAGAGAGCCTTTGGTTGAGACAGGTAGGAAGCGCCGGCAACCTCGAAGTGGTTCCCGGGCGAGAGGGTCATTATTTAGGGGTGGCTTTCTCTCCGGATGGAAACTTCATCTATTACGGTTACGCTACAACCAGCGCCAACGAATCCGATGAGATATTCAAAGTTCCTGTCCTCGGGACAGGCGCGCCTCCTGTCAAAGTAAATCCCGAGGAGGGACCGACCAGTCTTTCGCATGATGGGAAGCGAATTGCTTTCTTGCGGCACAGTCGTGCGGGCGAGTCAGACACATTAGTCGTCGCGCAGGCCGACGGCAGTGATGAACAAACGCTAATCACGCGCAAGTGGCCGGAGCGGTTCGCCTGGGATTGGTCCAGCTCGCCGGCTTGGACTCATGACGATCAAAATCTTGAAGTGCCGATCATCAGCTCTGATCAAGACGGATTTTACGCCGCTATTTACGAACTAAATCTGGCCAACCGCGGGGAACGACTAATCCCACTGGCGCCACAACGATTTGAGCAGCCCAGTCACGTCGCCCTTTTGGCAGATGCGTCCGCGGTCATACTTTCAGGGCGAGCTCAGGGCGCTTCGTTCGAACAGATCTGGTATCTCGGGTTGGACGGATCGGCGCGTACTCTGACTAATGACCTGAGCGATTACCGGGCTGTGATGTTAACCGCCGACTCGCGCTCATTGGTAACTACACAAACACAAACGTTGGCCAATATCTGGACCGTGCCCAAAGGGGAAAGCCCGCGCGCGATCACGTCCGGACTTGGCCGCTACTTCGATCTCACCTGGGCGCCCGATGAAAAAATAATCTTTGCCTCGGACGCGAGCGGCAGTGCCGATATTTATGAACTCGGTGCGGATGGAACAAAACAGCGCCAGTTGACTTCAAACATGAAGCGCAACTACGCGCCCTCAGTCTCGCCGGACAATCGCTTCGTCGCGTTCCACTCAAACCGCTCCGGTGTGTTTCAGATTTGGCGGATGGATCGGGACGGCAGCAATCCCGTGCAGTTAACCTTCGGCAACTCCGAAAGCCACTGGCCGCAGTTTTCCGCCGACGGGAAATTCGTAATCTATGAACACTTCCAACCTGGAGTGACGACTACCTTGTGGAAGGTGCCGATCGAAGGCGGCACGCCAGTAACACTCATCGAAGGCTTTGCGGTTCGCCCTGCCGTTTCGCCCGACGGAAAATGGCTGGGCTATTGGCATAACGACGGTCAGCCGAACGCCCGGTGGCGCTTAGGTTTCTTTTCGCTGGAGACTGGAAAGCCTATGCAGACTTTCGATGTCGCCGAGACGGTACCGGTTAGTTGGGATTCAATCGTGCGGTGGAGTTCTGATAGTCGCAGTCTCACTTATGTAGATAACAGGGGTGGCGTTGAAAATATCTGGGCCCAAGCAATCGAAGGAGGACCTGCGAAGCAACTCACGAACTTCACGGAGAGTCGGGTTCTTTCGTTCGACTGGTCGCGTGACGGAAGTCTTGTCGCTACGAGAGGAGTAGTCACAAGCGACGTCGTGCTGATTAGCGATGTCGGGAAATAGACCTTGGTCGTAAAGCAACTCTTAATTCGCGGCCGCAGTCGCCACTGCCTTTGACGCATCCCACCCTACTTTTATAAACGCGCAAGGTCTTGCAGGTGCTGCCTGTGTTTGAAATGAACGACACGAAGGCGCGTTTTGGAGAAGGCTGAAAGAGCGAGGTACTGCTCTTACCTCACGCCTAAGCTAGTAGAGACTTGTCGATGGCGCAGAGTGCCACCCCTACAATGGTTTCCCGAAACAATACAAAGCACTTCTCGTCCTGATATAAATCTTCCCGTCCGCAATTGCTGGGGTCGCGAAGCATTCATCATCCAACTCGTTGACGGCGAGTACTTGCCAATCGCCCGCCGCCTTCAGTACTGAGACCGCTCCTCCCTGGCCTATCAGAAAAACCTTGTCATCGGCGGCAACCGGTGAAGAGAAATACTTGTCGATCGCGCCGCGCAGACGTCCCTGCTTGAGCACATTTCCGGTGGCTGGATCGAACGAGAGGAGAATTCCGCTATCGTTGATCATGTAAAGGACGCCTTTATAGAGAAGCGTGGAAGGCACCTGGGGCACTGGCTTCTGGTAGCGCCAACGAATCGCCTTCGCAGTTTGATCGCCTTCGCCGCCGAGCTTGATCGCGAGCAGTCCATTTTCTGACGCCATCATCCCGCGAAAGACTTCCCAATCCCGGGCATTCAGTTTTTCGTCGCGGTTTGTATCGAAGGCTTCAAAAGCGCCCCTCAACATCTTGTCCATTGTGTCGGTTCCGGAGATTTCTGAACGCGCGATCTCTTTGTCATTATTCTTGTCGTATCGCGGCAATGCTTCTTCCCAGGCAATCGTCGCTACCTGCTGCCCCGGTTGATTCTGCGGGAAGCCCCACCCGTTGATGTAGAGGTACTCACCGTCGTTACTGGCAATCGATTTCATCTCGCACGCAAGCCCACGAACCCACCAAACTCTCTTACCGTCAGCCACAGAGTAAGCCGACAGTTGGAAAGACTCTGGTATCACGATTTGCTTCGGACCGCGTTTCGGTTGATAGACGATCGGTGTTGAGTATCCCGAGATTACGACGGGCCGATCTACTTTCCAGCGCACACGCCCGCTGTTCTTGTCGATAGCGATCAGGTACGAACTGGGACTGTCCTGATCGACCGGCAGGATCACTTTGTCATCCACGAGGATCGGTGAGGCGCCGAAGCCGTAGAACATATTGAACGGTCCGAGCGGGAGTCGCCATCGCTCCTTCCCGTCGCCGTCATACGAAATGATGCCGAACTCCTGAAAGAACACGTAGACGTTCGAGCCATCTGTTACCGGGCTGGGCGAGGCAGGACCATTGACTAGCTGCAGACGCCCCGTATGATCACGTGGCACTTCACGCTGCCACAGAACCTTCCCAGTCTGACGGTCGAGACAAAAGACCAGCAGCTTGTAGTTACTCTTGGGATCAACTCCCTCCTGGGGTTTTGCGGCTTCAGTTTGTCCGCTGCCCTTCACTTCCTGTTTCTCGAACGCCGTGAGGAAGATCCGATTGCGCGTTAGTACTGGAGACGAATGGCCGGGCGGAAGTGCGGTCTTCCAAACTACATTTTTATTAGGCCCAAACTGTTCGGGAAGGCCGGTCGAGACCGAGACTCCATTCCCATTGGGCCCACGAAACTGGGGCCAGTCGTCACTGTTTGCGAATGCCGTCCATGATGTTGCGAGGAAAGCAGCACTCAGCGTGATAACCAGCAGAGCAAAGCAGACGTTTTTATTCTTTGGGTTTTTCATGTGATATCTACCGACCAGAGCGAAAAGTGGTGATTTGGCCTCATGGGGAATCGTCTAGGTCTCAACACCGACACTGGTTCATGAGGCCAGCACGGCGTGCTCAATCTTTGTCCTAATGAATACAGCGATGCGTTGTGTGCACGAAAGCAGGAACGGCTTACTTCTTCAACAACTGTTTCTTATCAAGAAAGGTCAACACCGCTGCGTTAAACTTTTCCGGTTGCTCCATCATTATAAAGTGACCCACGCCATCCCACACTTGGAACTCAAGATCCGGGACGAGGGCGCGATAAGACTGTTCAAGAGTCGGCGGATAAAAAGGATTCTTGGCCATGAGCGCCAGTACCGGAACGTTGATTTTGTCCTCGCCCCAGATAGATGCGTCCGCCATGCCTTCCATTGCGCTGGCTAAAACATACTGCGGCGTATTGAGAAACGAAGCCTTGATTCGCTCCTGAGCTTCAGGTGAAAGGTTTGGCCCCATCATGGCAGTGAACATCTGCGCGCCGATGTCTTTATAGTTGGGACTGCGGAAGCCGGCAATCATCCGGTCCAACATCGCCTTGTCACCAAACGGCCGCAGTGCCCCATCGACGATTACAATCGCCAGAGTCTTCTTCGGATACTTGCGATAGAACTGCCGGGCTACCGGGGTGCCCATGCTGTGACCTACCAGCACTGCTCGTTTCACCTTGGCGTCGCGCAAGACTGCATCGACTACGCGAGCGAAGAGCTTCATGGTGTAGGCAATTTGTGGCTTGTCACTTTCCCCGTGCCCGAGCAGATCGATGGCGATGACGCGATTCCGCCTGGCGAACACGAGTGTCTGGTCTCGCCAGTTGTCCAGGTTACAGGTCCAACCGTGGATCAAGACTAGTGCTTCGCTGCCTTTACCGTAGTTCACATAATGGATCTTCGCGCCGTCGAGCTTTGCAAAGCGAGACTCTCCAGTAGCGCTCGTGTCAGCTTTGACGTTACTGGTTCTCCGGACCGACGACCCGGTTCGGGCAACAGCGCTTGGCAGCGTCCCCAACGTAACGAGGGCGACTATCACCAACGTTGTGCATAGCAGTTGAACTTTCCGCGCCAGCGTAACTGATGTGATCGACGCGGGATGCAGATGATAACTAGTGTGGCGAGAATGCAATGTTGCTCCTTTTGAATGAAGAGGCTTGGTTAGCACGACACCGTCCCTACTAAACTTGGCAATGCAGCGCGATTCTAATTCAACCAAAGCATAAAGCAAACGGGGAGGCGGAAACTGCGCGGGAATCACTGCCGGGTATCGTCGTGTTTCACCACCTTTTAATTGCTCTTTTTCTTCTTCACAACCTTCGACGGCTGCGCCTGATCGACAGTAATGTAGGTCACCGTGTCCCACGCATTGTGGATTCCGATAAGAGAAGCATCAGAGATGCTGCACCGATGAGGAAAAGAACTCGCGTTGGGTACCGAGTCAGCGTAGCGAGGCGATGAACGGTAGCGTGTACGTAGTGATTGGTAGCACCGAATGCCACAGCCAGTCTTCAAACACCCGGCGGTAGGTCGTTTGGTGTCGCGTACGCCTCACTACAACCAAGCCATACGCGACTCCAACAAACCCGCAAATCCCGAGGGCTAAAAGCGGCTCTGGAAGTTCCCTGCCACGAACGCACTTTTCCGCCACAAAATGGCGGTTGCGGTGTTTACCTATTGAAAGCAGAAATCTGATCTCGAGAGGTTGCTATGTCAACGAAATTTCGTCTCGTCTTTTGTATGGGTATGTTAGGCGGAGTGGCGCTGATCGCCGCTTTGGCTCTTGCCACTTGGGCGCTCAGTTCTCACGCCGCAGCCGGGTCCGTGCCGCGCAATAACTCGGTCACCAACGCAGTCCCCTTTACCTTAACCACGCCTGACTTTGCTCCCAGTTCCAACAATCTTGTCCAGGAAGTACTAACAGGCGAGTGGACCGCCTCCGTTGAGAAGGACGATGCGGGCAGGATCCAGCTGAACCTCGAGCGACGCGGAGAAAAAGGAGGCACACATCAGACGGGCCAGAGCTATGACTTCACCGACCTTCAGGGTTTAAGCCGCGAACAGGCACTAAGCGGTGGCGCAGTGAAATTCAGCCTCGTGCGTGAAGCTGGAAGGATCGACTGCGAAGGAACTTTTCAAAAC
>JBDTYQ010000136.1:0-6367 GCA_040005515.1 bacterium
CCAAGCTCTAAGTTCCAAGCTCTAAGTTCCAAGCACTGAGTACTCCTTCAAATTGGTGATCATGAAGACTGACAACAAGATTAACAAGATCGTTCTGGCCTATTCCGGTGGGCTCGATACCTCCGTGATGCTCCGCTGGCTGAAAGAACAGTACGGCTGTGAAGTTGTCTGTTACTGCGCCGACGTCGGGCAGGGCCAGGAGATGGACGGATTGGAAGCGAAGGCGTTGGCGAGCGGCGCATCCAAGCTTTACATCGAGGATCTACGTGAAGAATTTGTGCGCGAATACGTCTGGACCGCGGTCAAGGCCAACGCTGTCTACGAAGGTGTTTACTTACTCGGAACTTCCCTTGCCCGCCCGGTGATCGCCAAGCGCCAGATCGAGATCGCTCGTCGGGAAGGCGCCGAAGCTGTTGCCCATGGCGCTACAGGCAAGGGTAATGATCAGGTGCGCTTCGAGCTTACTTACTATGCACTGCAGCCGGACATCAAAGTTATCGCCCCTTGGCGCGAGTGGGAGTTTAAAGGACGCAGCGACTTAATCGCCTATGCGAAGCAGTACCAGATACCCGTGACAGCAACGCACGAGAAACCGTATTCGACCGACGCGAACCTGATGCACATCTCTTACGAAGGCGGCATTTTGGAAGACCCCTGGGCTGAACCTCCGGAAAGTATCTTTCAACTGACGAAATCTCCCGAGAATGCGAACGCTGAAGCCGAGTACGTCGAGATCTCTTTTGCTAAGGGTGAGCCCATTGCGGTGAATGGTGAGCAACTCGGCCCTGTTGCGTTGCTCGAGAGATTGAACAAGCTTGGCGGCGCGCACGGAATCGGTCGCGTCGATCTCGTGGAGAATCGTTTCGTCGGGATGAAATCGCGCGGGGTATATGAAACCCCCGGGGTCACGATCCTGCAGGCAGCCCATCGCGCACTCGAATCCATCACAATCGATCGCGAGGTAATGCATCTGCGCGACTCTCTCAACGTGAAGTTTACCGAATGCATCTATTACGGTTTCTGGTTCGCACCGGAGTTTGAGCTGATGTGCAAGATGATCGACGACACGCAGAAGAACGTTACCGGCGACGTGCGACTCAAGCTCTATCGCGGTAACGCGATTGTAGTGGGCAGACGTTCGCCCAACTCGCTTTACAGCGAGAAGCTGGCGACGTTTGAAGCTGATTCCGTTTACAACCAGCGCGATGCCGAGGGGTTCATCAAGCTGAATGCGCTGCGCCTACGCCAGCAAACCGGGGGTAAGTGAAATGAATACGACCGAAAACACTCATTATTCGCTGGTCAAGATCGTCGAAGCGGACAAGATTGGCTCTGCAACTTCTCCGCTCGGTCTCTCGCGGATCGTAGCCGTCACTAACACGACTGCAGCCCCGCGCGCTGGAGATGTCGTTGCGGTGCGCGCGCTGACCGACAGCGCGACGTACAACATGCTTGAGTTGCCAACCGGCAGACTCGCGAAGATCAATCCGGGCGACATTCTCCTGGGGGTGCTCGGTCGGCGTCGCGCGCTGAAGGGTTTTGTTGGCGACGTTCCCGAAACAATCAATGCCGGCGATCATCTGCACCTGCTCAACATGGGCGGAGTCATCGGCTATTGCACCGGTCACCATTCCAGTCTCGGCGATGCAATCAGGGTCGAGGTACTCGGCGTGGCTTGTAGCGAAGAAGGCCAGGCACTCAATATTGCAGACGCGGCCTTGCCGTTGCGGGGATCACTAGGCGCCACAGCGCCACTCGTCATGATCGCCGGCACGAGCATGAACAGCGGCAAAACCTACGCGGCAACTGAACTAATCAAACAGGGCACGCGAACCGGTTTGAAAATCGCTGCGGCGAAGCTATCCGGAGTTGCGTGTCTGCGAGACACTTTGAATATGGCTGACCACGGCGCGGTCGCGACTGCCAGCTTCCTCGATTGCGGGTTGCCGTCCACCGTCGGCGTTGGTGATCTCGCTCCAGTAGCGAGAACTGTCATCGCCAAGCTCAACGAGTGCTCGCCGGATCTGATCGCGCTTGAGTTAGGCGATGGAATTCTGGGCGGCTACTCGGTGGAATCAATTTTCGATGATCTCGAACTCCGAGAGGCGACTGCGGCCTTCATCTTCTGTGCGTCTGACTACGTGGGCGCCTGGGGTGGCATCGAACTGCTGCGACAGCGCGGAATTCAAGTTGATATCGTTGCCGGATCGGTCACTGATTCCCAGATGGGACAGGACTACGTGGAAAAAGAGTTCGGCGTGCCAGCGGCGAATGCGCGTCGTGATGGAGGAAGACTGTTTGAGTTGGTCAACGCAAAGATAGCGGCGCGCGCGGAGGTTGTGGTTTAGCCGCGACTGCGTTGCAGCCGAAGCGCTCCCAGAACGATGAAGACGATGCCGATCGGAATGCAGGCCTTCTGTCCGGTAATTCCGATGACGAGGAAATTGATAAGCGCGGACAAGTTAGCAGATGCCCGCGGTTATCGGAATCCGTCCAATTGAATTACAGGACCACCGGCGACCTTCGAAATGGGTCCAGGTAGCATGACGAAGAACAATGTTCGCATCGCGATCTTTGGTGGCTCCGGCTATGGCGGCTCGGAGCTGTTGCGCATTCTGCTGCAACATCCAAACGCAGAAATCGCTTTCGTCACGGCGAATGAACAGGCGGGTAAGGCCGTTGGTGAAGTGCACCGGAACCTTTACGGTCTTACCGATCTAAAATTCACGACTGCGCCCGGCGATCTCGCGGCGCTCAACAACATCGATTGTGCTTTCCTCGCTCTTCCTCATGGACAGGCGATGGATATCGCGCCGAAACTCCCAGCCTCGATCAGGGTGATCGATCTTTCAGGCGACTTCCGACTGCGCGACAAAGATGAGTTCGAACAGAACTACGGCCGCGAGCACACGGCGATGGCCGCCCAGCCGCAGTTTGTCTACGGTCTGACGGAAACAAATCGCGAGGCGATAAAGACTGCGCGAATGATCAGCAATCCCGGTTGCTTCGCGACGGCCACCATCCTCGGGCTCGCGCCGCTCGTTGCCAGGAATTTAGTCACCGGCCGCGTCGTTGTCGATGCGAAGACGGGTTCGTCAGGTTCCGGAGCGAAAGCTGCTGCAAACACTCATCACCCGCAGCGGATGAACTCGTTCTACGCTTACAAGCCTTTCACTCACCAACATGTTCCCGAGATTGAACAGGAGCTGCGCGCGGCCGGCGACTGGGCCAGCGAACTGATTTTCATGACCCACTCCTTGCCCGTGGCCCGCGGTATCTTCGCTTCGATTTACGTAGAGCTAGGGAGCGAAAAGACTGCGGAACAGTTGGCGGCGATTTTTTCCGAGTTCTATCGCGACTCGTTCTTTGTGCGGATGGTTACCGGATCACCTGATATCAACTGGGTCAAGAACACGAACTTCTGCGACATCGGTTTTGCCACGCGCGGAAAACAGACGGTCGTCTTCTCCGCGCTCGACAATCTCGTGAAAGGCGCGGCCGGTCAGGCCGTTCAGAATATGAATCTGATGTTCGGTATTGAAGAGAAGACAGGGCTGATGCTGCTGGGGAGTAATCCATGACAGACGCAAAGACATTCCGTCCGGCGCCGGTCAAGCCCGAATTATCGCTCGCTAATCTTGATAGCCTCGATATTCGCGTTGGCACGATCGTTGAAGTCACCGAAGTTTCCGGTTCCGACAAACTGATGCGGCTCACGGTAGATTTTGGCGATCACACGCGCGCCATTCTCGCGGGAATCAAGCAGGAACGGAAAGAGCCGCGAGAGCTCGAAGGCCGGCAAGCCTTGTTTGTTGTGAACTTGCCGCCCTGGCCGATGGCGGGACAGGTATCTGAAGGCATGCTGTTCGATATCGGTTATGCAGATGGAATTATTCCCGTACTGGCAACTCCGGAAAAACAAGTTCCGAACGGGTCGAGAGCAGGATGAAACCAATAAGCGCAGCCAATACTGCAGACACAGTTGCGATTGAAGATCGCTATCAACTCGCAACCTATAAAAAGATGCCGGTCGTTGCCGAGCGAGGCGAAGGTGTGTGGCTATATGCCGCCGACGGTCGCAAGTACCTCGATCTGTACGGTGGTCATGCCGTCGCCGGTACCGGCCATTCGCATCCGCACGTCGTTGCTGCGTTGGGCGAGCAGGCCAGCCGGCTGTTGTTCTATTCAAACCTTGTCTACTCGCCGGCGCGAGCATGTGCCGCGGAAAAGATTGTTTCGATCGCGCCGGCCGGCCTCGGCAGGGTTTTCTTTTGTAACTCCGGAACGGAAGCGAACGAGAACGCGATGCGTATGGCACGCCTCGCGACCGGCAGGCAAAACATCATCACCTTCTCCGGAGGATTCCACGGTCGCACGGCGGATGCTATCAGCGCGACTTTTCTGGGCAAGTACCGGGAACTGGGAAAGCCAAACGTGCCAGGCCATCTGCAAGCGGAGTTCGGCGATATCGAGTCGGTGCGGAAAGTTGTCGATGAATCTGTCGCGGCGATCATGCTGGAACCAATTCAGTCGATGGCGGGGGTCCGCATGGCCAGTCCGAATTTCTACCGCGCGCTGCGAAAACTGTGCGACCAGCGCGGCATCGTACTTATCTACGACGAAGTGCAGACCGGAGTTGGACGCACGGGTGAATGGTTCTTCGCTGGGAGTGATGCCGGCGCTCGGGTCGTACCAGATGTGATCACGCTCGCAAAGGCTTTGGGAAGCGGAGTGCCAGTCGGTGCTTGCCTGGTTCGCCAAGAAATTGCCTCGCAGATCAAAGAGAACGATCTCGGAACAACGTTTGGTGGCGGCATGCTGGCGATGGCCGCAGTGACCGCGACAATCGAAGCGATTGAGCAGGACAGCATGTTAGCTAACGTGCGGAACGTCGAGGCGTATCTCCGGAAGAGAGTCGCAGAAGTGCCGGAAGTTGTGAGCGTACGCGGCCTCGGATTTCTGTTGGGGTTGGAGTTTGCGGGTCAGGCGGCGCCCATTCACACGGCATTGCTCGAGCGCGATATCATTACCGGGACCTCGAGCAATCCGAACGTACTGCGGTTACTGCCCCCCTTGTGTCTGGCAGTTACGGAGATCGACACGTTCGTTTCCGCGCTCAAAGAAGTAGTGTCGGCGTAACAACAGCGGAGGATCCTATTGAGTTACAGCTGGTTTGATCTAATAGGTAACATCGGCGTGGCGCTAATGGTCATCGCTTACCTGATGCTGCAGCTCGGTAAGCTGTCGAGCTCTGCGGTCAGCTACTCGCTATTGAACGCGGCGGGTGCGCTGCTGGTAATCACTTCCCTCGTCTTCCATTTCAACTTGTCGGCATTCCTGATGGAGGTGTTTTGGTTCTTCATCAGCTTGATCGGTCTGTCGAAGCCGTTGTTCATTAAAACGTCTCCGAACCGGTAGTCGCGCAGGAAAACAATGGCGAGAGATTTCTTAACCACTGCTGACTGGTCGCGCAATGAGTTAAATCAACTGATCGATGCGGCATTAATACTTAAGCGCGACCGAGAACAAATGAAGACGCTCGCGGGCCAATCAGTGGCTCTCGTCTTCTTTAATCCGAGTCTGCGCACACGGGCTTCGATGCAGGTCGGCATTTACGAACTAGGGGGCAACGCCGTTGTGCTCGAGCCAGGAGGCACGAGCTGGACGCTCGAACACCAAGACGGCGCAGTGATGGACGGAGACAAGACCGAACACGTGGCGGAATTTGTTCGTGTCCTCGGTCGTTACTGCACGGCCATCGGGGTTCGAACCTTCGCCGCGCTCAAAGACTGGCAAGAAGAGCGAAAGGATCCAATTCTGAGCGCGTTCGCGAAGTATTCGGATGTGCCCCTGATCAATCTTGAATCTGCGATGCATCATCCTTGTCAGGCCTTGGCCGATATGATGACGATCCGTGAGAAGCGAGGTGAAGATCGCAAGCGCGTAGTCCTAACCTGGGCGTGGCATCCAAAGCCTTTGCCGATGGCTGTACCGAACAGTTTCGCTTTGGGTGCGGCGCAGATGGGCCACGATCTCGTGATTGCGCACCCGCCCGGATACGATCTTGATGAGGATTTGACTAGGAATATTAGGCGGCAGGCCGCAACAGCGGGAGGCAGTGTCGAAGTCACCAACAATATCGAAGCGGCGTTTGATGGAGCGGATGTCGTCTACGCTAAGAGCTGGGGTGCGAAGAAGTTTTACGGTGCGCCTGACCGGGACATGGCGGAGCGGACACAGTACCGGGACCAGTGGATTGTGAACGAGGGAAAAATGGCGCGCACGCGAGAGGCGATCTTCATGCACTGCTTGCCGGTGCGGCGAAACGTGATCGTCACTGACGGCGTGATCGACTCGCCGAGTTCTG
>JBDTYQ010000137.1:0-6291 GCA_040005515.1 bacterium
CGCAAGCGCATCCGGTAGATGGTGACGTCAATGTCATTCCGACTGCGAGCTGTATGCAACCGGCCGGCAACATCATCGCCGCAAGCAGCGGTTATCAAGCTTTCGATGTAGAAGAACAAGTCCTCACACCTGCCGTCGTACCGGCTGGCGCGAAGACTGTCACGATCGAGGCCATCGACAGCGATGAAAAGTGAATGCGCTTCATCCCGCGTGATGATGTCCTGCTCCGTCAACATCACGGTGTGGGCATAATCCACTTCGATCATGTAATCGAGGAAGAGCCTCTTGGCGTCGTCAAAGACATCCGTCAAAACGTTGGCGGAGTAGTTTGGTGCAGGAAAGCTTTCCTGGTCGGCGCGACGCTTGATCTCTTTCTCACTGACCTGCACGAGTGGTTTAGGCATAGTTCAATCCTCAGTGGCGAACTCTAATTTGGACAAGGATCCTTGCGGGAAGTAGCTAATGATCTCAACGCGAGCAGGATGGCACCCTCAACCGGCATTTTCTTAGGGTGGACAAAGAACGCATTCGATGAGATTTCAACCATTGCCTGACGGAAGCACTGGGCGTAATAAGCGCTACCGACCAAGACACCGCCGAGCGCTACGACAGGAAACGGGCCGGCTTCAAGATCGGAGAGCCGCGCAGCAGCACGGGCAATCAGTGCTAACTCTTGCGCTGCTTCGCGCAAAATTCTAATGGCGGCCTGGTCGCCTGCTGACGCCGCCGCATCTGCAAGTTGAGCAAGCTTAGCGACCACTGTTGGTGTCGTTCCCTCGCCGTAGATTGCTTTCAGGAAGCTCGCAAAGTCCGAGACGTTGAAAGCCTTGAAAACGCCCTCGGTGAGAATCGTTGGTGCGGTGCGTCCATCGTGTGCCGCGGCGACAGCGCGCAGTACCTGCGAACCAATCTCATAACCGCTCCCTTCATCGCCCAAGAGGTAATCCCATCCCCCAACACGAACGCGATGACCGCTAACTGATGCAGCCCAAGCTATGCTGCCGGTCCCGGAAATAACCAACACGCCCGGCTGGTCTTGCAACGCGCCCGCAAGCGCGATCTCGCCGTCGTTGATCACTTGCAGGTGATCGCTTGAAACCATCTTGCTAAGCATCTGACGCAAGGTCAATTCATCCGCCGGCGTATCAACACCGGCGAGGCCCGCGCAAACCGCAGCGAGGCACATTGGCTGAAATGGCTCAATACCGGCTTCGCGTGCGACAGCCTTGATGCCGGTGAGCAAAGCCAGGTGCGTCTCCTGCAGGCCTACTTTGCGAAAATTGGATGCTGGCGCTTCAACCTGCGCCAAGGCGTGACCGTGCTTGTCTGTCAACAGGCAAGCGGTTGAGGTGCCGCCCCCGTCAATGCCGAGAATAAGGTCTTCCGACAGCATCATCTCGATCTTGTGGCTGAACGTGTTCCGCTACGATTTCCCGCATTTGTCCTTGACGCCTGAGGCGCCTTGGCCAAACTGAGCAAGTTAGCGAATAACCTGTACGCTCCAGGAACGCCTTCGGGAAGCTGACGAAACCACGCGTAAGAAGTGTAGACGTACCGGCCTCGCCCCATCTCCAGATACACCTCGCCGCCAGTTTGTGCCGGCTCGTTAGGATCGTGAGACTCCAGGAGGGGAACATATTTCCCATCCATGGCTGTCATATTGTAAAGAGTGCGTTCCTGTCTCCAGTCTTTCCAATCGTCATTAGTAATTTTGTTTGGAAAATTAAACGCTGGATGTTGCGGCTGGAGAATAGTGACGGCGGCGGTTTCGTCGGTAACGCGCGGGCCAATCTTTGCGGGAAGAGGGGCAAGCTCTCTCTCGACGTAGTCGGATCTCTGATACTGAACGATCAGGGTCCCGCCGTTGCGCACGTAATCCTGCAATCTCACATTGTTTGCCACAAAGTCTGGACGGACTTGCGAAGCGCGAATGCCAACCACAATGACGTCATAGCGCGAAAGATCGCCCGTCGAAAGATCGTCCTCTCCCAGCATCGTGACTGGCAAGCCCATCTGCCTGATCGCTTCGGGCACTTCATCGCCGCTGCCCATCACGTAGCCTACAGTGACTGGAGCTACTTTAAGATCCAGCACCCGCACAGTGGCCCGTGCCAGAGGATACAGCCGGTGAGTTTGAATATGCGGAAACTCGATGGTATGCATCTCGCGCGTGAATGAGGCGCCGCGAACCACGGCTTCAGCATCAATCGCAAAGGAACCCGCCGGGAGAGCTGCGGGAATATTTACGTCGAAGCTTACTGCCGTACGCGCATTCTTCTCCTTAATCTCAAATGGCGTTTCAGCGGGGAGCGCAGTCCATCCTTTAGGAAGCCTCAAACGCACCTGACCGTTAACCGGATTTTGCGAATTATTTGTGAGACGAACGGTGATGCGCTTGGTCTGGTTCCTCGAAGAGATGGGGACAATGACCAGATGGGAATTGAGTGCAACCGAGAGCGCAGGCACTACGCTGAGATCACGCCGGATTTCGCCGCGCGCTGGATCCGCGTAGCGATACTGAATGGCTTTGGTAACGACTAAGGGAGTTCCCCCAATTTCCATACCGACTTCGCCGAAGGTCTGCGCTGGGCCAAAAGGACTGCCTTTGGGAGCATCGGCGGCCCATTGGAAAAGTTCACCGAGGCGCGGCTGCTCGAGCCAGTAGGGCTGCGTGAAGGGTGCATTCATCGGGACGGAGAGACGGAAGAATGCAGACTGCTTTGCGGTCTCGCGCCGGAAACGCGCAAGAAAGTCGTTTCCGGAGGTTGCTTCAGTACCAGGCTCAACTCGCCAATCCCCCGTCGTGCGAAGTCGAATTTCGCCAACTTTAACCACAGAAGTCTCTGGGGCAAATACCTTCACCGCAACAGACACTGACTCTCCAGGCGCAACTACTTCCGCAGCCGCAAGCGTTTCCACCGTCACTCCGGCGGCACGCTGTAACGCCTCGGCAAACTCTTTTTCCTTTTGCAGTAATAAAAGATCTGCATCGGCTCGAGCGTTGGTGTCAGCAGACATCGCGGCCAACTTTTCACGGGCCTTGCGCGTGGCCTGCAATCCTTCACCGAGCGGTTTGATAATCTTCTGCGGGGCCATCGCATTGTATTCGTCGAGCGCTAGAGCGGCCGCCTTCTGCATGTGTGAGAGTTCGCCGTTGATGGCGTCATCGCGCAACCCCGAGAGTTTTGCGATACCCATTATGGAAGTATCAATGCCATCGAAGACACTCTGTTCCGGCCCGCCTTTATCGACCAGGCTTTCCAGTAAGCGGACACCAGATTGATGGGGACCATGCGGTTCAATCGATCCTTGTTCCTGGGATTTATGTTGACTGCGACCTTCGAGAGCAATTTCGTAATAAGTGCGTCCCAGCAAATAATCGTAGCGACCTGTCTCCACGCTGAGAGTCGGTTTGTTGTCCGGGTTGTTCACAAAGCTTTCGCTAACGTAGAGCTTGCGCGCTTGCCAGGGTCGCAGGCCCTCAGCAATCTGTTCGGGAAACTGTGCCGGGTCCGCTGCCGCGTGAAAAGCAATCGGCGTCAGGTAGCCGGAGAGTTGATGGTGGCCATGCCCATCCGACGGTGATCCGGTGAAGCGGGCGATGATCACAAGGGGGCGATACATGCGAATGATGCGCACCATGTCGCCCAGCACGTTTTGCTCGCCCCACTTCGCTGCAGCTTCGGCCTTTGTTTTAGTGAAACCGAAATCGAATGTGCGCGTAAAGAATTGATCGCCTCCATCAAGCCGTCGCGCTTGCAACAATTCCTCAGTGCGGATTACACCGAGCGGCTCAAACAAGTCTGAGCTAATGATGTTCTGTCCACCTTCGCCGCGATTGAGCGCGAGATAAGCAACTCGCGCTTGATCGCCTCGAGCCAGGCGTGCAATCAAAGCCGAGTCTTCATCATCAGGATGCGCCCCTGTATGCATGGCGCTCGCAGTGGTTTGTAGTCGACGAAGCAATTGGCCTAAACCGTCAGCGCCGTTGCTGTAAATGGCGCGCACCTGCGCCCCAGCTAAGGGTGTTGTTGGCGCAAATCCGCTGGCTGCCGTAATGATTGCCAGGAGGCAGAGGGAGACCGTCAGATGTTTGGATACTCGAATCAAAGGACACCTCAACAAGGTTAGTTGTAAAAAAAAGAACGTTATCCGACTCAGTCTTTATCCATTGACCGTCTCTGTCGCAGCCTTGCGAAACGGCCATTCGCCGCGAGCCCGTGCGCGTAAGAAGTAGATCATGAGTCCGACAAAAATTAACACGGCTGCGTAACGGATCTCTTTGAGAAAGTCCTTGCGCGCAAACAACACATAAACGAAGCCGCAGAAAGCCACCACCGCGGGCACCGGGTAAAGCCACATCCTGAACGGGCGCGGCATGTCAGGGCGGCGACTGCGTAACACGATCACACCGACGATCTGAGCGAGGAACTGGATGATGATGCGGATAACAACCAATGCTGCAATCACGTCTGTTAGGCGCAACAGACAAAAAAGAGCAGCGATGCCACCCATAATCAACAAAGAGACATGAGGGAATCGATGTTTGGGGTGCACTCGCGCGAAAAAGCGAAAGTAGTTGCCGTCGACTGCGGCGGCATAAGGCACGCGCGAGTAACCCAGCAACAAAGAGAAGACGGAAGCGAAGGCAGTCCACATGATTAAGGCCGTCGCCAGCAAGCCCGCCCAATGGCCGTAGAGCCGTTCCATGAAAGAAGAAATAACGTAGCGGCGCGCGTCGGATGTGGCGGTAGCGCTGAACTCTCGCCAGGGAATCACACCTAGGATTGAAATATTCATCACGATATAAATAATTGCGACGAAAAGGATTGATAGAAGCACGGCGCGTGGAATGGTGCGACCCGGATTACGCACTTCGCCGCCAACGAAGCAAACGTTGTAATAGCCCCAATAGTCGTAAACTGAAATCAGCAATGCCGCACCGAGGCCGGTAAAAAATTCTGGTCTCAGTGTGAAAGCGTCGGGAGGGAAATCGAATGCGATAGCAGGATTAAAGTGCCAGACTCCCGAGATGATGATCCAGGCAATCGTCAGCATGACGCCTACCCACAGCCACTTCGAGAGTTTCTCAATGATCGTGATTTTTCTGTACAGTAAAATGACGGCTAGCAACACGGTTCCCATGGCGACAAAAGTGCCGAAGGTGAGCTGCAAACTAAGATCGAGACTGCCGAGCACAGGCAATGCTAAGTGCGCATCTTTCGTCATCAGCGAATGGTTAAGCGTGGGGAACGCGTAAGTTGCGTAGAGAGCAAAGCCGATACAGCCTGATGCGATCGAGAGCGGCGCGCTAAACGTTAGTTGCCAGATGAAGAGGAACGACATCAATCGCCCCAGGCGTTTCTTTCCGTAAATTTCGTTCAAGTAGTGATAGGGCCCACCTGAACCTGGCAGGGCCGCGCCCAGTTCCGCCCAGACCAGGCCATCGCACATCACCAGCACGGCGCCAAGAATCCAGCCGAGCATCGCTTGCGGCCCACCCATCGCAGCGATAATTAACGGAATCGTAATGAACGGTCCGACGCCGATCATATCGATCATGTTCAGAGTCGTGGCGCCGGCCAGGCCTACTCCACGAATCAACGGCTGCTCAACCGCTGACGCAGCAGCTTGGTCGGTATCGGTTGCTGTTAACTCTCGGGTTGTCACCGGTGAAACTCTTTGCTTGTGAATAGTCCCGACTCGCTGAATATTTGCTAAACGGGACGAGGAAATTAGAAGAGAAGCTCTGCCGTCGTGGCCGAAGCCGTTGGTCCCAGCAGAGCTTCTCTTTTGAGGAGTGGAGATCTAGAAGTTGAACTTAAAGCCGAGCTGGAACAGGCGGCTGTCCAGAGCGGACGGATTTCTCTGGGTAAAGTCGGGTAGCGGCGCCAGCAAGTTGCCTGCAGGGTCCGTGGCAACGGCGCCGTTAACCTGAAAGATGCTCTTCACGTTGAAGACATTGATGAACTCACCAAACGCTTCAATATTGAATCGCTCGGTGATTCTGATGAACCGGGAATAGCGCATGTCGACGTTGAGCTGACGCGGAGTGCGTCCTGAGTTTCGCGTAATGTTGAGTGGGCGATCTGAATTTCCTGCGCCCACGCCATCGTTGTTCAAGTCGGTGGTTGAGACGATATTAAAGGTCTCACCGCTATTTGCCGTGGCGATAAATCCCAGTTGATTATCGTTGAGCAGATGATTCAAGAAGCTGTTCTCAAAATGGAAGGTGGGGCGACCGACAAAGCTCATTACAAACGTGTGCCGCTGGTCGGCCTGCGAAGGTCC
>JBDTYQ010000138.1:0-6278 GCA_040005515.1 bacterium
ACCGGCCAGATCAAACAGATTCCCAACACCATCGGTTACGTCGAGCTCGCCTACGCAAACAAGAACAATTTGCCGGCCGCAGTCGTGAAGAACTCTTCGGGGAAATTTATCGCGCCTTCGATCGATGCTGTCACAGCAGCGGCTGCCTCTACAGCTTCAACCATGCCTGACGATCTCCGTATTTCGATCACCAACGCGCCTGGGCCTGAAGCCTATCCCATCTCCAGTTACACCTACATCCTTGCCTACAAAGATCAAAAGGACGCAGCAAAAGGAAAGGCACTCGTAGATTTTCTCTGGTGGGGACTTCATGACGGCGAACAGTATGCGAAACCGCTGCTTTACTCGCCTTTGCCTGCCGAGGTTGTTACGCGAGCTGAGGCCAAAATCAATTCAATGACTTCGGGCGGCGAGCCACTAAGGAAGTAGATCGGCGGCAAGCCGCAAATTCATGACTCTAGACTCCAAACTCGCAGCGCCTTTCTGGGATTGGCGTCGTGCGCTGTCGCCTACAGGCAATGCAGGCGATGCGATCTTTCGCGGGCTGGTCTTCGCGGCGGCATTGCTAATGCTGATCATCGTGGGCGGGATGATCTTTGCGCTCGCCTCACAGTCAATGCTTTCGATCCGCCAATTTGGTTTTGGTTTCATCACCAGCAGGAACTGGGATCCTGTCCAGGGACAGTTCGGCGCGCTTCCTTTCATTTACGGAACGCTCATGTCGTCTCTGATCGCGCTGGTTATCAGTGTGCCGCTGTCTCTCGGCATCGCAATCTTTCTTGTGGAACAGGCGCCGCAGTATGTCGCGCGTCCCCTCACGTTTCTTGTCGAGTTGCTGGCTGCCATTCCTTCCGTTGTCTACGGTCTATGGGGCATCTTCGTTCTCGCTCCGTTTCTGCGGGTGCACGTCGAGCCGCCACTGCAGAAGTGGTTTGGCTGGTTACCACTCTTTCAGGGATCGATTACTGGTATCGGCCTGCTTACCGGTGGCGTGATCCTGGCAATCATGGTGACGCCTATCATCTCGGCTATCGTGCGCGATGTGCTGACAGCGGTGCCTAGTTCTCAGCGAGAAGCAGCGCTCGCGCTCGGAGCGACGAAGTGGGAGACGACGCGTGTAGTACTCGTGAACGGCGCACCGGGTATCGCTGGAGCGGTGATTCTTGGACTTGGTCGAGCAATCGGGGAAACGATGGCCGTGACGATGGTGATCGGTAATCGAGCGCAGATTAGTGCCTCGCTCTTCCAGCCGTCCTACACAATCGCGTCTGCAATCGCGAATGAGTTTACAGAAGCGACGAAAGATCTTTATCTGAGCGCCCTGGTGGAACTGGGACTGATTCTCTTTTTCGTGACGTTTATTGTGAATGCGATCGCGCGACTGCTGGTTTGGAATGTGACGCGAAAGAGCGGCGGCGTCGGGCGAGCGGCGTAACGCAAAACTGTTAGTTTGCGTGGGTTCGTCGCCCCTTGGTTCGTTGATATTTGCTGGAAACATCCTGAGAGTTGCGTCAGTAAGATCAGCAAACCAACAGTTTGGTTTACGAATAAGATGAGACGAGTTGATCAGGTACGACGCACCACGAGTGCAAGCATGACATCGCTGACCGCGCTGTGCACGATTGTCGCCGTCGGCACCCTCCTGCTCATTCTCGGCTACATCGCGATACAGGGCCTGGGCGCGATCAGTTTTCGGTTTTTGTTGGATGACCCGCGCCCCGTGGGTGAAGGCGGCGGTATTCGCAATGCCATTCTTGGTTCAATGATGTTGCTGCTGTTGTCTTCCGCAATCGGTCTTCCCGTCGGCGTGGCAATCGGAATCTATCTTTCCGAGTTCGGCGCCGGCAAGTTTGGAAGCATCGTGAGGTTCGTAGTGGACACGCTGACCGGAATCCCTTCGATCGTCACCGGGGTATTTGTTTACACGATCGTCGTCTTGCCGATGAAGCATTTCTCGGCACTCGCAGGCGGTATTGCTCTAGCCATGATCATGATCCCCATTGTCGCGCGAACGACTGAAGAGATGATTAAGCTTGTGCCGCACAGTCTGCGCGAGGGAGCACTCGCGCTTGGGGCACCGCAATGGAGAGTGACGCTCGGCGTTATTGTGCCGGCTGCGGCGTCTGGAATTGCAACCGGAGCAATGCTGGCAATCGCCCGAATCTCCGGAGAGACGGCGCCACTTTTGTTCACCGCCTTTGGCAGCAGGTTTTTTAGTTACTATCTGGACCAACCGATCGCTTCGCTTACCGTGCAGATCTACAACTACGCGATTTCACCGTATGATGAATGGCATGCACAGGCATGGGCGGCAACACTCGTTCTGATGACCCTGATTCTCACGATCAATATTGCGGTGCGGTTTCTGACCCGTAAGAGGTTTTGAGCAAAGCGATGTTCACGTCATCGTTAACAATCAAGACTATCGTTGTGCCTGAACGCAGCGCACCCGGGGAAAGCGCGGCCCCGATTGCAGAAAAGGCGAGGATCGAAGTTCAGGACCTCGACTTCTTCTACGGTAAGGTTCAAGCGCTACACAAAATTTCGTTGAAGGTTCCCGAACGAATCGTGATGGCCTTCATTGGCCCGTCCGGATGCGGCAAGTCTACATTTCTGCGCACGCTCAATCGCATGAATGACGTGATACCGGGGACGCGCGTCGAAGGACAGGTATTGATCGATGGCCGCGACATCTATGCGCCCGGTACAGACGTGGTTGAGTTGCGGCGAAAGGTTGGAATGGTATTTCAGAAGTCGAATCCATTTCCCAAATCAATTTTCGACAACGTCGCTTACGGTCTAAGAATCAATCGACTTACGGCCAATGGAGCAGAGCTTGCGGAACGGGTGGAGCAGGCATTGGTAGACGCCGCGCTCTGGGAAGAGGTGAAAGATCGTCTGAAGCAGTCGGCCCTTAGTCTTTCCGGTGGCCAGCAGCAACGCCTGTGCATCGCTCGAGCATTGGCTGTGCGGCCCGAAGTAGTTTTAATGGACGAACCGGCTTCGGCCCTCGACCCGGTGGCGACGCATAAGATCGAGGAGTTGATAGTAGAATTGAAGAAGCAGTACACGATTGTGATCGTCACGCACAACATGCAACAGGCAGCGCGCGTCTCTGACACAACAGCCTTCTTTCTACTCGGCAAACTGATAGAGGTGAACGCGACCGAGCGAATGTTTACGAACCCTGATCAGAAACTGACTGAGGACTACATAACCGGAAGGTTCGGATAGAAAATGGGCTTTGGTTTTAGGTCTTTATTCGCTGCCAGAACCAAACCAGAGATCTAAGCGCCAGGAATCAAAAACCAAAAACCAAAGACCATCTTTTTACATGCAACACCATCGACATCTTGACGACGAATTAGATTCGCTGCGCGACAAAGTATTGCTGTTGGGCGGCGAGGCGGAGGCGGCCCTGCAACGTGCCATGCAGGCCCTCATGGATCGCGACAGCGACGCGGCCCGAGGCGTGCTCAACCACGATGACGCGATTGACAGGATCGAAGTTGAAATCGATCGGCAGTGCATCGATATCATCGCCCTTCGGCAACCGGCTGCTCGTGACCTGCGATTCGTAATCGCCGTGGCCAAGATGGCGCCCGTACTGGAACGAATCGCCGATCACGCTTGCAACATCGCACGTGCTGCAATCGATTTGAATAATGAACCGGAGCTCAAACCAAACGTCGAGTTGCAGCGCATGGCCGAGCAGGGATCAGGAATGTTACGGGCTGCGCTCGACGCGTTTACGTCTAACGATGCTATTGCCGCCCGAGAGGTTATCAAGCGCGATGTTGCCATCAACGAACTATACAACCTGATTTTTCACAGCTTGATCGAGCGTATGGTCTCGGAACCAACAACCGCCACCCGCATCGCTCGGTTGTTGTTTGTCGCCAAGCATATCGAACGCATCGGCGACTACGTCACGGACATTTGCGAGTTGACCGTGTACATGACAGAAGCGGCGTTTATCAAACACAGCAATTAACGTATGGTCCGCCCGGTCCTTATCATTGAAGACGATCCGGATATCTCGGAGAGTCTAAAATACAATCTCGAGCGCGAAGGCTTGCCGACCGTCATTGCCGGAACTGGTGAACAAGGGCTGCTCGAAGCCCTTAACGAACGCAATCCACCGATCCTCATCCTGCTTGATTTGATGTTGCCGGGAATGAGCGGGACTGAGCTATGTCGCAGGTTCCGACGGGAGCCGCTCACCCGCCGGACTCCGATCATCATTCTCACCGCCAAAGGATCGGAGTCTGATCGCGTTAGCGGTTTGGATCTTGGCGCTGACGATTACATCACCAAACCATTTTCCGTCCGCGAACTCCTGGCGCGCGTGCGGGCGGTCCTGCGTCGCTTAGACGAAGGCACAGAAAAAACCTACGAAGACGATCACCTGATGATCGACTTCGCTGATATCCGGGCAGTCTGTAATGGCAGGAAAGTTAAACTCACAAACAAGGAGTTCAGTCTCCTCTCAGTACTCGCCCGAAGCGCAGACCGAGTGGTGACACGCCAGCAACTCCTCGACAGTGTGTGGGGATACAGTTACTACGGAGACGCGCGCACCCTCGACGTGCATATCAGGCGTTTGCGCCAGAAACTGGAAGAGTGCGGCGACTGCATCGAGACCGTAGTGGGCGTGGGTTATCGCTTTACTGGTTGCGCAAACAAAGCGGAGTAAGAATTGACTGCGTAGGTTAATCACCGTGTCGAGGCATCTCAATCTCTGGCTTGCCGCAGCTGCTGCACTTGGCGCCGCTCTGCTTCTTATTTTTTACTTCAGCCTGGTTTCGATTGCAGTTGCTGCGCTCTCATTCCTGGCAGGCTACCTCATAGTCCAGGGACTTTCAGAGAAGAATCGCCCGGGCCTTTCGACTCAGCCCCCAAACATGGATGACCTTGCGGAGCCGAGTTCCAAAGAGATCTTCGCTCTCGGTAAGCTGTTCGAGGCCACACTCGCCGGCATGCGCGAGGGACTGCTCGTCGTTGATAGCGACTTGCGCGTCGTCGCTTCCAACCCCGCAGCGCATCGACTCTTTAATCTTCTGGAGGGGAAACTGGAAGCGCGTAGACTCACTGAACTGACTCGCAACCCGGCGATCTACGACGCGTTTCTCGACGCTTTGAAAGGTAACGAACGCTCGGGGGTAAAGGTCGAAACGCATGATCCAGCGCGGCGTATCTTTGATTTGCGAGTAGTGCCGCTGGGCTTGAGTAGCACGGGAATGACCTCTGGTGCGATCGGCGTCTTCTTCGATGTCACGCAACTCGAGAAGCTGGAGCGAGTCCGACAGGAGTTCCTTTCAAATGTTTCGCACGAACTGCGGACACCACTCACGGCGATACTTGCATTTGTCGAGACACTCGAAGCCGGTGCGTTGGATGACAAGGAGAATAGTCTGCGATTCCTCGCGATCATCCGCAAGAACGCCTCACGAATGCATAACTTGATTGGAGATATTCTGGAGTTGAGCGCTATCGAAGCCGGGAATGTGGGAGTGCACGCGGAAGCAGTTGAGCTCGAACTGCTCGCTAATGACGTGATCACCTCTCTCGCCGCAAACGCTGCGGCGCGCGGGATCGTTGTCAATAACACAGTCGCTCCAGGAACTCTCGTAGTGGCTGATGCGAGAAGATTGGAGCAGATGCTCACCAACCTGGTAGAGAATGCCATCAAGTTCAATCGCGATGGCGGGCGCGTGACGATCGCCTGTGAGAACGGCGTAAGCACTCGAATCATCGTGCAAGATACTGGCGAGGGGATACCAGCACAGCACCTGGAACGCTTGTTCGAGCGTTTCTATCGGGTTGATCGAGCGCGTTCGCGAGATCTAGGCGGTACGGGTTTGGGACTGGCAATCGTCAAACATCTGGCGCGGGCCCATGGCGGAGAGGTTAGCGTGACGTCCGAGTTAGGTGAGGGAAGCGTTTTTGAAATTGATTTGCCGAGGCAAGAGGCCTTGCCAAAAGGAGCGGCCGCTTCCCTGAAGAACTGACTAGCTTTCTGTAACCACGAGACCGTAATCCAGAGCATCGTTTTCGATTGGTGCTTTTCTGGCGCGGGCGTTCCGACCAAGTAGGGAGTCAGCAAGAATCCTAAGATTAATCGGGATTTCGGGGGCTTTACATTCACCCTTAATGGGCACTTGATAGTGCGCGAGTAAAGGCAATTCAGCATTGCAAAAGTCGCAGGCGGCCAGATGATGTCTGAGTAAAGTCATGATTTCGGGAGACAACGCACTAGCGCGAAACGAAAGTAGTAT
>JBDTYQ010000139.1:0-6122 GCA_040005515.1 bacterium
GGTGCGTCTCGTGCCCATGCTCGCATGTTCGCGCCTGACGACAACATCCCGGAAGATCCGGCGACGGGCAGCGCCGCTGGCGCACTTGGGGCTTACCTCGTGCACCATGGCGCCTTGTCGGACGAACCGGTCGATCGGCTTCACAAGTTTGTGATTGAACAAGGTGACTTTATTAATCGCCCCAGCCGCATTCAAATCGAAGTGAAAGGGGAGAAAGGGGCGGTCACGCTAGTAAGAGTTGGAGGACCGTCAGTCGTAGTGGCGCACGGTGAAGTTGAGTTTTGAAGTACAACGCCCAATGTCCAAGGTTCGCTCTTCAACTTTTGAAACTCTGCGCTACTAATACCAAAACCCAAACGATGTTTGGAGATAAAGACCAAGCGGACCTTGGGCTTTGAACATTGGACTTTGGATACTAGAGAAGTATGACCGAACCTCTCGATCTATTAATCATCGGCGCCGGCCCCGCCGGACTCTCGGCAGCGGACGCCGCAGCGCGCGAAGGTCTGCGCTATGTCGTCATTGAGAAAGGAACCATCGCCGACACGATCCGCCATTACCCCGTGGGAAGGACACTCTTCTCGACTGTTAATGAACTCGAGATACGTCAGGGAACGCTACATCCGGTAAGCGAGAAGCCAACTCGCGAGGAGCTCCTTTCGCATTACATCCACTTCGTGCTCGATCAGAACCTGGTCATCAATACCGATGAAGAAGTAACGAACATCGAGCACGATGAGCCTGACATGTTCGCGGTGACGACGTTTCGCTCAACTGAGACTGCGCAGACAAGAGTCCATTACGAGGCGCGTCGTCTCCTCTTTGCGATTGGTGCGATGGCGCAGCCGCGCAAGCTGAGTATTCCCGGCGAGGAGCTGCCGAAAGTCCATCACCTTTTCGTCGAGCCGTATCCGTATGTGCGCAAGGACGCGCTCGTTGTAGGCGGTGGCAACAGTGCCGCTGAGGCAGCGTTGTTTCTCGCCGAAGAAGGCGCACGCACCACGATGGCGATTTGGCGAGAGGATTGGGAGAACCGCGATCCGAAAGCCGGCGCAATGAAGCACTGGGTCCGAACTCCGCTGGAACACCAGATAAAGGCTGGGCGCCTGCGCGTCATTCTTTACAAGGCAATCCTTGAAGTCACTCCGGGTTCGGTGATCCTTACAAGCGATGAGGGAGAGACTCTGACAATTCCGAATGACGTGGTGTTTGTGCTCATCGGCAGCGACGCTGACCTGAGCTTGCTGAAAGGACTCGGAGTGAAAACCGAATCCGGGAAACTTACCGAGATGCCGGTTTATGATCCGGAGACATTTGAAACGAACGTGTCAGGCGTCTATGTCGCCGGGCATTTCACTCACGCGCGTCACATCAAGGATGCGATCGCAGTGCCTCAGCGCATCGTGCCGTTAATCGCGCAGAGCCTGCGGGTAAGCGTTGCGGACTAAATCCCATGCTGGAGTCTGCTTCTGGAGTTCAAACTCGGAACGCCGGAGCAGGTTGATCAGGAACTTGTCGGTTGGATGAGACGAGCTTATGAGATCTCTTAAAGGGTCAGTCCTTTACTCGCCTTCCTGAGCCAGTCGTTCCCGACGCGCCACCCCAGTTTGATAAGCGGTCTCTTCAACTGCCCGCGCGACAGTCTCAGCAACACGCTTATCAAACACCGAAGGGACTATGTACTCAGGATGAAGCTCACTTTCTGTGATGATCCCCGCGATTGCATGTGCCGCCGCCAGTTTCATTTCTTCGTTGATCTGTGAGGCGCGGCAGGCGAGTGCGCCGCGAAAGATTCCCGGAAAGCAAAGCACGTTGTTGATCTGATTGGGATAGTCAGACCTGCCAGTTGCCATTACCGCAACATACGGCGCCGCTTCTTCGGGCATGATCTCCGGTGTCGGGTTAGCCATGGCAAACACGATCGGCTGCTCAGCCATCTGTTGCACATCTTCCACATTGATCACGCCGGGCACAGACAGACCGAGGAACACATCGGCGCCCTTGATGACTTCGTGGACGGTTGCCTGCTCCGCGTTCGGGTTGGTATTACGCGCATACCAGTCCTTCACCCAGTTCATGTGCTCTTTGCGTCCGCTATAGATCGCGCCAGCCTGGTCGCAGCCGATCACGTTCTTAACTCCCGCCGCCATGATTATTTTCGTACAGGCGACACCGGCAGCACCCACGCCGTTAACGACAACCTTGATCTCCTCCATCTTTTTGCCGACCAGTTTAAGGGCATTGATTAGCGCTGCGAGGACGACGACCGCGG
The DNA here is from genome assembly GCA_040005515.1 of bacterium. GTDB lineage: Bacteria > Acidobacteriota > Blastocatellia > Pyrinomonadales > Pyrinomonadaceae > PSRF01. Next base: position 2,273 of record JBDTYQ010000139.1, read on the forward strand.
TACCATGCTGATCGTCATGGAAGACTGGAATGTCGAGCTCTTCTTTCAACCGATCTTCGATTTCAAAGCAACGCGGAGCGGAGATGTCTTCAAGATTTATTCCGCCGAAGGCAGTCGAGATTGCCTTAACGGTCCTAACGATCTCATCCGGATCCTTCGTGCTCAGACAAATCGGAAAGGCATCGACACCGGCAAACTCCTTAAAGAGCATCGCCTTCCCTTCCATCACCGGCATCGCGGCTGCCGGTCCGATATCACCGAGGCCCAGCACCGCAGTGCCATCCGAAACAATCGCCACAGTGTTCTTCTTGATTGTTAGTGTGTAGGCCTTCTCCGGATCCTGATGGATGGCTTCGCAAACACGGGCCACTCCGGGCGTGTAGGCCATTGAAAGATCTGCACGCGTCTTCAGCGGCATTTTTGAAACGACTTCAATCTTGCCGCCGATGTGCATTAAGAAAGTGCGATCCGAAACATTGATTACTTCGACACCATCAATGTCCTTTACCGCTTCGACGATGCTTTCACCATGCTCGCTGGACGCCGCGTTCACTGTGATGTCGCGAGTAATGAAGTCATTGGCGACGCTGACGATGTCGATTGCACCGATGTCGCCGCCGGCGCGGCCAATCGCGCTCGCCAGTTCTCCGAGGGTCCCGGCACGGCTCGATAGTTTGACTCGCAGCGTCAAGCTGTAGCTCGCGTTCGGAGTGATTTGCATTGAGGCCCCTACGCTCTGAATTTCTTCGGTTTTGTTTTCCTGAACTCTAGCCTTCGCGCGCCGAAGCGCGCAAGCGCGTCGTCCGTCGGACCAAAGCGGTGACAGGTCCCTGCACTCCAAAGAAGTTGATGCGTTCCAGAGCGCGCAAAAGAAATCGCAGCGTCAACCCTTAGTCTTCGCTGGACGTTGCTTCGCGCTGGCTTGAAGTGTTTGTCCGATTCGCTTCAGCAGCCGCGGATTGACTCCGTTTGCTCTTGCCAACTCGAGCGAACGATCTCCCAGCACCTTGTAAACCGCCAGTGCCTGATCAAGATCATTCGTTGAGAGTGCCTGCAGGTGTTTTTTAACGGTAGCGAGATCCCCCCGGGCGAACGTACCGGTCAAGGCTTGCGCGGGTTCGGTTGTGGAAAGGTTCTTCACAGTGCTTTCGACGAGCGGCAACAAAACGCGCCGCGCAATCTTCGGAGTTAGGCCGCACACTTCCAGCATTTCCGTAGCGAGTTGGAAGAGAGCAACCAGATGTCCTGACGCCATTACTGCCGCTGCGTGATAGAGCGGCTTGCTGGTCGAGTCGATTTCAAAACTATGCCCTCCCAGGTCTTGCACGATGGCTCGGGCAATTGACCTTGCCACGGGATCGCCCTCTACACAGTAGAACGCTCCGCGAAGATTCTCCGCTCCGGTTCGGGGGTCGCTCACCGAGACCAGCGGATGAAGCGATCCAACGTGAAATCCGACGACAGCAAGGGGGGACAAGACTGAATCTGAAGATAACGCTCCGCTGGTGTGCAGCACGGTGCGTCCCTTCGCGACATCCTTTTGCAGCTCCGCGAGACGTCTGGCGACCCCGGCAATCTCGCCGTCAGGTGTTGCGATGATTGTGATGTTGGTCCGGGATAAAAGGTGAAGCTCGCTTGCTGAGAGCCCCTTGGTGTTAGACCCGACGAGCCTTGCAGAGCGGCCGGCATTAGATGAATGCCGAACGACCACTGCTTCAATCGGATACCCAGAAAGAGCCAAGGCGCGCGCTAGCGCCGTGCCAAGTCGGCCGGATCCGATGACCGTGACGGCGGATTTCTGATACTGCTTGCGAACGACCCTGGGCATCTGAATGGGGCTCGTTTCTAAATCTCAAGCGTGGCTTCGCATGTGCCAGCCTAAAAGAGGTTCTGAAATCCTCGAATTAATAGGGCTTTTCTCGGGCGCTGGATTATAATGACTCTCGTACCAAGCAGCCGGAAATTGGCCTCTTGAAAATAGTGGGCGACTGGCAGCCGACGGGGAAGCAGCATTTTTGGAGCGCACAACCTTGGTGCTTAACTGACGCATCATAGACTGCGCGTTGGAAAATAGCGAAAAAGGCTTCCTTCATCCTTCAAGTTAAAGTTTCCTTTGTTTGAGCGTTTCCCCGCGTAGCACTGATATATCGCGGCCATTCTGAACGACAGTCCATTCGGGCTTCTTCCAAGCGGCCGGTTCGAACTATCTGGAGGTTTTGAGATGAAGAGTTTCTCCCGTGTCGCAACTGCCTTAATGCTGGCCGCGTCGGTAATGGCAAGTTCGGTGAGCCTGATGGCTCAAACGGCCTCCTCGACCGAGCAGGACAAGGCTAAGACTAATACTGAAGCCAAGCAGGATTCGAAGAAGGCGCAACAGAAAGGGGCCACACCGGCCCCTGCCACTTCCAACAAACCGCTGGCAACTAACGAAAATCCAGACCTGATCGGCAAACGGAACATTAATAAAGGCATCATCGCCAGCATGAGCGGCTCGACGGAAAAGGAAGTTCGTATGGGGCGTGAGCTTGCTGCCCAGGTCGATCGCGAAGCGAAGTTCATCGAAGACCCGGTGATTACGGAGTACATCAACCGGGTCGGTCAGAACATCGTCCTGCATTCCGACGCGAAGGTCCCTTTTACAATCAAGGTCATTGACTCAGACGAGGTTAACGCGTTTGCCTTACCTGGTGGCTTTTTCTACGTTAACAAGGGCTTGCTGCTGGCCGCCGATAACGAAGCAGAGCTCGCTGGCGTAATGGCGCACGAGATTTCTCACGTGGCCGCGCGTCATGCGGTGGAGAATCAGACCAAGGCGACTATCGCCCAGTACGCGATCCTCGTTCCGGCGGTCGTCCTCGGCGGTGGTCTTGGTCAGTTGATCTATCAAGGTGGAAACTTCGGTGCACTGCTCGGGTTCATGAAATTCAGCAGGGGTGCTGAGGAAGAGGCCGACAGGCTTGGCGTCCAGTACATGTACGCCGCCGGCTATGACCCGACCGCGATGGCGACGATGTTTGAGAAATTGGAAGCGAAAAACAAGAAGAAGCCAGGGACGATATCCAAGCTTTTCGCGACGCACCCAGCACCTGCCGATCGTCGCGCAACTTCGCTGGCGCTTGCCGCCCGCTTCCCGGAAAGAGAAGAGTATGTAATCAGTTCTTCAGAGTTCCAGAAGGTGAAGGCGCGCCTCTTGAGGCTCTCCAACGCGAGAGCGTCTATTGCTGGAGCGCTGCCCGGTGCCGAAGAAGGAGCACCAGGCCGCCCAACTTTGAAACGCCGCCAACCAGCTCCTGACGATCCGACTACTACAACTCCGGAAACTGGTGATCAAAAGCCTGCCGATAAGCCGGAACCGCCGAAGCTGAAACGTAACGACGGCACAAAGCCAACCCAACCGTAACTGGCGGTTGGCAGAAAGTTAAGGGCTCTTCGGCCTCGACGCCGGAGAGCCCTTTGCTGTGTCCTCTCATAGAAACAGGAGCAGTCATGGCTTTAGAAATGCGAAAGACTTGTGAGAAGTGTGAAGCGTCCCTGACAGATCAGGCCGAGGCCTACATCTGCAGTTACGAGTGCACGTTTTGCGCGGATTGCAACGAGACACTGAGCACGGTGTGCCGAACTGCGGCGGCGGACTCGTACGCCGGCCCAAACGGAAGCTGATAGAAGTGGGCTGAGAAGGGTCTTTTGGAACGGCACAAGTACCGAATCTCACGGTCCAAGTGATCGTGCAGAGGGTAAGTGAAGTCGCGAAGATGCCCAGCTTGACAATGTTCCGGGGCGTTCTGTATTCTAGCCGTTCGCGTTTTAGATGCTTAAAATAGAGATAGTTAACTATGTCGACATACTTTCC
>JBDTYQ010000140.1:0-6106 GCA_040005515.1 bacterium
GATTTCGTCTAAAGATTGTGCTGCGCAGTGCATGGTGTTAAATTCCGTCGCGCAATGTGAACGTGGCGCAATCGAACTTCCTGACTGCGCTCACACCATCTTCCATAGACAACCAGGCGGCCCAGCCACTAACGAAAATGAAACGAACCCTGCTGATCGTTGCTGTGATAGCACTCTATGTTTTGCATCAGGACTTCTGGTTCTGGCGCACGGCCCACCCGCTTGTCTTCGGCTTTATCCCGATCGGGCTTTTCTATCAGGGATGCTACTCGGTAGCGGCAGCGCTGCTGATGTGGCTGCTCGTGAAGTTTGCCTGGCCCGCTCACCTCGAGCGTGAGATTGAACAAACGAAGCCTGAGGAGGACGTCGCCCAGTGATTCCTGCAATCGTAGTTTTCATCTACCTTGCCGTAGTCCTCTACATCGGCATCTTTGCTTTCCGCCGCGCGAGGGGAAAGGAAGAGGCGGAAGACTATTTCCTGGCGAGCCGGTCGCTAGGTCCGTTTGTCTTTCTCTTCTCACTCTTCGGCACGAACATGACAGCGTTCGCGATTCTCGGATCGTCGGGACACGCGTTCAATAACGGCATCGTCACGTTTGGTCTAATGGCTTCATCTTCGGGGCTCGTGATCCCCTTGTCGATTTTCTTTATCGGCACGCGCGTCTGGGCTCTGGGTAAGAAGTACGGCTTCATGACTCCCGTGCAGATGTTTCGCGACCGTTGGGAATGCGGGCACATTGGGACGGTAATCTTCGTGGTCCAGGCCGTGTTGCTTGTTCCTTACATCATCATCGGCATCATGGGTGGCGGAACAACGCTCAATGCAATCAGCGGCGGACTCGTGCCTTACTGGTTTGGCGGGGCGATCGTGGCGATGGTCGTGATGAGCTATGTGTTTTTCGGCGGCATGCGTGGAACGGCCTGGGTGAACACCTTTCAAACCGTGCTGTTTCTCTTATTCGGCGCGGTCGCCCTGATTGTCATCGGCGTTGGCATGGGAGGGTTCCGCACGGCCGCGCAATCAATGCTGGCAGCGCCTGCGCTCGCTCCACTGCTGACTCGCGAACGTATTTCACCGCTCTACTTTTTCAGCTACACCTTCATTCCCCTTTCAGCAATCGCTTTTCCGCACATCCTGATCTTCTGTCTGACTGCGCGCAAGATGGCTCAGTTCAAGAAGACTGTGATCTTCTATCCGCTTTGCATTCTGGCGATTTGGCTGCCGTGCGTTTTTCTCGGTGTGATGGCTAACCGCGTCACGGACATTCCGCAGATACGTGCGAAGCAGGAAGCGCGACGCGTGCTTGCGACCCAGGGAAAAACGCTCGCACCGGAGGCGCGTGACGAGTTGCGCGAGCAAGCAGCAGGTGACGACGTGATCATGTTGCTGCTGCAGCGCTATGCGCCATTCTGGCTGGCAGGTCTGCTCGGCGCCGGCATCATGGCGGCAGTGATGGCGAGCGACTCGCAGATCCTCGCGCTTTCGACGATGTTCACTGAGGATGTGTTTGCCTTCTATGGAGGCAAGCGGCGATTTGGAGAATCTGTCCAGGTGCAGACCGGTAGGATCTTTATCGTGCTGATCACGATCTTTGCTTATGCAGTCGCTCTGCGCGCTCCGGAAACGATTTTTGAGCTGGCTATTCAGTACGCGTTTTCGGGATACGCGGCGCTGTCGCCGTTGTTAGTGGCGGCGCTCTTTTGGAGAGGAAGCACGAAGTGGGGCGCGCTCGCCTCAACCTTGTGGACTGTGCTCGCGGTAGTTGCGGTTGCGATTTTTCAGCACAGCGTCCCCGCGCCGGCGCCTGGACCACCGACGCTGGTTTGGTCTCTGGGCGGAATTGACCTTCTGACACGAACTCCCGGCGGTACTGCGGTGTTTGGTTTCATGCCGGTCGTACCGATGGTGATCGTCTCAGCGCTCCTGATGTACCTAGTCTCGCTGCTTACGCGGAAACCGACGAGGGCTACGGTGGCGAAGTATTTTCCGAACGCTTGACAGGGAAAAGGGGAAAAGGGGGAACGGGGAAATTAGCCATTCGGTGCTGTCGAGGGTTTTGGAGTATCTCGCTGGGGTCGACCAAAATCAAAAAGAAGGGGTAACGGTTGAAGGAAATTCAACGGTTGCCCCTTCCCCTTTTCCCATGTTGCCCGCGGTGTGTTCTAGCCAAAGCAATACAATCTTCCATCCTGCGTGCCGATCACGACGCGGCCGTTTGCGATTGCCGGAGACGCTGAGAGCGGCGCCGCGGCATTGAACTCCCAAAGTTTCGCCCCAGTGTTTAGATCGAGAACGTACAATCGGCCGTCGTTCGAACCCACGAAGACTCGCCCTCCCGCAATTGCGGGTGATGATTCCACGCGCGCCTTAGTCGCAAAAGTCCAAACAGCTTTTCCCACGGCGTTCAGCGCATGCACCATCTTGTCCCGGCCTCCCACGACGACGAGCTCCGGTGTGACAGCAGCGGAGGAGTAGAAGGGAAACTTGCGCTCGGGGTGTTGATAGCTCCACATGACCCGTCGCTCGGTGAGACTGACCATCAGCACTTCGTTGTCGAACGTTCCGTAAAAAGCGGCGTCGCCGCGGAGAGCGGGGGACGCTCCAGTATACGCTCCCGACGCAACATGAAATGCTTCCTGCCCGTCAGAGATACGAATCGCCCGAAAGAGCTCGTCGCATCCGGCGATGAACGCGAGGCCTCCCGACACGCTGGGGGTCGAATGAACCGGCCCGCCAGTTTTTAACTTCCAGAGCAACGCTCCGTTACGACTTGAGAGGCAATACAGATACTGATCGTACGAACCAATCAGTACGCGATCGCCAACCACGACCGGAGACGATTTGATCTCACTGCCGGTCTTGAACGCCCAGAGCTTTCGACCATCCGTGGCGTTCACTGCGTTGATCCACCCGCCGAGGTCTCCGATATATACGACTCCGCCGCTGTATGCCGGCGAGGACTCGCCAATGGGATTGCCTGTCGCGAACTTCCAATAGACCGCACCGTTTTCCAGGCTCAGCGCAGTCAGCTCACCCTTCTGCGAACCGACGAATACAGTGCCGCCGACAATCGCTGCGGAAGATTCGATGGCGTCACCTGCCTCGTAGGTCCAGATCTGTTTGAGTGACTGAGGCACAGTCGATTGTGAGACGCCTGTGAGCTGGGGATTACCGCGAAACTGCGCCCAGTTGTTGGCAGGCGTGGCTTGCGCGTAAGCATTGGGAAGGAGGCAGTGGGAAACAGTAGGCTGTAGGCAGTAGGCAGTAAGCAGTAGACTCGACGCGATTGTTAACGTCGAGATCCTAACGAACTTCTTTTTTATCTCTCTGCTGTCCATCGTTTCGATAACTCCTTAAACCAACCGCAGGATCCAGCGCGGCGTCTTGTCACCGGCGCACCGCACTGTTTTCTAAAATGCTCCCGAGTAAACTTCCATCGCTCCGTTGTAATCGAACGGCCGCGGATTGAAACGCCCCGTCCACTGCGCTGCGGCCTCGGCGGCAAGCATCGGCACATCAGCCTGAGGCACTCCCGCCTTACTCAAATTTCCTTGCAGCTCTCCGGCAGCAGCAATCTGTTCCAATCTTTGGGCGAGCGCTTCCGCAGGATCGTTCTTAACTGAGCCAGAAGACTTACCTGATAACGTAAGAAGCTCGGCATAGCGGTCCGCGACCACCGTGCCATTCCAACGCACGACTGTCGGAAGCAGCATTGCGAGAGCAGCGCCGTGCACCGTGCCGTAATGAGCAGTGAGCGGATTGGCGCACGCGTGCGTGGCGCCCAGCATGGAATTTTCAATCGCCATCCCACCGAAGAACGCTCCCAGCTGCATCGCGCCGCGCGCTTCCAAATCATCAGGGTGAGCGAGCACGCGTTCGTAGTTACCTTCGAGCAGGCGCCAAGCTTCACGCGAGAAGAACTCTGAAAGCCCGCTGCGTCTCGTCGTTACAAACGTTTCGATCGCATGAGCTATTGCGTCAAACCCGGCAGTCGCAGTGATTGTTCGCGGTTGAGAAACGGTCAGGGCCGGATCGAGCAAGGCGATTCGAAACGCCGCCTTCGAGTCGCCGCAGACCATCTTCTGATGAGTCCTGGCGTCGGAAATCAGCGCATAGCTTTGCGCTTCGCTACCCGTTCCAGAGGTAGTGGGAATACCAATCATCGGCAAGAGTGGCTCGTTTGCTTTTCCGTAGCCGAGGTAGTCTTTCATCTCCCCACCATTAGTGAGGAGGAAATTGATTCCTTTGGCGCAGTCGAGCGAACTCCCGCCGCCGAGACCGATGATCGAATCAATCTGCAAGGATGAGGCGAAACTGCGGCCTGCCTCGATCATCTGCGTGTCCGGGTTAACTTCGAAATCATGAAAGCCCAAAACATCTATCCCAGCAGAGCGGAGGGGAAGCAGTGCTTCTTCGACGTGGCCTGAGGCAACCAACCCGCGATCTGCGACGAGAAGGGTCCGGCGAAAACCCAACTCACTCGCTAATTCTCCGAGACGGGCAATAGCCCCCGCTTCGAAAATGACACGAGTTCGAGACTGGAAGTCGAAGGAGTTCATTGTTGTTTGGTGCTGCGGAACGGCATCGGACAAGCATTTGTGCCCGTCCTTCGGCCTCAAGTCTCAGACCTTAAGTCTCATAATGAAAAAACTGTGGACTCGAGACCTGGGACTTGAGACGGTACCGGGACAGACAGGAATCTCTGTCCTACTTCGTTTACGGCGTCGCAGATTTGGCTGGGGGAGTCTCGGCCAGTGCAAAAAGCTGGTTGCGATTTGAGATGAAAATCATGCCGTTGGCGGGCACTACTGATGAGTAGACGGAACTGCCCATGTTAATTTCGGAAAGCACTTTCTTCACTTTGCCTTCCTGCATGATCACTACGTCGCCGTCTTCGTCACCGAGATAGATTTTACCGTCGATAAGCATTGGCGATGCCCACACTGCTGCAAAGAGATCGTGTGTCCAGTAGACCTGACCGGTCTTGGCATCAAGCGCATGGAGGAATCCACTGAAGTCGGCTTCATAAACAATGCCGTCCTTGATAGCAGGCGTGGAGATCGAGCGACGAATCTTGTCGTAGTGCCAGATCAGTCCGGTCTTCGTGATGTCGCCGCGCTTGGCGGGATCGATGCAGTACATGTGGCCCACGCCTTCGCCGTGTTCCGGATCCTGCCCGTTAGCGATGAAGACTTTTTCTTCGTAGACAACTGGAGTACTAATCACTTCATTTCGTGTCTTGGGCCAGACCGAGTCTTTCGGATTGAGGTCAAACTCCCAGAGCTTCTTCCCGGTAAGCGCTTCATAGCCGCGGATCCAGCCGTCACCCTGCCCATGGATTAACTGCACCACGCCACCGATAGTAGCAATAGTTGGCGAGCTCCACTGTCCGTGCAGAATGCGGTCTTCAACAGAGTTATCTTCCCACACCAGTTTGCCCGTCTTCTTATTGACGGCGATTATCGAAGGTGCCTTTGGCGAAGGGATGTTGACGTGACTCTCGTCCTGGCCGTTCGAGGTACTGACATAAATCAAGTCGCCGTAAATCACAGGCGATGAGTTTGCAAGGTTGTGCGGTAGCGATCCCACTTCCTCAATCATGTCGAAGCGCCACACGACATCGGCGTTGAATTCACCCGCAAGCTTTTCGTCAGTCACCGGCCCATCGTTCTCCTTATCGCGAAAGCCCTGGGTGTCGAGGCACGTCAGCTCCGCGCGATTGGAAACGTAATAGACGCGATCTCCTTCGACGATCGGAGAGGACGCCACGCCCTGGTAAGGCCAGTCGTTGACGCGTCCCGCGGCCAGCTTGTCATGGACCATCTGCCACATGAACTGTCCGTCAGATTCACGGAAAGCCATCAGCACGCCTTTGTCGCCGGTGATTTTGGGATCGCGCAAGCCTTCGTTATTCGTTCCGAGGAACACCATTCCGCCGGAAACGACGGCATTGCCGTAACTCTGCGAACCCAACTGAGAAACCCACTTGACGTTCTTTTTTGTTTTGACGTCCCAACTGGTTGGCAGACCCTTCATGTTGGAAACCATGTTTCGATCAGGAGTGCCGCCCCACATGGGCCAGTCACCGTTGCCTGGATCGGAAGC
>JBDTYQ010000141.1:0-5924 GCA_040005515.1 bacterium
CATGGCGGTACCGCAGATCCCTATGAGGTGATAATGCATCGGTTGATTTGTGAACTTGGAAACCGGACTCGTCGAACTTCGAAAAGAAAGGTTGACGCCGCTTACGTCATCGGCGCAACACCAGATGATCCTCGAGAACGAGGGCGTCGAAGCTGGCGCCCTGGAAGGTCTTGATTGCATCCTGTGGGCTACAGACGATCGGTTCCTGAATGTTGAAGGAAGTGTTTAGCACCATCGGACAACCAGTCAGCTTTTCGAACTCAGTAATTAACTGCCAGTAACGCGGATTGGTTTTGTGACTCACAGTTTGCGGCCGGGCAGTGCCGTCGACGTGAACCACCGCCGGAAAGCGTCCCTGCTGCTCTTCCGCAACATGCAAGACGGTGATCATGAATGGATCGTGATGCGGATGGCCGAAGATCTCAGTGCTTACTTCTTCCTTCATCGAAGGGGCGAGCGGGCGAAACCACTCCCGGAGTTTGACCTTCATGTTGAGCATCTCGCGCATGTCGGAGCGACGCGGATCGGCAATGAAGCTGCGATTTCCGAGCGCGCGCGGCCCAAATTCCATGCGTCCCTGAAACCAACCGATAATCGCGCCATCTGCCAGCATCTGGGCGACGCGAGGAAGCAGCTCGGCATCGGGGAGTGTTTCAAACTCCGCCCCGGCTTCTGTTAACGCTTTTGCACACTCAGCTGAGCTAAAACCGGGGCCGTAGTAGGCATGTTCCATTTTGAACTTGCGCGGTTGCTTGAGTATCTGATGATGGACCATCAAGGCAGCCCCGAGCGAACAGCCGGCGTCGCCCGCTGCCGGTTGTACGAAATAGTTTTTGAAAGGGGACTCGGTCATGATCCGGCCATTCATCACTGAGTTGAAGGCCACACCACCCGCCATGCAGAGATTCTCTTCGCCGGTGAGTTCATGCAGCCCACGCACGAGGTGAAGCGCAGTTTCTTCCAAAACCTTCTGTGCGCTGGAGGCGATGTTCCAGTGGCGCTCGGTCAACTCATCATCAGGACTCCGTGGCGGTCCGAGCTCGCGGCTGATCTCTTCGCCAAACTGGTAATGTTTTGCGAGGTGATGATCCAGCATGCGGATGTTTAGATGAAAATCGTGATTGCCGTTGACGGTCAACACCTTTTCAGAGAAGAAGTCGTAGTACTCCGGCTTACCGTAAGCAGCCAGGCCCATCAACTTCCATTCGTCACCGGCAAACATGTCAAAGCCGATGTAGTTCGTCACGGCTGAATAGAACTGGCCCAATGAGTGCGGCAGTTTGATTCTCTTCAGAACCTTGAGGTGTGTGTCTTCGCCAAGTGAGAAGAGCGTTGTTGTGTCTTCACCTGTGCCGTCCCAGGTCATGATCGCGGAGCGTTCAAGGCCCGATACGAAGAAGGCGCTCGCGGCATGGCATTGATGATGTTCGAGGAAGTGAAAACGAAAATCGCTGGGGCCGAAGTGTTTGCGGATCAGTTTGGGGTGACGCAGCATCCCGAGATAACTCTCACTGACTTGAGTGACTCCGCGATCGACGCGGGCCTTGAACATGTCGCGCGAGATCATCGCAGACTTAAGAGCCTGCATCGCTTTATGGCGCAGGATCCAGGGTTTCCAGTAAAGACCAATATGCGCGACATCTGAGATCTTGATCCCTGCTTCCTCAAGACAATACTGCATCGCATAGTAGGGAAACCCGGCGTGGTGCTTGCGGCGCGAGAAGCGCTCTTCTTCTGCGGCAGCGACAATTTCGCCGTCATGGATAAGCGTGGCGGCCGAATCGCCGAGAGTCGTTAAGCCAAGAATGTACATATTGATTTCTGATCGTGACGCTCTCGCCCATTACTGTAAGTCAGCGAGAAGCGCATAAATAAAGGGTAAAAGTATTCAGATTGCAGAATAACCTAACAAAAAAAACACTAGAAGTCACCCGGAGCCACTCCGAATTATTTTTTAATCGCGCTACGAATCGCCGCCGCAAGTTTGTCGGCCTGCTCACCCAGCGCGTAGTGTTTGAGGGCGTACTCTCGACCGGCGGCCCCCATCTTGCGCCGCGCACCCTGATCGGAAAGCAGATAAGCAAGTGAAGCGTGCCATTCTTCCCGCGTCGCCGCAGGCAAGTGCGTCACGCCTGCCGTCCCAATCTCCGCGCAGACACCCGCGGGCGTAACGACATAAGGAACGCCGACGGTCATGTATTGAATGGACTTAAAACCTGACTTGCCGGCGAGCCATTCCGCCGGTGATGAAGGGTTCAGATCTAGAGGATAGAGTCCGATATCGAGGGATTGAAAATCTGCAATTTCTCGGCCTAACTCCCAGGGCAAGTTCTCAACTTCGACACCAGACAGTTCAATTCGATCGCGGCCTGCTCCGACGATCTTCAAACGGAAGCGGTGGGTCCGCGCCAGATCCTGCAGCACCGGCAGAATCGTCTCTAAGAAGGCAAAAGTCGAATGCGTACCGATCCAGCCAATCACAGGTACGTCGTTGTTTGGCGGTGGATTAAGGGGACGAAACAAATCAGTATCAACTACCGTGGGAATGACAACTGCATGCGAGCCTTCCGCTTCGACATGTTCGGCGATAAACCGGTTGCCGCAAGTAACGACCGAAGCCCAGCGGATTAATTCATCAGTCTTCTTGAACCACTTAAGCGCTCCTCCCAGACGTCCATAACTCTGGCTCACGTAGGGGACGTAGGTTGCGTCATCCAGATCGAGTATCAATGGCCGGCGCCCGATCCTGGTCATCAACCATTCGATTACCGGCGGGCCGAGCAGCAAGGCTTCACGCTGGATCAGCACGGCATCAAAGCTTCTGGTGCGGAGGATGTCTTCCAGTCGTCGCACGGTTGCACCAAAGAGTCCGAGTGCAGTCCGTGGCAATTCAACGCGCTGATAGAGGGAGGCGAACGTGCGCGAATCGAGGAGAGGGCGGAGCGTTACATCAACGCCGCGCGCTTTTAGTGGAGTGACGAACTGCGCCACGCGATAGCGCGTCGCAGCGGCCTCAACGGGATATGTGCAAAGAGCGATGACTCTCATCTTTCAGCGGCCGGCGCCTTCCTGGAGTTAACTGTTGGATCTCGCTGGCTGATGAGTCGGCACCTCATAGATCCGCCGGTATACATTGGCGTACCCGAGGCCGCCAACGTTGGTTAAGTCAAACTCTCGCCGTGCGACCTCGATGCAACGCGCGCTTATCGTGGTGTCTGCAGTAAGCGCGAATGCCTCCTCAGCGGCAGCGACGAGCGCATGCTCGTTGAAACTCCGAAGTACTACACCTACCCTCTCGCGCTCAAGCAACTCATCCGTATCGCCGACGCCAGCGTTGCTGACGACCGGCAAGCCGGCGAGCAAGTATTCAGGAATTTTGGTCGGTGATGAAGCGATCTGCGCGAATGTGGGTTTGCGCAGCGACAATCCAAGGCGGGCTCGTCGAAGATATTGCGGCACTTCGGCGGGCGGCACGGGGCCAATCCAAAAATCGCTGTCGCTCAAGCCCAGCTGGTGCAGGGTCGCAGCCGCTTTTGTGGCATCACTCGTCGTCAGTATGCGCAGAAAGGCGTCAGGGCGGCGTGCTCGCACGGCAAGGAAAAACTTCCCGATCTCGTCCAACAGGTACAGACCTGTCACAGCTCCCGCATAAATCAACTCGAAGCGGGTTGAACTTCTTACAGCAGTGTCTGAAGCTCCGTTCTGCGCGGCGAACCGGGTTGAGTCGACGCAACAAGGAATAACTTCAATCTTGTCTGCGTTCGAAAACCCTTGAGCAATTACCCAATCGCGCATCGTGCGCGTCAGCACCACAAGTTGGTCAGCGCGTCTTAGGCCTACAACTTCAAGCCACTTTACTGCGCGATAAACTAAAGAGCCTTCACGCCAACGCCCGGCGTCTACGTACTCATCGGCCATGAGTCCACGCACATCGAAGATGACGCGACTGCCGGTAAACGGCTTGGCGAGCAGCGCCATCGCGAGTGCCATATGCGCGCGAGCGTGAAAGACCTGGATGCGGTGCCGCCGGGCGAGTCGTATCGCGGCAGCGGCGCCGAGCACAACGTCATAGAGCGTGGCGGGTGCAGATGGGCTCTTGTGATAAGCCCGCACATGCCACTGAATACCGTCCGCTGCCAGGAGCCCACGTGTCTCCGCCAGTTTCTCGGCAGGCCAGTCGTTGCTCAGTTGCGGCTCGAAGGTGAGCAGATGAACCTCCATCCCCTGCGTCGCCAATTGACGCAGATACGGCAACACCTGCGTTTGAACCAGAGGTTCCCGCAGGCCGAAATAGCATATGTAAAGGGTCCGCTTCGAAATGAAAGGGGTCATACGTTTTGGCGCGCCATCATGAGGATCCGCCTTGCGAAGGCAATGACCAACATTGGAGGTGCCGCATGACTTTAGGTTGCGCTGTCGGTAACGTCAAATCGAGCGTTGTAGCTGGGCCCGGCGACTGAAGCCTTATGTTATGCTGCGAGTTCAGACTTCTTTTTTGCCAGAAGTATCGAGACGATTGTGTAAGTAGTCAGGAGCATGTCCGCAGGGAAGCAAGAAACAACGATGGAAGAGCATGCGGCAAACTACGACCCGCGTACTGTGGAGGGTTTCGGTCAGGAGTGGACGCGCTTTGATCAGTCCAAGTTGGATTCGTCAGAGCGGCAAGAGCTCTTTGCCGCCTACTTCAAACTGTTTCCCTGGAACGCGCTACCAGCAAACTCGGTGGGATTTGATCTGGGATGTGGCACCGGACGCTGGGCAAAACTTGTGGCCCCGCGTGTCGGGCGTTTGCATTGCATTGACGCCAGCGAAGAGGCGCTAGCTGTGGCCAGACGGAATCTCGCCGATTGTCCCAACTGCGAGTTCGTTGAAGCCTCCGTCGCGCAACTGCCTTTTACAAACAGTTCGCTGGACTTTGGCTATTCGCTCGGCGTCCTCCACCACGTGCCCGATACGGCCGCTGGAATTAAAGCCTGCGCTGCGAAACTGAAGCCCGGCGCGCCACTATTACTCTATCTCTACTACGCCTTCGACAACCGTCCAGCTTGGTTCCGGTTGCTTTGGCGCACGAGCGACACGGGACGCAAGGTTATCTCCAAGCTGCCGTTCGGTTTGAAACACAGGTTGACTGAGTTGATTGCACTCGGGGTCTACTGGCCGCTTGCGCGTACTGCTTTGCTGTTCGAGCGCCTGGGCATGAATGTGGACGCCCTGCCGCTCTCCTTTTATCGCCGCCGCAGCTTTTACACGATGCGCACTGATGCACTCGATCGCTTTGGAACGGTCCTCGAGCAACGCTTCACACGTCAGCAGATTCGGCAAATGATGGAGACAGCGGGGCTGGAGAGGATCGTATTTAGCGAGAGCGCCCCTTATTGGTGTGCACTCGGATATAAAAGGACGTGAACCGCCGGAAACGCCATCAACTCAAACCCGACAAAGCTAAAGTCCGATCTCACCGGGCCGGACGGTGGACAGGTAGTTGAGGGCCAGCGCACTACCGACGATCTCCGTGCGCGCCGCAGGGCCGGCCGGGAGAAGTTGGAAGAAATGATAGTCGAGCGGCCGCAGGATGTCTTCGAGCTGCCTCTGGTTGTCTGCGTCGGGCCAGACCTCGCAGATGATCTCGGGCCGGTCGCGGGCTAAGGTCTTTAGTGCGCCCGCCAGTACCTCATGCTCGGTACGCTCTGTGTCGAGCTTGACGAGACTGACACGCGTGAGTTGTTCCTCCGCGACAAGCTGATCGAGCGTAAGAACGGACACGGGCATGTGCCGCACCGTGCCCGCCGGCAGACTCGCGAGCAGCATGTCGCTGCGCAGCGAGGATGACACCGGCTCGTCCTCGTCGGGAAAATAAAACTCCTGCACTCCTTCCGTCCCGCCGACCGCCGTGCAGAGACAGCGCACGTTCGACAGCCGGTTTA
>JBDTYQ010000142.1:0-5660 GCA_040005515.1 bacterium
AATACTCTAACGAGTAGAGCGCACACGAAGATGTTTACCAAAAACGAGGAGCCCTCCGACTGGCGGTTGGCGATGTAACCGACAATCGCCGCCAGGGCTGCACAGAGGAGTAAAGCCTTTCCCGTATCGAATACAGTGATTACCCCGTACGACTCTGTGTAGGGCTCGACCAAAGGAGGGACGGCGAACACGATAAAGACCGCTGTGATTAGGCACGCAAGAATAAGTAAACTTTTCACCGGAGAATTTTCCTAAGAGCTTTGCACCTTGCCGCGGTCTAAGCGCGGGCAGTTGCCTGTTTTGTCGCCTTATATGTTCGTCTTCTCTGTTCGAGCCAAAAATTGGATCAACCTAGCGTCAACCATTACGCGGTTGACCAATTAGCGAAGGATTCCACCACGTAGCTCTGCTGCGTTTCGCTAAGTTCCGGATACACAGGGAGCGCAATCGTGTGAAGAGCCGCGTGCTCAGAAACCGGGAGGTCTCCTTCTTGGTAACCCAGGCAACGAAAGCACGTTTGCAGGTGAAGCGGAATCGGGTAATAGATTCCCGTCCCGACCCCGCGGCTCGCCAGATATTCAATTAGATCATCGCGATCTTTGGCGACGCGCACAACATATTGATGAAAAATGTGTCGGACATCGTTTCGCACGAACGGTGTCACCACATCGATCTGCGGCGCTAACTCAGAAAACATTTGGTCGTAGCGAGCGGCGTTTTCACGACGTTGATTCGACCAACTGTCGAGCCGATCCAGTTTCACTCGCAGCACTGCCGCCTGCAACTCGTCTAAGCGACTATTAATTCCAATCTCCGTGTGCCGATACTCCTGAACACCTCCATGTACGCGCAGCTGTTTCAGTCGTTGCGCCAGGTGCTCATCGTTCGTCGTCAACATGCCTCCGTCACCAGCTCCGCCGAGGTTTTTGGTCGGATAGAAACTGAAACATCCAACGAGACCCATTGACCCGGCGCGCCGGCCAGCGTCTTCAGAGCCGATAGCTTGAGCGGCATCTTCGATGACGGGAATGTTGCGGCGCTTACTTATCTCTAACAGCGGGGTCATCTCTGCACACTGGCCGTACAGATGCACCGGCATGATCGCGCGCGTGCGCGGAGTGATCGCGTTCTCTACCGCGGCGACGTCAATGTTGTAGGTGTGTGGCTCGATGTCAACGAACACGGGGGTGGCGCCGACGCGTGCGATCGTGCTGGCGGTGGCGAAGAAAGTGAAAGGCGTCGTAATGACTTCGTCTCCCGCCTTCACATCGAGCGCCATCAGAGCGAGCAACAAAGCATCGGTCCCGGAGGCACAGCCGATTGCCAGCTTCGTTTGACTATACTGCGCAAGCTCTTGCTCCAGTGCATCACCTTCACTTCCAAGAACGAACCGCTGCGAATCCATCACACGTGTAACTGCATCCAACAACGGTTCACGCAGACTCTCATACTGCGCTCGCAAGTCGAGTAGAGGGACTTTCATTGGCTTCGCAGGTTTGGTTTGGACAGGACTGGCAGACACGTTACTGGGCGCCCGGCGCATCGCCGGCTCGAGGAAACTGGAGCCGGCGGATTTGGAAATTGTGGGGGGCTTTCGGTGGTCAACAGGCGCGGCATGTCGCCTGAGGAATCCGATTTGATTATCTGGTTGCAGCTGTCTCGCCGGCCGCGTCATCTGGCTTATCGTCGTCGGGCTCGCCGTAATAGCTTGAATAGTATCCGGAGTAGTAATAGTTCTGCGTCTCCACCTTCACATTATTAAGCACCACACCAAAAATGTGCGCGCCAACATCGAGGAGTTGTTGCTTTGCTCGGCGCACCACGGCTCGCGAGCTCTTGCCTCCGTGAACCACCAGGACCACGCCGTCCGCCATTGTCGAAAGGATTGAAGCATCGGTGAAGGAGATCACCGGCGGGGAATCGATAATGATGTGAGTGAAGCGTTCGCCCAGTAGCGCCAGAAGTTTGCGCATCTCGTCGGAGCCTAAGAGCTCCGCCGGATTCGGCGGCACCGGACCGGAAGTCAAAAGCTTCAGGTTTGGCTGCTTCTCATAAGGCTGCAGCAGTCCGTCAAGATTGCTATCGCCGGAAAGCCAATTGGTGAGACCAACCTGGTTCGAAACGTCAAAGTGCGCATGGAGTCGGGGACGTCGCAAATCGCAATCGATGATCAGAACTTCTGCCCCCGTCTGGGCCAGCATGAAAGCGGTGTTGATGGCAGTAGTGGTCTTGCCTTCTGAAGGCTGGCTGGAAGTTACCAGAATCGTCTTCGGTGGTTGTCCAGCAGAAGAAAGCAGAAGCGAAGTACGAAGGTGCCGATACGATTCGGCGATCGGCGAACGCACATCATCAATCATCGCCAGGGCAGTAGTCTCTGCCGGTGATGAAGGCACCGTGGGAATTCCGATCAGTCTTGCGCGGTCGCCTTTGCTCGCCGGGATCAAAGCCAGGGCCGGCATATGCAAGTAACGATCGACGTCCTCGATTGACTTCACAGTGTCGTCAAGGAAATCAAGCAGGAATGCCAGACCAACACCTGCCCCTAATGACAGCAACAACGCGATCAGGATATTGCGTAGGCGGGGCGGTCCAACCGCAATCTTGGGCAGGCGGCTTGGCGTAGCAATGACAACATCGTTGGGCTTATCGGTACTACCGACCGACAGTTCTCGCTGTCGCTGCATCAAGGTATTCAGGTACTGCTTGTTGGTCTCCAGTTTCTGCGTCATTGCCAGAAGATCAATTTGATCGCGGGTCTGTTGAGTGGTAGTTGACTTCTGCGATTCGTAGGCCCTGCGCAAACTCTGCTCTTTGGCAGCTGCAGCTTCATAACGTCGCTTCATCGATGACACGACTTCCGTCGGAGCTTTCGCCAGCTCGTCCTCGATTGGCTTAATCTGGGCTTCGAGTTTTTTTACTTCAGGCCACTCGGGCGTGTAGATAACAAGCAGCGCGTCGCGTTTTTCTGTGAGCAGCGAGATGCGCTCCCTTAAGCCTTCAATGCGTTTGGAGCTTTGCACGTCAGGAATGGAGAGCGGATCAGTCTCTCGCCGTGCAGCTTCATATTTGCTCTTGAACTCCTTGGTTTCGTTCTCGGCATCGAGTAACTGAGAGCTCAACGTCGAAAGCCGAGAAACTTCCAGATTGCCTTTTGGATCGCTTGTGAGCGGCAGGTTGTGGTTTTTGGCGTAATTAAACTGGACTTCCTGATCCTGCCTATTCTGACTCTGCATGTTAGCGATTTCACGTGCCAGCACTTCTTCGGCCTTGGTGGAACCAGCCGTTGCACGGGCCAGGTTATTAGTAACAAACACCTCGGCCAGCGTGTTCGCGATCTTTTGGGCCAGTTCGGGATCAGAGTGAACAAACTTAATTTTGACGAGATTGGTCCCGAGGATGGGTTCGATTGTCTCGCCAAGGATAATGGCGTCTTCGTAGGGCTCGAGTCTGGCGAGCTTCTCGGGCGTTAGAGATTCGTTGGATGCCTCATCCTCATTCACAACTGCTAATCCTGTTTGCGAGGCGCGACCGGCTTGTGGATTCTTTTGCCCGGAGAAGATCCGACGCAGCGACGAAAAAACTCCGCCCTGTGCCTGACCACCCATGAATGAGGGGTTGTTCTGTAAATCGAGAGTCAAGACGACCTGACGCGCGAGTGACGGGTTTTCAAGCAATTTCAGCTGCGTTCCCCAAAAATTCGGGTCGCTTTGGGCGTTGATGACAATCTCTCGCGTCTGCAGCACATTGCGCGGCTTGGGCTCCATCCGAATTGTCGTCTCTCCTTCATAGATAGAAGGCTGACGAAACATCTGGATAGTCACGAGTGAAGTCACTACAAGAACTAAACTCAGGATGAGCCACTTTCGTTTTAGAACTACGAAAAGGTAGTCGCGGATAGTGGTGGGTTCCGTAGCCGAGAAACCATAAGGCTTGGCTTGAGTGAGTTCCGCCAAAGGGCGGTCGAGACCTCTGTCCAGCGCACTTACCGGCAACAGACGATTATCTTGCGAAAGCATATCTTCAAGACCCTCAATTAAAGACGTTAGAAACGGGATGAATAATAACAGACAGACGCTGTCTGGCAAGTTTGGATGGCTTTTCTTAGACGGGCGCCTCGGCCTCAGCTCGTCGCTGTACCGCAATAAAATCAAGCAACGCCTCATGCCATGAAGGTAGAGGCGGAAGTCCTATGGCGGGAGAAACAAGGCATTTAAGACGAGAGTTCGCGGGGCGCGGAGCTGGCCGGCTGAGACTCGCCACGCTGACCGGTTCCACGTCAACGTCCGTGCACGAGGCATTCTGAAGAGCGAACTCCGTGAAAACTTTAAAGCTGGTACCGTCTCCGGAATTGACCACATGAAAGACTGCGGGGAGTTTCACGTCAGCTAGTTCTCGCAGACGGACGGCAAGGTCGCGAGCGTAGGTTGGAGTTCCCCAGGCGTCAGAAATTACCTTTAGCTTCTCGCCGCGCTGCGCTCGCTCGACGACTGTACTGAGAAAATTTCTTCCACCTTCACCAAAGACGAACCCTGTACGGACCACGATGGTCGCGGCGTCGGCAAGCTGAGCGAGCCTCTCTCCTGCCAACTTCGATTTCCCGTACACACTCTTAGGATTTGGATTGTCGCGCTGGGTATAGAAACCTTCCTTCTCACCGTCGAAAACATAATCGGTAGAAATTGTTATCAGCGTTCCGCCAACCGCGCGAGCAGCAAAGGCAAGATTCTCCGGTCCTTGGGCGTTAATCAGAAACGCCCGCTCGTGGTCTGACTCGCAGCCATCAACGTCGGTCATGGCAGCACAGTTGATAATGACTTCAGGTTTAATCTCGTCAGCTGTCTTTCGTACGACGGCGGTAGTCGTTATATCGAGTGCCTCACGCGCATAACCAAAGACATCGTCTCCGAGCGCAGTGCAGTGCCGCACGACCGCACGGCCAACCAACCCGCCGGCGCCTGCGACCAGGATTCTCAAACTGCGCCCACCTCCGTTCCGTATTGTTGCTTGTAATAGTCCCGATAAGCGCCACTGCGGGCCCGTTCGATCCAAAGGGGATTGTCCTGATACCACTTGATTGTCTTTCGCAGACCGGTTTCCCAGGTTTCGCGAGGACTCCAACCCAATACTGATTCCGCGAGTGACGGGTCGATCGCGTAACGGCGATCATGTCCGAGTCGATCCTTCACGAAATGAATCAGCGAACGCGGCTTCTCGAGGGTGTCGAGCAACGATTCTGCCACCTCGATGTTGCGCCGTTCGTTGCGCGCACCAAAATTGAAGACCGAACCAGGTTCGCCTTTTTCCAATGCCAGCAAAATCCCACGGCAATGATCGTCGACGTAGATCCAGTCTCGAACATTCTTTCCGTCGCCGTAGATCGGGATATCCGCATCACTGAACGCATTTGCAAGCAAGAGCGGTAAGAACTTCTCGGGAAACTGCCGTGGACCATAGTTATTGCCACACCGAGTGATAACGGTGTCGAGCCCGAAAGTATGATGAGCGGCTCTGACGAGATGCTCCGCCGCCGCTTTCGACGCGGCGTAAGGACTGTTGGGCGCGAACGCGGAGGTCTCAGTAAAGAAAGCATTTTCGTCTTCAGGCAAGCTACCCATTACTTCGTCAGTAGAGACTTGAAGAAAGCGCCCCACGCCGCGCTC
>JBDTYQ010000143.1:0-5657 GCA_040005515.1 bacterium
ACGGCGACAGCATAGACAAGTTGCCCGAGTGCGGCAATCAAAGTCTTGCCCCAGTTCCATCGGTATGATAGCTTTCCAGCACAATACGTGGGGGCTTCTCACGACACCCGACTTCTAAACTAACTGCAGTGGCTTTGCTCTTACCAACCGAGAGTTAAGTCGGTTCGTGTTCACTGCCTTTGTAGTTCTTGCTCAAATAGAAGGGAGACCAATGAAGATGCGCGCAAGATCCGTGATCGTACTCACATTTGTTTTGCTGCTGGCAGTCATTTCTTTGCTGCCGCGAATTACTACCGCCAACCGCTTTCAATGGTTGGGTTCTGAGGAGGCCCACGCGGCCAACTCTCAACCTACCGGCGATCCGATTCAGGATCAAAAAAGTGAAATCACAGTCGTTGCCTCATACCAGAACGATACCTCGATTCCGCTTCGCGACATGAGACAACAACCTCTGCTCTCGAAGACTGAGCACGAATCCAACCGAAACCCCAGGATTCCCAACAAACACAAGGACACGTCGGATCCTGTGGTCCAGGATAGCTTTAACGGTTTGCGGAGCGTTCTGCTCTCTATGCCGAGTCCGATTCTGAACTTTAATGGCATTCCATTCCCGGGTGTTGCGTGCAATTGCGCGCCTCCCGATACCAATGGTGAGGTGGGCGCCACGCAATATGTGCAGATGGTTAATGAAGGCTTCCAGGTTTTCAACAAGACGACGGGCGCCTCGATGCTGGGGCCCGTTGGGATTAGCACGCTATGGTCCGGCTTCGGCGGTCCCTGCGCGACAGCAGGTAGTGGCGACCCGGTTGTAATCTACGACCAGCTTGCCAATCGCTGGGTCATCACCCAGTTCGCCGGCGTCTCGGTTCCCACTGATGAGTGCATTGCGGTTTCTACTTCGAGCGACGCGACGGGTAGTTTCAATCGCTACGCCTTTCACCTCGGCTCAAATTTTTTTGACTATCCGCATCTCGGAGTTTGGCCCGATGCCTACTACATGAGCATGAACGTGTTCAATGCGTCGGGCACAGCTTTTCTCGGCCCGCAACCTTTTGCGTTCGATCGGGCGAAGATGCTTGCCGGCCAACCTGCGACCTTTATCACCACGGGAGTCACGGGAGGTGCGAGCGAGGAAGTCTATCTTCCGTCAGATCTGGACGGATCGAACTTACCCCCGGCCGGAGCGCCTGCGTCGTTCGTTGAATTTCCCGGCGGCGGCACTTTCCGAGTGTTTCATTTCCACGTTGATTTCGCGACGCCTAACAATTCCACCTTCACTCTGTTTGGAGCTCCAGCTTCAGCAGGTTTCACCGTGAGATCTACGAATGTTCCGCAGTTGGGCACCACCTCGACACTTGATGCAATCGGTGATCGACTGATGTTCCGCGTGGCGACTCGATTCTTCTCTGACGGACACGAGTCCACGGTCGGCAACTTCACTGTGAGCTCAGGCGGCGTGGCTGCGCCGCGCTGGTTCGAACTTCGCGGTACGACGCTCGGGCCTGTTTCGGTGTTTCAGCAGGGCACCTATCAACCTGATACAACACATCGTTGGATGGGCAGTGCGGCGATGGACCAGCAGGGGAACCTTGCGCTCGGGTACAGTGCCTCAAGCAGCACTATCAATCCGCAGCTTCGTTACGCTGGAAGGCTAGTAAGCGATGCGGTGAACACTTTGGGCCAGGCTGAGAGTCACCTCTTTGATGGAACAGGGAGTCAGACTGGAACCAATAGCCGTTGGGGCGACTACAGCGATCTGACGATTGATCCGGTAGACGACTGCACATTCTGGTATACGCAGGAGTATTACGCGACGACCAGCAGCTTCAACTGGCGCACGCGTATCGGTTCATTCCAGTTCCCGGGTTGTGGTGGAGTGCCGACTCCTACGCCGACTCCAACCCCCACTGCAACGCCGACTCCAACACCAACACCGACGCCGACGCCGACACCAACACCGACGCCGGTTCCGGCTGCGCCGAGTAATCTAACTGCGACAGCTGTTTCCACCAGTCAGATAAACCTGGCGTGGACTGACAACTCATCAAATGAAAGCGGATTCCGCATCGAGCGTTGTCAGGGCAACGGTTGCTCAGGATTTGTGGAGATTGCTCAAGTTGCGGCCAACACAACGGGCTTCTCCAACACGGGGCTGTCACGCAACACGCGTTATCGGTATCGCGTACGCGCCTTTAATGCTGGGGGCGACTCCGCTTACTCCAATATTGCTGCGGCGCGGACACTTAGATAGCGATAGGATCCGGCTGGATTCAAATGCTGGATCCCATAGCATCCAACCGCATCAGGCGTTTCGCATCTTGGGCCTTTCCTTCGGGGAAGGCCCTTTGTGCTTTCCGATCCTTGGCCGACGGATTGCTTAGATCAAGTCCGCCGTTTCTGCTCCGCCGGAAATCGTACAAGGCACATGCAATTCTCAGCGGCTGGATTATCACTGTGCATGTTTTTGTGGCACGGCAGAATCAGGAGAGGAATTATAAACTCAAAGACAAAGGAAGGGACTCATCGATGGAAAATCAAAACCCCCGATCAACAAAAAGTGGAAAGTCGGGATTGCGACGTCTGGGTTTCGTCGCAGTCGGCATGGGACTGGGCTCAGTTCTCGCTTATCTGGTCTCAAGGTCACTGGGTGGTCGTCAGGCCAAACCTGCGCAACGGCGCGTGCCGGAGCACATCGTTGACGACCGCGGCACGGGGCAGCAAACAGCCGCACAGATTCTACTCAACCTGCGCGATCGTGCTTTTGACAAGAGCGATGAGAAACTCGCCCTGGCCCTCGGTCGGCCAACTCAGGAAGTGGAGGCGTGGAATGCGGGCAGGGAATTAATCGATGACGATGTCGTCATGAAAGCTCGCGGCATCGCCATTCATCGAGGCGTAAGAGTCGAATAACCGTAAGCAAGGTCCAACGTCCACCGTGCAAGGTCCAACGTCTGCTCGAGGGAGTCGCGGCGCTGCATTAATCAAGCTTTGAAAGCGAGGACGTTAGACTTTAGACGGTGGCCTTTGGACTAAGGTTAGGTCTTGCGTACTGATCCAATCCAAACCCGAGAAAGATCGTCGCTAATAGAAACGCAGAAGAAAAGAAGTATGGGGAAGACACGCCTAACGAATCGAATGACCAGCCAAAGAACAACGGTGCGATGATGCGCGCGACGCCACCGTACGTCTGCTGCATTCCCATATAGAGCCCGCGTTCGCGTTGGCTGATCACTCTCGACAAAAGCGCGGTTACGCATGGAAACGTGAACGCCGTACCTAGAGGAATCAGCGCCACTGCGACGGCCAGCATCGGCAGGTTTCGCGACAACGGCATGCCTACCACGCCTGTGGCCAACAGCACGAGACCAAGACGCGAAAGGTTCGCCTCGCCCAGCCGATCGACCAAACGCCCAAGCAGCAAGACGCGAGCGAAGACCGAAATCGATCCCACGTACATAAAGAAGTAGCCAATGGTTTGTTCAGTCACCTGGAACCGCGCGTTTAGGAACAGCGCAAGCACTGAAAAACTTCCCTGAAAGGCGCCGATCGCAATCGCATAGATCCAGATGAGTCGCGAAGCGGGCTCACTTGAATGCGAAATTACACGCCAGATCGCCTGGCGCGAAGTGCGAACGATCTCTCCCGGCTCCGGCTTCGCGATCACCTCACGCGACTCAGTCAGATAACGTGCGGCAAACGCCATGTTGGCGATACAGAGCGCAGCCGCCACGATTCCCGGGGCCGCGTGTCCCATGTACAAAGATCCGGTGCCGGGCAACAAGTCACGTTTACCCAGAGCAAGCGCAAACGAGCCGAGTACCGGGCCGAGCGCCACGCCAAGATTCGTTGTCGCCGATAACCACCCAAGCGCGCGGGCTCGATCCTTCGGATCAGTGGAGTCTGCAACGTACGCCTGAATCACGCCGACAGTGCCACCGCCCGCTCCTTGCACTATTCGCGAAAGGAATAACAGGAACAGCGAATGCGCGAAGCCGAAAATCAGATAAGCGATCGCCGAAGCACCGAGCGCGATCAGGAGCGTAGGCCGTCGTCCCATGCGATCCGAAAAGCGTCCCCACATCGGCGCGCTTAGCAGTTGGGCGACAGTGAAGGCCGCAACAATAAATCCGGAAATGATTCCGATGCCAAAGTGGAGCCCAAAGAAGTTGATTCCTGTTCCCCCCAGGGTCTTCACATAAAACGGGAGCAGGGGAATGATCATGAGGAGGCCGAGCATGTCCACGAACGCGGTGGCCATCAAGGCAAAGAGCTTGGCCGGAATCTTTCGCACTTCGCGCCACAGGACGTAAAGCAGCGCGACTGCGATCAAACCAAGAAGAATGATCACGATAGGAGAATGAAAGGATTGGGCGATGTTTTGCTGGATCAGGAGCACGGGAGAGTCAGAAGTCAGAAGTCAGAAGTCAGTAGTGAGCCAGATCACGTTAATCAGTTAGAAGCCTGCGTCATCAGTTTACTTCAGCGATCCGTTTGCTGCCTACTGCCCACTGCCGACGTGCAACGCAAGTCAGCTTAAAGCAAAAGGGCCTGATGCTCGCATCAGGCCCTTGCGTACTTCGTACTCCTCCTGCCTCCCGCCCACAGCTAACCTACTTGACCGTAAACTTCACGTCGTCCGGGCTCTCAGAAAGTTTAATATCGTTGCCGTTATAAGCCGTGACGGCAATCGTATAGGTACCCGGTGAAAGCGGCTTGTCCAGAACATACGACGTACCATCAATGCGCTTGTTGATGTAATCGTATTCAGTCTTGGCTTCGGTCGACGAATCCGCAGTAACGCTGAACTTGTAGTAGGCAGCGTCGGGATAGCTCTCCCATTTGATTGCGATGTTGTTTCCTACGATCTTGGAACCAGCCTTTGGATCAGCAAGCTTCAGATCACTTTTGAAGAGGTTCGAATCGGGCGCGAAGAAAGTCTCGTCTCCATCGATCTTGTACTTCGCCGAAGCGATGAAGCCGGACGTAGCGAAAACATAATATGGTGTGTCGAACACCTTGGCAGTCAAACCTTCATAAGTTCCCGGCGGCACTTCTTTGATCAGGTACTCTCCGTTAGCGTCAGTCTTCGCGGTGAAGGTTGTCCCGCCGCAGCCACCGAAATAGCGGTTGAACTTCTCGCACAATTTCACTTCGATATCAGCCGCGGGCTTTTGGTTGTAGAAAACTTTGCCCTGCACGTTGGCCTTGCCTGCCGCCGGCGTTTCCTTTTCCGTACCTGTCCCCGAATGAATCACGCTGTCATCCGACTTATTCGTTGACGCCGTCGCGTTGGAATTCTTGCTCGGATTCGCTGCCTTCTCTTGCAGCTGCTTACACCCCATGAAGCTCGCTGTGAAAATGAACGCCGTAACAACTAATGCAGATTTCAGAGGTCGATTTCGACTAGTCATGAAGCTCTCCATCCTTTGATAGTTTTGCAGTGAAGTGATCGCCACCCCGCTTCACAATTTATTCATGCTTGACCGGCCCCAGAGTCTCATCGAGCCAGCTGTTCATGGTTGTAACGAAGAACTCGATCGGGGGGATATGTCCGCCGTCGTAAAGCGTAATTCGCTTCGGTTCACGCAGTAATCTAAAAAGCGGTTCGGTCGCAGTTTGCAGGCTAGTGTCCTCATCATAGCGGCCTTGCAGAATCA
>JBDTYQ010000144.1:0-5572 GCA_040005515.1 bacterium
ATCTCGCACTATCACATCACGTCGCAGCTCGGCGAAGGTGGGATGGGAGTCGTCTATGAAGCCGAAGACACTAACCTCGGCCGTCATGTCGCTCTCAAATTTCTAACACCTGCCCTGGCCGGCGATGCGAATCTACTGGCGCGCTTTCAACGAGAAGCGCGGGCGGCTTCCGCACTCAATCATCCAAACATCTGCACCATTCACGGCATCGAGCAGTTCGAGTCTCAGCACTTCATCGTCATGGAGTTGCTGGACGGAGAGGCGCTAGCGGATCGCATCCGACGCGGGGCCATCGACATCGAATCTCTCCTAACTCTCGGCGTGCAGATTGCCGACGCTCTCGAGTCGGCACACTCCAAAGGAATCGTGCATCGCGATCTGAAGCCGGCAAACATTTTCGTTACCTCGCGCGGGCAGGCAAAGATTCTCGACTTCGGCGTGGCGAAGATCGATAAACATAATGCACCCGATGCTTCCTCGATGGTGGAGACAGTCCGCAAGGACCAGCTAACCTCTGCAGGGGCAACGATCGGCACAGTCGCTTATATGTCGCCCGAACAGGCGCGCGGCGAGATCACTGACGCGCGCACGGATCTTTTTTCCATCGGCACCGTGCTCTATCAAATGGCGACAGGGATTCTTCCTTTCCAGGGAGAGACCTCCGCAGTCGTGTTCGACGCGCTTCTCAACCGAGAACCGACTCCGTTGAATCAGGTCAATCCGACCCTGCCGCAGGAACTCAATCGCATCATTAGCCAGGCGTTGGAGAAGGATCGAGACATGCGCTACCAGAGCGCGACAGATCTTAAAACCGCTCTCAAACGGTTGAAGCGCGATATGGACTCATCGCCAAAACACACCACCACTGCGAGCGGCACCAGGAAAGCTGCGTCAACCGTGGGCGATCACTCCATCGCCGTTCTTTACTTCGAAAACCTGAGCGGCATGAAAGAGGACGAATACCTACGCGACGGCATCACTGAAGACATCACCACGGAGCTGTCGAAGATTAAAGGACTGAAGACGTACTCCCGGGCAATGGTGCTCAATTATCGCGACAAGTCAGTAACGGCGGGACAGGTCGGAAAAGAACTCGGTGCGTCTTACGTACTCGGGGGTAGCCTGCGTCGTGCGGGAGAGCGGTTGCGTATCAATGCTCAACTCGTCGACACCGCAACAGATTTTCCCCTCTGGTCGGAACGATACGATCGTGAAATGAAGGATGTCTTCGAACTGCAGGATGAGATCGCGCAGAAGATTGCAGCTGCACTGCGCATCACGCTTTCACCGCAAGAACAGCAAGCCCTCCAGGCGAAACCGACTGAGAACCTGCAGGCCTATGATCTCTACCTGCGAGGAAGAAATTATATGAGGCGGGTGGGGCGACAGGATCTAATGTTCGCGTTGCAGATGTTTGAAAACGCAGTAGCGCTCGATCCGGAATTCGCGCTCGCCCACGCGGGAATCGGGAGAGCATGTGCTGAGTACTATTACCACTTCGAGCGGCAGCAACAGTGGCTTGATCGAGCCATTGCCGCCACGCAGAAAGCCAGTTCCAAGGGCCATGATGCTTCGGAGATCAAAATTGCTGAGGGCTGGTTATTCTTTGCCCAAGGGCGCTACGGTGAGTGCGTCGACTTGTTACGCAAGACTCTGAGCCGAAATCCCGATGTGGATGGTGGGTACTATCTGCTGGGCCGCGCGCTTTTTGCGGGCGGACATTATCAGGAAGTCGTGAACATGATGGATGAAGCGTTAGCGCATTCGGGCGAAAACTACAACACGACTATTCCGATTCATAATGCGCTTGGCGCGTTGGGGAAGACAGACGCGCTGACCAACTATATTCACCGCGAGATTGCCATTTACGAGGAGCACCTGAAGAAGGTGCCGGAGGACGCTCGAGTGCGGGTGCTGTTGGGTCTTGATTACGCGATCCAGGGCCGGTTTGATGAGTCCAAGCGCGAAGCGGACATGGCGATGGCCCTGCGGCCGGATGATTCGATGATTCTCTACAATACTGCCTGCCTCTTTTGCCAGATGAAAAATGTTCCCGATGCATTGAATGCGATCAGGAAGGCGTGGGAGTCGGGCTATCGCGATGCTGTGTGGACTCGGCAGGATCCCGACCTGGAGTTGCTGCATGGGAATGCGGAGTTTGAACAGTTGTATCCGGCCGCGAGCGCAAAAGGAGCCTAGGGCGATTGACGATTGTGCCGCTGCTTAAACTCGAGCCACGATGTCGTTCATTCGTTCCGCAGCGCAACGAGCGGATCCACTTTCGTCGCGCGTCGGGCGGGGATGTAGCAGGCGAGTAACGCAACCGCGAGGGCACCGATGGAGACTGTGGCAAACGTCAACAGATCGGTCTGGCCCAAACCAAACAGCAGCGACGACATCCCCTTTGTCAGTACGAATGCAGCTGCGACACCGACTACTATGCCAACCGCCACGAGCTTCATTCCGTCGCCGATGATTAGAAGTAAGACGTTAGGCCGCTGTGCGCCGAGTGCCATGCGAATACCGATCTCGCTCGTACGCTCCACAACGAGATACGAGAGCATGCCGTAAATACCCGTTGCCGCAATCAGCAAAGCCAGCAGACTAACTGTTCCGGAAAACCACGCGCTGACGCGCGCCGGTTCCAGCCCGCGTCTCACGTTTTCCTCAAGCGGCTCGACAGTGACGACAACATCTTTGTCGAGAGAACGCGCGACTTCTCTGACAGCTTTTACGCTCGCCGACTGATTCTCGTTTGTTCGCAAAACAAAACTATGACCGGTGAGTTTGGCCGGGGAGGCTGGCGTGTAGAAGAAAGGACCATCGAGTTTACCGATGTGCCTGGTACTTATGTCGGCCACGACACCAACTATCTCGTGCGAATTGCCGGCGTTATCTCTGAAGCGCTTACTTACCGGATCAGCGCCGGACCAGAAACGATCGGCCAGCGCCTGGCTAATCACTGCGGGTGATTGTCCGCTACGTGAATCCTCGTCAGTAAAATAACGACCTCGCCGCAGCGGTATCCCGAGGGTCTGAAAGTAGTCAGCAGAAACCTCGTTGGCGCTTACGCTCAGGGTGGATCCAATACCCTCGATGTCGATGGTCTCATCGCGCCCGCCGGCGAAGGGCACCGTTTGCGCGAGGCTCACCGACTTTATGCCCGGCAAAGCTTTCAATCGTTCCGAGAGTTGCGAATGAAATGTTGCGGCACGCGCTTCGTCGTAACCCTGTGTCGTCAAATCCATCGTTGCGACAATAAGGTTCTTCTGATCAAAGCCGAGGTCGGTTGATTGGGCTTGTTGTAAGCCGCGGACCAAAAGCCCAGCGCCGATCAGCAACACTAACGAAACCGCGACCTGGCCAATCACCAGCAGGTTTCGGAAGTGTGGCCGCGCGAGGCGAGGTCTGTTTCTCGTCGACTTAAGATCCGCGGTAAGGTCCGGCTTCGTGGATTGAATTGCCGGCGCGAGACCAAACACAACGCCGGTGATCATTGAAATCAAAAACATGTAAGCGAAACCTGTGGCGTTGGGTGTGAAGTCGATATCGAGACCGGCCTCAGGAATTACCGACAACAAAATCGGCGGCAGAAAGATCGCGAGAAATAATCCCAGGACACCACCGAGTACGGCGAGCAGCAGACTCTCAGTCAAGAGGAGCTTGATCAATCGCCAGCGGCTCGCTCCGAGCGCGAGTCGCACGGCAATTTCTTTTCGCCGCGTCGCAGCACGCGCGAGCATGAGATTCGACACGTTCGCGCAGGCTATGAGTAAAACCAAACCAACCGCTGCCATCACGAGGATCGCGATGGGTATTCCTTCACTGCGAACTTCAGGAGAATTGAGGTACGATCCAGGCATGACATTGACGATCGACCTTCGTCCGGGATACTGCTGGTCCATCCGGGTAGCAACCAGTTCCATCTCCGCCTGCAGCTTCTGTATTGAGACTCCATCCTTCAACCGCCCCACCACACTGAGCCAACTACAGTTTGGAAGTTCAAGAAATTTGCTCTCTGGCATTAACGCGGGCTGCATCGTTACCGGAATCCAGACATCGGGAACGGTCATCTCGCCGCCCTGAAAATCGGGCGACGCCACTCCAACCACGGTGAAGCGTTGCCGGTTCAGCGTGATCGAAGTGCCGACTACACTCGCATCCGAACCAAATCTTCGCTGCCAGAAGCCGTGACTAAGTACGGCGACTGGACACTGAAGCGGCGCCTGACATTCTTTGTCGAAAAAAGTCCGGCCGAGAGCGCTTCCGCCTCCCAGAAGCGGAAAGTAATTGTCGGTAACGAGGAGCCCGTTGATTCTTTCGATGTTGTGGCCGCCCAGATAAAGTTTTACATCCGCAGATGCCGCCAGACCGGAAACGCCCTCGACCCCATCTCGATAGTTGAGGTATTCGGGATAAGAGAGGAGATCGGCGCTACCTTCAACCTGACGAGAGAATTCACCTTCTAAAGTTTGGTAGACGTTGACCACATGGTCCGGATCCTTCACTGCAAACGGACGGAAGGCTACAGAATAGAGGAGCGTGAAGATGCTCGTGTTTATGCCGATGCCAAGCGCGAGCGTCAATAGAGCGGCTGCAGTGAAGTTGCGATGCTTAAGCAGAGATCGCAATGCAAAGCGCAGGTCTTGAAGGGTACTAGTTAGCATATCGATGATCCTGACTTCAGGAGTGAGTTACACAAAAGCATTAGGACACCAACCACGAATCAGACCTTCTATACTAGGTGGCCTCTACAAAAGTTCGCAGTTCTTTAGCTCAAGACCTTCATATTGTTTTCAATACCCCGCGGCGCCATGGCAGGCTCCACAGTCCGCGCGCCGAGAGGATGACGGAGAAGAGCCCGGTCACGCCGATCGCGATCAGAATCCAGACGAAAAAGAGGTGTCCGCTGGAGTGGCCGATGCTGCTGGTGACACCGACACCCTTCCCCCTCATGTGGGCGAGGGGGACGACCAACGAAAAGAGCCCTCCGAGGAGTGTGATGATGTACCCCGATCGTCGTTCGGCAAGCACGGTGGTTCCGTACAGCCAGAAGACAAAGATGGGCACCGCAGTGAGATTTGAGAGCTTTCCCGGCTCGAACCCGCGGACGATGTCGTCCGCCAGATGAAATATAAAGAAGAGGATCGAGAGCAGAGACGCAATGGTTAACAAGACGCTGCGGTTCATTTGATATCTCCTTGCTAGATTTTGGTGCGTGCCTTACACAGAAGCGTGCTTGCTCCTTGAGCAAGGCGTTCATCAGCTTGCTTTCCGTTTGCTCGCCGGTGCGGGTCGCGCGCGTTGTGCGTGCTCCGGCTCAAAGTGAAGAATGTCGCCAGGCTGGCACGAGAGCGCCTCGCAGATCGCTTCGAGCGTCGAGAAACGGATCGCGCGCGCCTTGCCGGTCTTAAGGATCGACAGGTTGGCCAGCGCCATTCCGATCCGGTCCGCGAGCTCGGTCAGCGTCATACGCCGATCGTGGAGTAGGTCGTCGAGTTTGATGACGATAGCCATGTCACACCGTCCCTTCGAGGTCTTCTCGCATGAGCGCGCCTTCCGCGAACACGCG
>JBDTYQ010000145.1:0-5568 GCA_040005515.1 bacterium
TGATCGAGGAAAGGCCGCAGGATCTCGCGCCGAAACGTGGCTGCGGTATCGCTGCCGAACTTCAGAGCGCCGAGACTATTCCCGTCGCCGATCTCCTGCCCGTGATGCCATGGGCCCATCACGAGGAACACCTTGTCGTTGCCGGTGTCCTTGGGTTCGATCGCTTTGTACACAGCGGGCGCGCCGTAGATGTCTTCCTGATCCCAGAGACTATGGACCAGCATCACTGGTACCTTCAGCGGTTGCGCCGCAAGGATCTTGTCCACAGCCTGGTCGCGCCAGAAAGCGTCGTAACTCGGGTGCGCCAGAATCTTCCGCCAAAAACCCAACTGCTCAACGCCGCGCCGGCGTCCGAGTTCACCTGCCGAGCCTGCCTGCATGTACATGTCGTAATCATCGTAGTGACTGCTCCACCACTTCACGTTGTTATCGCGAGTCGCTTGCTGTTCGTAGATGTAGGGAATCATCTGTTGGCGAAACGCGCCATTGTGAAACCAGTCGTCACCCATCCAGCCATCGACCATGGGATTCATCGGCACTGAAACTTTTAGGGCGGGGTGTGGATTGACGAGCGCCATCAGTGGAAGGAACCCATCGTAAGAGATGCCCAGAATGCCGACCTTGCCGTTCGTCTCGGGAATGTTTTTGACTAACCAGTCAATGGTGTCGTAGGTGTCGGTTGCGTGATCGACTGGTGTTGGGTTCTGACTACCGTGCAACGGACGGTTCATCACATAGTCGCCTTCAGAACCATACTTGCCGCGGACGTCCTGGACCACGCGGATATAACCGCCTTCGACGATGACATCGGTAGCGTTGTCGTAGCCGTTGAGGATTGGTCCAAGATGGGAGCTTTGCGAGTGGCTCGTCAGTGCGGTTGCTTCGTAAGGCGTTCGAGTGAGAAGGATCGGCGCGCCTTTTGCGCCTTTGGGAACAAGGATGACTGTATGAAGCTTGACTCCGTCGCGCATCGGAACCATGACTTCGCGTCTGCCGTACTCGAAGCCATCGTTCGTCGGCTCAAACTTTTCCGGCCGCTCATTTGGCAAGTCAGTTACTTGCGGGGTCTGGGCGAAGGCAGTCTGGTGCAACAACAAAGAGGCGACGATTATCGTCGCCAGCAGGTTTAGACTCGTAGATGTTCTGATCGTCATCGGCATCATCCTCGTATTGGTTTTTCTAAGAGACTGGAGCTGAAGAAGATTCAACTCCTTGGAGTGCGGCGGCCTGGCGCCGCTTTAATTCACACTGGCATCAAAGTACGTTAGTAGGCGACAGTTCGTGCGGACCTCAAGAGTTATGCTTTCTTGCTACTGTGTCTAAGTATATTGGTAGGCGCGCGTTACTTACCAGAGCTTAAGGAGCCGCATTGCTTTCACGGAGCAAAGTTCAAAGTTCAAAAATCAAAGATCAAAAGTCAAAAGTCAAAGGTTAAAACCTGAGCGCGAGGACCGGATTAGACTCACTCCTGCGATTCTCATCAGTCCACACCCTTAAGCAACCTGTCCTGCCGCGTACCCGGACGCCCACGCCCAATGAAAGTTGTAACCTCCCAGTTGTCCGGTCACATCTACTACCTCGCCGATAAAAAAGAGTCCCGGGACGCTGCTGGCTTCCATTGTCTGCGACGACAGTTCAGCTGTCGCGACTCCGCCGGCGGTGACTTCGGCCTTTCGATAACCTTCCGTTCCAGCTGGTGTGATCTGCATCTGCGTCAACTTGTCTGCAATCTCCTGCAGTTCTCGTCGATCGTATTGCCTCAACGGCTTTGATCCTGTGTAGAGATTGCACCACGCATGTGCGAAACGACGGGGCAGGTAAGTCGACAGCAGGTTCCCCAGTTCAATCCCGGTGTTTTGGTTCTGCAGCAGGATCTCGAACACGTCGTGACCGGGAAGCAGATTGATAGTGATCGCTGTGCCCGGTTGCCAATAAGTGGAGATCTGTAGAATTGCCGGACCACTAAGGCCACGATGAGTCACTAGCAGGTTTTCGCGAAACTCTTTGCTGTTACGACCATCGGACCTGACAAGCACGTCGAGCGAAATTCCACTGAGCTGGCTCAACTCTATGAGAAGTTGCGCGGTAAGCGTCAAGGGCACGAGGCCGGGGCGCGGTTCCTCAATTCGCAAACCGAACTGTCTCGCCAGGCGATAGCCGAAGTCGGTAGCGCCTAATGGCGCAATGGACAAACCGCCGCTCGCAATCACGAGAGAAGCAGAATTGAAACTGCCAAAGTTGGTGGATACTTTGAAGCCGCCGGTCGCGGCGCCTGCAACAGTTGAAACAACGGAGCCGCAGCGAATCTCCACGCCGGCCGCGTCGCATTCCTGCAGAAGCATGTCGATGATCTGTTGTGCGCTGCCGTCACAGAAGAGCTGGCCGAGCTTCTTCTCGTGGTATGAAATTCCGTGTTTCTCCACGAGCGCAATGAAATCTGCGGGCGTGTAACGAGCCAGAGCAGACTTGCAGAAGTGCGGATTTGCGGAAATGAAATTCTCCGGGCCGGTGTGCACGTTCGTAAAGTTGCATCGTCCCCCGCCTGAAATTCCGATCTTCTTGC
Source organism: bacterium (assembly GCA_040005515.1). GTDB lineage: Bacteria > Acidobacteriota > Blastocatellia > Pyrinomonadales > Pyrinomonadaceae > PSRF01. The sequence goes on from JBDTYQ010000145.1 coordinate 2,564, forward strand.
CTACGCGCTCTGCATGTTCAAGCACGACGACACGCCGGCCGCGCTTGCCGGCTTCGATTGCGCAAAAAAGTCCGGCTGCTCCCGCGCCGATGATGATCACGTCCCACATTACTTATGGAGGACAGGCATTCCTGCCTGTCCGTGCAGGCGAAGCTTTAGAGTACGAAAGGTAGTTCGCAGATTTCCATTTTTACATTTCTCACGTGTCATTGACCGGAACTGTCTTCGCTCTCACTACCTAATGCCATTCTCACTCGGACAGACAGGAATGTCCGCCCTACTACCAGGTCGAAGTTGAATTCGAGCCGGTGCCGATCAGTACTCGCACGATCACCGGCGAATTCGCAAGCAGCATCGTCAACCACGTGCGTGGGCGGTTGATGTCCTCAGCCAGATAAAGCATTCGCGGCGGAAAGTAGATTAACAGAGCCACAAAGCTTAAGAAGAAGAGTCGCCCCGCAACGTCCAAAACGTTGGATGGGTGCCCCAGATCGGCAAACGTCAAAAGGTTCCAAGCCACTTGAAACAGAATCATGTTGAAGAAGAGGCAAATGTCACCGAGTAGTTCACTATCCGGCGAGCGCAGAAATCGTGACTTCGGGGGATTCTTTGGTTGGGAAAAGTATCGGTAGATCAAATACGTTTGAATCATCGTGGAGATCAGACCCGCGACGATTGTGGCCGTGAAGAGTGCGCCGTTGTTCATTAGTGTTTTCCCGAAAACTAAATCGCCGAACCCGGTAATTACCACGGAGGTGATCACTAGATTGAGACAAAAATAGAAGAGGGGATTGAACAGGCATCCCGCCAATTTCGTTTCTTGCGATTGAACCGTTTTGCCCTGTGCCTTGCGCCGCTGATGAAAATGCCAACGCTTCAAGACCGCCCCGGCTGCGGGAAGTAACCACATCGCCAAGGCGGTCACGGACAGTATCAGTTTGGCCGTTGGATCTTCCGCCGACACTGCTTGAAAGACGTTGAGGTAAGAGCGGGTCAGCATGCGCAGCAGAAATAAGTTGGCGATGAAGACAACAAGATCGAGCAGCAGACCGCGGTTGGACTGATCGAAAAGTCTTGACTTGCGTCCTTTCTCACCGGAACCAGGAGATGGGAGCCCGACTTCGTTCCTGGATTTCCGCTTGGTATACCGTGGCATCTCCGCAATCCTCTCAGGACCGGAGCGATAACATCAAGGCGCGTTTCCTGATTTGTAAAAGCAAAGCTGAACCAACCAAGGGCACTGAGGACAAAACATCGTAGGAAAGGTTCCCCGAGATTAGGGACAACTTCCTCCTGTGACCGCGGGCGAGACCCCCGCGGTCCCAGTCAAAGAATAGCTCTTGACTCAAACTGCTCCATTACCAACAGCAAGCGCTGTTGGGTCGAATTCTAAGATCGGTGTTACCATGAACTAACACTGATCCAGGGGAATTTGCGGTAGGACTCAGGAGGTTTGGTTTATGGGATGGGACGGAGATGACTTGGCCGGCAAGATGGAAGAAGTTTTTGAACGCCAACAAGCCGCGGCGGACGCTCGCGCACATCGAGGAACATCTTCTCCCGAGGAGAGGGCGCGGAGCGCGGAATTTGAATCCTTGCGAGTCTCGCGTTCACGCATCATGGACCAACTCAGCCGCGCCACTTTGCCCGCGCATCGCGCTACGCTCGAGCGTGCCTTAGCCGCGATCAATGAGCAGATGGCCGAGTAGTCAAGGAACCACAGTCTGAGGCACTGCTCTTTAACTCTATTCATCCGCGTGTGAGCTGTCGGTATTTGATCCGGTGGGGTTGCTCGGCAGCTGCGCCCAATCGTTCCTTCCGATCCACTTCATAGTCGGAATAATTGCCTTCGAACCAAACGACCTTGCTGTCTCCCTCAAACGCGAGAATGTGAGTGGCAATTCGATCCAGGAACCAGCGGTCGTGAGAAATAACCACCGCGCATCCAGCAAAGTTCTCCAGCGCTTCCTCCAGCGCTCGCAGCGTGTTCACGTCAAGATCGTTCGTCGGTTCATCGAGTAAGAGAACGTTCGCACCTTCTTTCAACATCTTCGCGAGGTGCACACGATTTCTTTCTCCTCCCGACAGCATGCCAACCTTCTTTTGCTGGTCCGAACCTGAAAAATTAAACCGTGCTACGTAAGCTCGCGAGTTCACCTCGCGCGTACCGAGTTTTAATAAGTCGGTGCCGCCTGAGATCTCTTCCCAGATTGATTTCTTTGGATCGAGTGTTCGACTCTGATCCACATAAGCCAACGTCACCGTCTCGCCCGTCTTGATAGTTCCGCTGTCGGGCTCTTCCTGTCCGGCGATCATCCGGAATAGTGTTGTCTTGCCCGCGCCGTTGGGACCAATCACACCGACAATGCCACCGGGCGGAAGCGCAAAGGTCATGTCCTCAACCAGCAGGTTGTCACCGTACCCCTTGTTCACCGCTTGCGCTTCAATGACCACATTGCCAAGACGTGGACCGGCGGGAATGTGAATCTCGAGGTCTTCTCGGCGCTTGTCGGATTCCTGACGAAGCAAGTCTTCATACGCATTGATTCGGGCTTTGCCCTTCGCATGACGCGCCTTGGGAGACATGCGGATCCATTCGAGTTCTCGCTGCAGTGTCTTCTGTCGTTCGCTTTCGGACTTCTCCTCGCGACGAAGGCGCTCGCCCTTTTGTTCCAGCCAGGACGTGTAGTTTCCCTTGAAGGGGATTCCTTCTCCGCGATCGAGCTCCAGAATCCAACCGGCCACGTTGTCGAGAAAATACCTGTCGTGGGTTACCGCGATGATCGTTCCCGCATAACTCTGCAAGTGATGTTCGAGCCAGGCGACTGATTCCGCGTCGAGATGGTTTGTCGGCTCGTCTAGGAGCAGGATGTCCGGCTTCTGTAAGAGCAAGCGGCAGAGCGCAACGCGACGGCGTTCACCTCCGGACAGAACTTTCACAGGCGTCTCAGGCGGCGGGCAGCGCAGTGCATCCATTGCCATTTCGAGACGCGCGTCGAGGTCCC
>JBDTYQ010000146.1:0-5562 GCA_040005515.1 bacterium
ACTGCCTCCTGCTCCAGTCGTCTGCCTCCTTTCACCTTTGCCCTTTCCCCCTTTCCCCTTTTTCTCCTCTTCCCCCCGTTTTCGAAGTTCACAACTCTTAACATCTCTTTACACAACCTTGACACAACTTGTGACCGACAAGAGTATTCTCTCACTCGCATAGCGCTGTTCCTTCAGAGGTTGCGAAAATGAAATTGAAGAGAAGAGGTTTTCTGGGAGGCTTCAACCGGTTCCGGCTGATGTTGACGCTGGGCCTCGCAGTCGTCTTGCCGGCCGCTGCGCTTGTCTTTGTCAATTTCAGTCAGCTGAGGGCCTTCGAGCGCGACAAAGTTCTCGAGGCAGCTATCCATCGCGATTTTCTGGAGATGCTCGCGATCACCGAGAAGAAAATGAACAAGAAGTCGTACGCGATGGCGGAAGAGTCGCGAGATCTTTTTCCATCGCCCGGCATCGCACCAGCGGAGAAAGAAAAACAACTAGACCTCATCTTGTCAAAGAGTCCATGGCTGTCGCATGTCTGGCTTTTCGATGAAAACGGCTTTGTGATTCGTTCGCAGCCCCAACAAATGGGTGACAAGTATTTCCGCGAAGAGCATGAGCGCATGGCGGAGAGCTACAAGTGGCTTGCTACGGAAGCCAAGTCGCTGGTTGCAACCCTGCAGAAGAAAACGCGACCCATTGGTTTCTATTCTATGCCGACAAAAAGGGCCGGGGCTGACAGTTACTTAGCCACTGCCTACTTCACCCTGCCGCAAGCCGCAGCCGACAAGGTCGTCCTGGGCGGAGCGACTTTCGATGCTTGTTACCTGCAACAAACATTCTTTCCGGGAGTGCTCGAAGAACAGGTCACGCAGAAATCGAACGACCAGGGCGGCAACAAACTGGCCCTGATGATCTATCGGGTAGACCCGGAGGGCGGCAAAGAAGTGAAGCCGCTGGCCGCTACGCGTGGTTGGGACAACGGGAAGCCTGAAGTCATGCGCAAACTCGACGATGTTTTTCGCGGCCTGGGCCTGGGCATCAAGTACCAGGGCACGAGCGTGGAAGCACTCGGGCAGACCTGGGTCCATCGCAGTTTCCTGATTCTCGGCTTCCTTTCGCTCATGATTATCGGCGGCCTGGTGCTCACGCGTCATGTCGTCAACAAAGAACTGGCGCTCGCACGCTTGAAGTCCGACTTCGTTTCCAACGTCTCGCACGAATTGCGCACGCCTCTGGCCTTGATTCGACTGTACGCGGAGACGCTCGAACTGGGACGTATCACTACTCCGGAGAAGAAGCATCAGTACTACCGCATCATTCGCAAAGAGAGTGAACGACTGACTGCGCTGATCAATAACATTCTTGATTTCTCCAGAATTGAGGCAGGAAGGAAGGAGTACGAGTTTCGCAACACCGACATCGCGGAGCTCGTTCGCAACACGCTCGAGTCTTACCGTTACCAGATCGAGCAACAGGGTTTCGCATTTGAAGAGAGTATTGATTCAAACCTGCCGGCGGTTCCGGTCGATCGCGAGGCGATCGCACGAGCTCTCGTCAATCTGGTTAACAACGCTTTGAAATACTCGTCCGACGAGAAATTCCTCGGAGTGAAACTCTACAGGGACAACTCCGTAGTGAAACTTGAGGTGGCTGATCACGGTATTGGAATCACGCGGCGTGATCAGTCGAAAATCTTCGAAAAGTTCTACCGCGCGGGAGACCCGCTTGTGCACAACACGAAAGGAAGCGGCCTCGGTTTGTCGCTCGTTCGACACATCACGCAAGCACACGGCGGTGACATCGCGGTGGAAAGCACCCCGGGGAAGGGCAGCAGGTTTATTCTATCGTTGCCACTGGCGTCGGCAGGGCAAGTGGCTGTTTAGTAGGAAAGACATTCCTGTCTGTCGGACGTCAGAAAGATGCTGAGATGGAAAAGTTCGTCCCACTCCCGAAATAAAACGGACAGACAGCAATGTCTGTCCCACTGAGGCTCACATGAAAAGAAAAGCTGATCTCGAACAATCACTCGGCGGTACAAACGGCAATCGGTCTAATCGCGACGCCTCTGAACCGAATGCCAACCGGAAGATGCGCATTCTGATCGTCGAAGACGAACCGGCGATGGTCGCCGGTCTGCGCGACAACTTCGAATACGAGGGCTACGACGTGATCAGCGCCGCCGACGGAGTCGAAGGGCTTGATCGCGCGCTCGCCGATGAACCCGACCTCGTCGTGCTCGATGTAATGATGCCGCGCCTCAGTGGCCTTGACGTTTGCAAACAACTGAAGACCAAGAAACCTTCGTTGCCGATCATCATGCTCACAGCGCGCGGCCAGGAGATCGACAAGGTGGTGGGCCTGGAGCTCGGCGCTGACGATTACGTCACTAAGCCCTTTTCGATTCGCGAACTGATGGCGCGCGTCAAGGCGGTGCTGAGACGCGCTGCACCCCACGCGTCAACCGCGGAGGTTTATCGATTCAGCGATGTCGAAGTGAACGTTCGCAGCAACGAAGTGCTTCGCGCGGGTCTGCCAGTCGAACTTTCGGCAAAGGAGTTTGCGCTGCTTGCCTACTTCGTCGCTCATCCGGTCGAGACGCTCAGCCGCGATCGTTTGTTAGACGCGGTGTGGGGTTATGAGAACTATCCGAACACTCGGACGGTCGATACACATATCGTACATCTCAGGCAGAAACTGGAACCGAACCCTGAGGATCCGCGTTTCATCCTTACAGTCCACGGTAGCGGATACAAATTCGTTGGATAGTAGGACAGACATCCTAAAGTAGGACAGACATTCCTGTCTGCCACGGTTACGACAGAGTCCTGTCTGTCCGGGTTTCGGCTAATGAAAAGCAATTTTTCCATTCGTCATTTGTCGTTTATCAGTTTCACTTCAAAGCCGCGGAACTCATCCGATGCCAAATGAGAAATAGAAATGACGAAGGGAAAATGCTTTAGCCTTTAGAGGTGACTCTCCCATGAGCGCAGCACGATTCAACACAACACTTCCCCAACGGGCCGTCGACATACGTTCGCACCGCAAGCCCTCGGCAACGAGGCTTCGTCAGGAGCTGGAGCTCAAGCTGACAGACTTGCAGCAGAACTACGCTGAACTGCGCACAGAGATCTTTGAGGCAGCCCAGGTGCACCGGCGTCTCTGCGCCCCGCGTCACCTGCGTTTCGGAGACTTCGAGGTGGCCAGTGAGATCTTCGCCGTTCGTCACTTACCCGGCGACTTCTTCACCGTTCAAGAGCAGAGCGACGGCGTGGTCTTCTCGCTCGGTGATATCTGCGGCAAGGGACTGGCGGCAGGAATGTGGACCACACATTTGGTGGGACTCGTCGGCGCACGCGTAGCCGTGACCAATACACTCGAGGGCATCGTTGCGGGAGTTAACCGGGACATCTGTCTGCTAAAGTCATTTATGCCACTCGCCAGCTTGTTCATCGCCAAACTCGATCCAAGCACGGGTCTTGTGAGGTATTGCAGCGCCGGACATCCTCCTGCTTTTCTTTTGCGAGCCGACGGCAGATTGGAACTCCTGTCCGAAGGAGGCATGTTGCTGGGCGTGGTCGCTGCCGCTCCCTACGTCTGCGGTTCTTTCGTACTCGGCAAAGGCGACGTGTTGATGGTCTATTCGGATGGAATCACCGAGTCGCAGAACTGCGATGGTGAAGAGTTCGGCTACGGGCGACTGGAGGATCAACTGCGCGGAGCAGGGGCTGGCGCAGCTGATGAGGCCTTATTCTCCGTACTGGGCGCGGTTCAGGATTTTGCTGCCGCGTGCCCACTCGTCGACGACATGTCTCTCGCCATCATCCGCCGCGACAACTGATCCGCAGATTACGCAGCTTAAGAAACAATAGTAACCGAGAGAAGGGAGATACTCTCAGCGTCCATGGCGCAATCGTAACTCCGATACTGTGGTGTTGCTATCTGCCACCGCCCACCGCCACCGCCCACTGCTTTCTGCCTCCTGCCTTCTGCTTTGTCTGTAATCTGCGTAATCTGTGGATGCGACAACATGGTTCCCATCTCAATACTCGATCTCGTCCCTGTCATCCTCGGTGAAACACCGCGCGAGGCCCTGCACAAGAGCCGCGAGCTCGCGCAGCATGCCGAACGCTTTGGTTACACGCGTTACTGGGTCGCCGAGCATCACAACATGACGGGCATTGCGAGCGCGGCGACCTCCGTCGTCATCGGTTACCTCGCTTGCGGCACGTCGACAATCCGCGTGGGTTCCGGCGGCATCATGCTGCCCAACCATTCGCCTCTGGTCATTGCCGAGCAGTTTGGCACGCTCGAATCACTTTATCCGGGCCGGATCGATCTGGGACTGGGCCGCGCGCCCGGCACCGATCAGCAAACACTGCGTGCTCTGCGCCGCGATCCGAGGCGCGCTGATAGCTTTCCACAAGACGTTCAGGAGTTGATGTTGTTACTTGGCGAGACGAAACCCGGTCAACCTGTTCGAGCTGTTCCCGGTGCTGGCACTAATGTTCCGATCTGGATTCTGGGCTCGAGTACGTTCGGCGCCGAACTTGCTGCCGCACTCGGACTGCCCTACGCCTTTGCGTCACACTTCGCCCCGGACGCGCTGTTTGACGCTCTCGAGGTCTACCGAAAACGATTCAAGCCGTCGAAACAACTCGATCATCCGCATGCGATGGTTGGCGTGAATGTTGTTGCTGCGGATACCGATGAGGAGGCGCGGAGGTTGTTCACTACTGTGCAGCAGTCGTTCAGCAATCTTCTGCGCGGTAGTCCAGGGAAATTGCAACCGCCCATCAATGACATCGAACAGTACTGGTCGCCGCCGGAAAAGTATCAGGCGTCTCGGATGTTGAAGCACTCGATAGTCGGTTCAACCGAGACTGTGCGACGGGAATTGGAAAGCTTCGTCGCTCAAACGAAAGCAGATGAGGTGATGGTTGTGACCAGCATCTCCGATCAGCCCGCGCGCATCCGGTCTTATGAGATCGTTGCGGGGATCGCCCGCGCAAGTTAGTCCGCCGTTAATGAATGCCCATCCGCAGTTTACGCAGATTCAGAAACATTGGGGGCGATAAGACCAACAGGCTTTTCAATACTTTTCTGCTCGCAAATCAAGGCCGCCTCTTATTTCACCCTTCGTCCATCATCCTTCATCCTGTTCTGCCGTCCCCCCTTTCCCCGCTCGTCTCATTGCACCAACAGCACACGTTTATTAAACTTATCTCAATTACGCGAGGTCCCAGTTTAGGAGCCCCAATGAATTCGTCTGCACCCCAACGGATGCTCTTGCATTACCGCTTGCTTAGTAAGATTGATAGTGGTGGCATGGGTGAAGTCTACAAGGCCGAAGACACGAGGCTCGGGCGCACCGTCGCTATCAAACTTCTGCTAAGCGCGATCAATCAAGAACCCCTGGCGCGTCGCCGTTTCCTGCAAGAGGCGCAATCAGCTTCGGCCCTTAATCATCCAAACATCGTTACCATTCATGCCATTGAAGAAGCGGACGGGACCGACTTCATCGTGATGGAGTATGTAGCAGGGCAGAATCTCAAGAACCAGATCCAATCCGACGGCGCCCTG
>JBDTYQ010000147.1:0-5553 GCA_040005515.1 bacterium
ATGGAAGTGCTCATTGGAGCGTTCGTCATAGAACATTCAGCAAATGCGATGTGCCGGTTCCAACAACAGGTGGTCTTCGATTTGCTGCTACTGACTCAGACCAATCCTGGTCGCGTCCGATTTAACCAACGTTCTGGCTCTTCTTGCCCCCTCGCGATTGAAAAAGGCCACAGCCTTTCAAAGAAAGAATAGGAGTTAACTAATGAAAAGAATACTCACTCTGCTTGGACTACTGGTGGCCATCTCAGCGTTGTCAGGTGTGGCAAAAGCGGACCCCACCGTATTTACTACAACGCTAAGGGGCACTAACGAGGTGCCTGTAAACCCGTCGGCAGGTATTGGATTTGGAACCGTTACTATTAATGGCAACATGATGACTGTGAATGTCACCTTTAGCGGCTTAACGGGAAATACGACCGCATCGCATATTCATTGCTGCGTGGGCCCAGGAGTGAATGGCACGGTTGCGACGACGACGCCGACGTTCCCAGGCTTTCCTCTAGGCGTCACGTCCGGAACATACTCGCAAACCTTTGACATGACGCTCGTATCTTCCTACAACCCGGCTTTCATCACTGCGCATGGGGGAACGGTGGCTCAAGCGCAAGCGGATCTGTTTGCCGGAATGCTCGCGGGTCAGACCTATCTCAACATCCACACCAATCTCTTCCCCGGAGGCGAGATCCGAGGGCAACTTGCGCCAGTCCCCGAGCCGGCAAGTATGCTGCTGCTCGGTACGGGATTGGCCGGCGCGTTTGGAGCAATACGGAAAAGGAGAAAGGATAAGCCCTAAGGGTCCTACCTTTCTTTCTGATACAACAACGAAAGCCCTGCAGAGGCGATTCCTTTGCGGGGCTTTCATTACTTTTCCGCGGCCACGTTCTGAATGATGTCTCGCCTGACTTTTACAGGATCATTCGGCGCAGCGTTGCTCGACCGCGGGATTATGGAATAGACTCCGAGGTCATGAAAATGAAAACCCTTTTAGCCACCCTCGCACTTCTCATGTGCGTCTCAGTAGTCTCCCCTCAAGTAAAAAAGCCAAAAACACAACTTCAAACCTCTTACGATAAGGTCAACGATCAGACTACCGTTAGCTTTCAACCGCAGAAAGTTGAGGGTAAGAGCTCGGTTAAGATCGCGGGACACTTCTCCTACCCCGGAAGGGACTTAACACAAGCCGTCAACCGCTTTGGAATAGTCATCTATGAAGACAAGGAAGAGGAAAAGCATTCCAAATCTGAAGACAAAGAGAAGGAGGAGCGCGGCCCGCAGCTCTTCGTCCTAGCCGACGGCGCGCGGTTTACTCTAGCGCTTCCAGAGTCTGAACCTTACGGCAAAGAAACGGTGCGTCGAACTTTTGTTGCCTCGCCTGAGTGGATGGAACAGATCGCCAACGCGAAAAAGGTTGAGCTAACGATGGGCGACCAGGTATTCGCGCTTCGCGCGGGGACGCTCAATGCATTCCGGAATCTTGTTGCGCGGGCACGCACGACTAAGTAGTGTTGCCGATTATCAATCAAATCTTTAATCGGTAGTTCAACCCCGGAATTAAAAATGCGGCTGATGACGAACAACACTCATCAGCCGTTTTCTTTTGTTTGGGTGATCGAGCGGTCGGTCTGGCTCGATCGTGAATTAGTCATCAGCGGTTTGGTATGGCTGAACGTGTCTTTGAAATTTCCATCCCACCACGACAGGTAAGATACTAAAGCAGGGAAGATTGAATCAGTCGGTCGCACTTAGCGGCGTTGTCCACCTTTCCGCCACCTTAAGAGATCAACAACGATGACGATTGATGCGGCGACGATTGTAATCAGTCTGAGAGGACTCGCACCTTCTTTGGTTGTTGCGATTTCAAATAGTTGAACCGCTATTACGAACAGCCACACAGCAATAATGGTGATCCGCCATTTCAGTTTCATTAGTACGAGACTCTTGCACTAGAAACGATCACAGTAAAGCTCGGAGCCGGTCTTTTACTATCGCCTCTTTGGGACTCTTGCTTGCGCCCTGGAGCCACTCTCTCACACGACCGAGCGTGAGCGTGTGAATGACCGACTTTCGGATTTCCACCTCAATTTGACGGAGGTCCCCGGGTTCGCAGTCGTGTTCTCTGAAGGCGGTCACACCCAGGACTACGGCCTCAAAAAGTGAGTCTGCTTCTACTTCAACCGTGTGCCTGATGCCTGAAATGTCGAGGAACGAAACGATGCAGACCGCCATGCGGGTGGATAGTAACAATTTTCGCTAATTTTCGGTAGGGTGGGCATCGAGCACTGCGCTCTGAAGTCTAGAAAGCGGTCTCGATGTGGTATAACACACTCACCGGCACTGCTAACCAATACAAGAACGCGGCAGGCTTTAGAGCCTGCCGCGTTTTGCGCTTAGTTTGGGACGCGTGCCTAGAGCTACCTCAGGATATTTGGGATTGCATTCATGCGTTCGTTGAGGGAACTGGCAATTGCGTAGGCCCAGTAGCAGAAACCACCTCCGACGACTATTGCAACAACGATAGAACCTGTTCCTACCAGTAAGCCCAACGTCCGGTCAGGCCTATTGCTCATCAAGGCAATCTGGAAAATTTCAACGCCTTTGAAGACTAGATAGACAGCGAGCATGTAGATCAGGATCTCTATTAGCCCGACCATGAAGAAGCCTCCGGAATACTGCCCGCCTAAGCCGAGGCTGCACCAGATTTCAGTGCGCTCGCGGCCTTTTTAATCAACTCGGCTACCTCGCTCGGTCGCGACACATAAATCGCGTGACTGCCCGCAACTTCGACGACAGTGGAGCCCGCGCGCTTGGCCATGAACCTTTGCGCATCTGGTGGAATCATCTTATCGTCTGTTGCAATTAAGTACCAACTTGGCTTGGCCTTCCACGCCGGCTCGCTGACCCGCCTGGAGAGAGGTGAGCTGCGTTCACGTGTTATCTTAAGGAAGACGATTGGATGACCAACGAGTGAAGGAGAATCGGCTCCTTTGTCTTTGATGTTTCTTCGTGCGGTTAACTCGACAGTGCCTAGCCACCGCTACTATGTAGACTGAACAGAATGTTTGGGCGGGCACTGATTTGGATTAATACTAACTGCTCGGAGCAAAGTAACCGATCCGGGTAGAGGTTTGGTGAGTTTCATTGGTGGTCTTAACCTTGACGCGCCGGAAGCTGCCGTTGAGGGCTCTGTTCAGAGGCGTGTAGTAAAGTGCGTACTGGTGTCGCAGTTCTTCAGCAACTTCAGCATAGGTGGAATCGAGGGCCTCAAACGTTGTTGGCTTATAAAGACGTCCACCCGTTGCAGCCGTAAGTTGAGCAAGGTTCTGTTCGCTTTGATCCAGCACGCGTATTCCTTCGCGCAGGTCATCGAGGCGGAGTTGATTGAAGCGTACTGTGGCGTCTGAGCCACTCATCAGAGTGTCCAATTCAGCCCGTTTCGAGGCTCGAGAGATCTCAGTATTGCTTACGACATATACTGCTACCTGAGCTCTAAGAAGTGCTCGCAGGGCGGCTTCCAGAGTGGAATTGCCGCGACCGCTGTCGATGCCATCGGTGAGTACGATGAGCGCGCGGCGAGATTTGGTAGTCCCGCCAAATTGCTCCCGGGCTGCCAGCATCAACGCATCGTTAAACCGCGTGAACATTCCAGGCTCCACGCGCTTCAAAGCCCGGCGCAATTGAAACCGACTTTGCGTCCAGTCCTGTAAAAGTTCTACGCGGTCGTCAAACTTGATCAAGCTAATGCGATCCTCCGCAGCCAGTCGTGTCGCGAAGCCCTCCGCCGCACGGCGGAAATCGTCAAGATTGGTTGCAACTGACGAGGAGGCATCTACCATTAATACGACATCCACGGGCACTTGCCTGAGCGCAAGATCACTTAGCGGCTGCTCTCGATCGTCTTCAAAAATCCGAAAGTCATTACGAGTCAACTCTGACACCAGTCGACCGGTAGCATCTCGCACAGTGACTGGCAGCATAACTTCTGTCGTGCTTACTGAAATTACGTCACCAGGGTTGACTTCCTGTTGTGGCTTTCGCGTGAGCTTGGGGATTGGCGGAGGCGGACCAAGGGCTTCCAGAGCAGAGGGTGTTGGTGTGGGTTTCACTGCCACGCCCGCGCGCGGCGTTCTCTTTTGCGCACTTGCGGTGGACAAGTTCAGTGGAACGCAGTGTGGCAATGCGAGAACCACTGCGATAGAGAACAGCAATACAAGCTTTGCCCGAATCAACAGCTGATTCCTTTCAGTGCGCGTTTCAGATGAGCGACTATTTATTAGAGTCGCTCCCCATCGCAGCTTTCATCGCGGTCAGGATTTTGTCGCTGACTCGATGTTTTCGCAACCCGTCGAGCTTTTCTCCGCTCAAGTCAAACGCCACCGGAGATTGCTCAATTCTGCGAATTATCGTTCCCTCCGAAAAACCCGCCTCTACCAACTCCTGAACTGATTCATTGGTAAGGGCCGGAGTTTTCTCGAGTTTCGTCGGCGCTCCGGCTTCTGTGGGCGGGCGGAGGATGCGCACTGTCGCGCTCCCCACCGTTTGTGTGTCCTCGGCAATGGCGCCAGTTTGGCCCCGGCTACGGCTCTGGCCTTTTACGCCACCGCTCGAACCGAAGATGTCGGTGCTACCGGCATTTGGAGTTTTACCGGAATTCGAACCCATTCCTTTTAGATCAACCGACTCACTTAAAGACGAATCGTCTCCCCAGGAATCGTCCAGAAGATCGACTCCTTCTTGTCGCGCGAGCATAACAACGATGACCTTTTCCGTAACTCCGCTGCGCTTAAGTTCGATCATTCGATCGGGGGAGAGATCAAAGTGGGGGAGGCGGGAGGAGATGATCGAGATGATTGTTTTTTCTTTAAAGCCGGCTCGCGTTAGCTTCACTATCGCCGCATTCGTCAGAGGCGTAGCTCGCTGGTTCTCCTGCGCTGCAGCGCCCAAAGCCATGGTTAAAGCAATCGAGAGAGTGAGAATAGTTCCAGAGAAAAATGATTTCACGTCAACCCCCTATTCACGCGGAGCGGGAACTTCGTTATCTGAACCCAGGTCTCGGCCCGCTAACCCATAGCGCCTGCCGATTCGTTTTACATACTCGCGCGTTTCCCGATAAGGAGGAACGTTACGGCCATACTTCATGACCGCGCCCTCGCCGGCATTGTAACTCGCCAACACGAGACTGACGCGACCATCAAACATATCCATGAGCTCGCGGAGATATTGCGTGCCGCCCTTGATGTTTTCAGCCACATCGAAAGAATTCCGGACGCCAAATCGCCTTGCGGTTCCGGGCATCAATTGCATCAGGCCGCGCGCGCCTTTAGGGCTTAGTGCTCGTGACTGGAAGTGCGATTCATGCTCAATCACACAAAAAACGAGATAGGGATCAACCCCGTAATGATGGCCGTTGGTTTTAATCAGTTCGTCTATTCTGGAATTGCCGGAGCTCCAGTCACTGTTCTTCCAGCCACGACCCGAGGAGAAAGGGTCTTCCTTGGTGATACGGGCAATGCGGCTCCTTTCCAGAAAGACTGAGAGATTGCCGCGACTATACCA
>JBDTYQ010000148.1:0-5511 GCA_040005515.1 bacterium
GTGAGCGGTGCCGGTGGCCAATCGATGGCCTTTCCCGACTCCGCATTTTTGCAAGTGGCCAGCTCGAGGAGGAATCGGCCGTCGAGTTCGTCCGAGCCTGTTCGCCTGGTAGTGCTGAAATAGCCGGAGGCCCCATCTGCAGGTCGACAGTTCAGTCTCACCTGCCTGCCTCCGAGAGCCAGCGGGAACACGAGGCGCGTATTTGGAGCAACCTTGCCTTCAAAGTCGGTCTCGATTACGAGATCCCAGCTGTCGGCTTTGAGCTCGAGGCGGTCGGGCCCGACTCTGCCGATCCGGGCGCCACGGCTCGTGTGGTCGAACCCCAGCTCGCGAGGGGTAAGGTCGAATTTCTTCAATAGCGAATCCGGGAGGATGCCGAAGAGGGGCAGGCCGGAGCGAGGCATAACGACGCGCACCTCGAACGACGTGCCTTGGGACATGTCCACAACGCTCGCGGGGACCGGCGCGTCCCGTCTCGATCTGAGCGCAACGAAGCAGACGAGCAACGTCAGCGCGATGATGATCAGCGATGTCTTATTAGATGTCCTCATGCCACGCATGATCTGGAAAACTCACCTCGTCTTACTAAGAGCCTGTCTGCCAGTAGTGTACCAACAAATAAACTGTATCAGATGGTAGTGGATGACCAAGAGTTGAGTTAATGACTTGTCTAAAAAAATCGCTACGGCGATCAAAGGCCGAAGCAGCTCGGCTTATCAGGGCTCCATTCCAGAGAGTCCTGAGCTCCGTAATAATCCTGACCTCTCCGCACTTCGTGCAATCTTCAGGAACTGCTCGCATGAAAACGTAGTTGAGTTTCGGCGTCGATGGAGGTAATCTGTCGACTAACAGCGGCCAGATTTTTCTGCTCTACAAGTCACTTCCATCAAACAAGAGTTTCTGTTTTCGTGTAACCGTATGCTGATGAGGAACACACCGTTGCTGCCGCATTCGGCGACAAAAAGCCAACCCGCCCGACTGCTCGATCAGAAGTATCAAGAAGATTACCCGACGCATTATCAGCGACCTCCTGAATTGCTGGACTATCTGGCGGTTATTAAAAAGCACAAGTGGCTCGTTACGACCATTGTGTTGGTCGTCACTTCGATAGCTGCTCTGTACCTTGCACAAACGGCTGAGGTTTATGAAGCGACAACAGTGATCCGAATCGAGCAGCAATCAAACAATTTTCTCCAGACTAAAGATGTCTTTTACACTTTTCGGAGCCCTGAGTATTGGAATACACAGATTCAGTCGTTAAAGAATCCACATTTGATGTACCAGGTGGCGGCGATGCTCGATCTGCCCCACAACCACTCGTTCCTGACCGCGCCAAGTGAGAGGGGGCTTTCGGCCAGTCTGCAAAGGATTATGGGTCGAGGATCGCCGACTCCAGCTCCGCACCCTGCGGATTCCTCAGCCCGAGCGTCAGAAGCGGAGTCTTTCCCGATTGTTGACAGCTACGCCGACACGTTTACTGAAGAGCAACAAAAGCAACTCGCCCCGTACGTCAGAACGCTCGTTGCTAACCTAACTATTACTCCTGTCGAAGAGTCGAACTTGGTGAAAATCAGTTACAGACATCTCGATCCCGGCGTTGCCATGAAAGTCGCCGACGCGGTTGCCTACGTCTTCATCAAAAGTGATGTAAAGAGGGAGACCGCCGGCTCTTCTAATGCTTCCGACAAACTTGCGAGAGATATCGCCAACCTGCAGCTCTCGATTCGGCAAATGGAAGAGCAGCGCATCAACTATCTCAAGAATCATGATCTGCCTCTGGGTCAGGCGAAAGGGCAGAACTTAACCGTCGAACGATTAGGTACTCTGAGTGCTCAGTTGTTAGCCAAAGAACACGAGCGTAAGAACCTGCAGGCAGCTTATGAGGGCGCACAAAAAGCGACAAACATCTGGACAATTCCGGAGGTGCACGAAGACAAGGAAATCAAGGACTCTCGCAAAGCATTGAATGATCTGGAGCGTAGAAAGGCGGAGCTTCTGGTTATTTACACCCCGGAGTGGCCCGAGGTGAGAAGGATTGATGCGCAGATCAAGACTCTCCAGACCGACCTGGACAGGAGCGCTCACGAGGCTTTAACGCTCCTGGGAACGCGCTACGAAGAAGCGTTGGAAGGGGAAAAAGAACTCCAGAAGGTCTATGCCCAGGAGCGCGGGGCGGCCAACCAACAGAGTCAGTCCGAGATCTTGTTGAGTAGCCTGAACCAGCAACTGGAAACGAACAAGCAGCTTTACAACACGCTCTTTCAACATCAGAAAGAGATGGAGATCGCCGCTAACGGCAGGACCAACAGCATTACAATCACGTCACCTGCTTCGCAACCCGATGAACCGCTCCCAGAGCGGCGCCTGGGCAAGATGTTCATAGCCTTCTTGGTTTCGCTTGTCGCCGGCATTGGGCTCGCCTTTCTCCTTGATCATCTAGACGACACATTGAAGGCAGCAGATGATGTTGCATTTCATCTGCAGTTGAATACGCTTGCCCTGATTCCCGGTGTGCAGACCAGGCGTAGGCTGCGCGGTAAGGCGAACGAACTCCAAAATGGTGGAGCCAACGCCCTGCAATTGACTAGCGACGTGAGGTCGCCGACGGCCGAAGCGTTCAGACAGCTGCGCACAACTTTACTTTTTTGCTCCGTCGGAGCTCCTCCCAAGAAAATCTTGATCACTTCCGGGCAATCGGGCGACGGGAAGACGACCACTGCGATTAATACGGCCATTACCCTGGCGCAATCAGGGGCTGACGTTCTTTTAGTTGATTGTGATTTACGGAGGCCCCGAATTCACCATCATTTCGGACTCTCGAATGCATCAGGTTTGACGACTTACTTGTGTGGCCAGGAAACTGATGTCGCCACATTGTTACAGACCTATCCGGCTGTTCCGAAGCTGAAGGTAATGACCGCTGGGCCAATGCCTGCAAATCCCGCAGACTTTCTCGGTTCAGAAGAAATGCATAGCCTCCTTAACGTGCTCAGCAATAAATTCAACCACGTCATTCTGGACTCACCGCCGGCCAGCGCCTTCGCGGACGCAGCACTCCTCGCAACGCTCGCGGATGGTGTCGTCATTGTCATTAACAGTGGGCGTAGTTCGAGGGCAGTATCGCTGCGAGTAAAACAGCGTCTGATTCAGGTCGGCGCTCGCATTTACGGCGTCGTAATAAACCGTTCCGACCTCGAAGCGGATGAATACTATGATGGCTACTACTCTAATTACTACGCGGACGGGAACGGCGCATCGGAAACGTCCCTATCCGCACCGAATAGTGGTGACTAACTAACCGAGGAAAAGTTCTTCCAGCCGCTAACTAATTTTTTGATTTAAGCTTGAGAGTCGCCTTGCCGAGCAAGGAGGTGAAAGAGAATGTCCGAGTTACCTCGTTACAAGTATGCATCAAGTTGAATGGCCAAGATCGACCGCCTCGGGTGGGCGGCAGGAATCGCCATCAATTCTTACGGAGTAAGGATCGGTCTCAGGGTTAACGAGCCACGGTATCTGGCGGCGATGATTGATAGACTTCCGCCTGGCTGGAAGCCCGCGTCGTCTCCCGTGGTCGTAAACATCTATTCTCTGATGATGATGAGCAATGCGAATCCGCGCTCGAACGTCCGCCGTTTTAATCTGCTGTATGCGGGTGGGACAAGGGCGGCGCGGTCGTTGGATCCCGAGCTCGTACTTAAGACCTTCGAGTCCGATGTGCAACTATATGTAGGAATTCTGGCGCGGCGCAGAATTTTCGTACATGCCGGCGTTGTCGAATGGAAGGGACAGGCCATCGTGATCCCCGGATATAGTATGAGCGGCAAGACGACACTGACTGCCGAACTCGTGCGCGCCGGCGCTACCTACTATTCAGACGAGTACGCAGTGCTTGACGAACGTGGTCGAGTTCACCCTTACGCCAGACCGTTGGGCGTGCGCGGCCCAGTGGCAGGCGAGCTTACAAGGTTGAAGGCGGAAGCCCTCGGGGGAAGAGTTGGCGTCAAGCCGCTGCCGGTTAGAATGATCGTCGTCAGCAAGTATGAAGCGGGCGCACGCTGGCGGCCACGCCGGCTCTCAGCAGGCCGGGGCGCGCTGGAGGTGCTCGCGAACACCGTACCGGCGCGCACGCGCCCTGAGGAGTCGCTCACCAGCATCCGACAGGCGGTCACGAATGCCACGATTTTCAAAGGTCGCAGGGGCGAAGCGAGAGAGACAGCGGAATTCATATTGCAGTCCTTATCGAGAGGCTAGTAGTGTGCTAGTATCCGCTCCCAAAGGTGCTTGCGGCAATTAATTGCACCAACGGATCCAAGTACACAAAGTAAGTAAGACAACGAACAAGGAGTCATGTGCGGACAAGCGGGGCTTGGTCGTCAAGTGTCTGAGATGAAGTGCGGCTCTATGACATGGAGCGGGACAAGGCGAACTCCGGTTTGGGGAACCTCCCTGTTTCCATTCACCCCATTGTCAACATTCGAAAAGGAGTGGCTGTGATTGCGTCACCCGATAGTTTCAGTCGTTTCCATTAATAGTTTCAGGAGAAGAATAATGAGGCTGGAAAACACACAGATAATGCCGCGCGCCCGGAAGGCCGATCTGGTTATAAAAGAACTGCGTGACGAATTGCTCGTTTACGATTTGAAACGTGACAAGGCCCACTCGCTGAATCAGAGCGCCGCCTTCATCTGGAAGAAGTGCAACGGACGCAGGACTGTCTCCGAAGTAGCTCAGGCGCTGGGTGAAGAATTTAAGATTCCGGCGGACGAGCAAACTGTTTGGCTTGCCCTTGAGCAATTGAGCAAGCTCTATCTGCTTGAGGAGAGGATCGCTCGACCAATAGGAATGCCGCGCATATCGCGACGCGACATAATGCGGCTTGGCGCGGCGGCGGCCTTTGCTCTGCCCATCATCGTTTCAATCGTCGCGCCCACGGCAGCCAACGCGCAGTCCGCCATCAGCCCATCAGCGTGCAACGCTCGCGTGCAGCCGAGCTGCGGTGGCACTCCATGCACAGGGGGAGGCGCAAACTGCCTGCCGTTCAACGCCACCGCTTGTAAGTGTCAGTAATTACGCAATGGCGGTGAAAATTCGCGCCACGAGGGCGGGCGGAGAACTTGTCGCTACGGCGCTCGCAACATCCTGGCGGCAAACACCGACCGCGCCTGATCTCTCTACCGCCGAATTGGCCACAGTCGCGCCCCTTCTCCTCGAATCGGGAGGAGGGGCGTTGGCTTGGTGCCGCATCCGCAACTCTCCCCTAAACGCAACTCCGGCTGCCGCCGAACTGCACCAGGCTTATCGTCTACATGCGATTCAAGCGGCCCTCCACGAAATCAACATTAAGCAGGTGCTCGTCCTCCTTCGCGCTGCAGGCGTCGAGCCTTTACTTGTTAAGGGCTGGGCCATCGCGCGCCTCTATCCCGAACCGGGCACGCGTCCCTACGGCGACATCGATCTGTGCGTCCGTCCCGAAGACTACAGCACCGCTCGAGACGTGCTGCGCGCCGCAGG
>JBDTYQ010000149.1:0-5438 GCA_040005515.1 bacterium
GGAAAATTGGCGAAACGCTTTCTACTTCGACCTGCCGAGATAGCAGCCTAAAATTTGCCTACCGGGTCCAGACCGGAGCAAACTTGCTCCGGCCTTTTTATGGGCGATCAGGGCACAAATGTAGTGAGCGTCTCAAGATCACGGCCCATCCGTGGAAACTCAATAAAAATACCAGGGTATGGAGGCTCGCTAGTGCCGTTATCAATGATCATCGGCACTCCGCACCACGTGAGATTTTCTGAACCTCCATCAGCGACATGATGAGGTTCTTTGATTCGTTACGAAAATTGGCTGCTCTTTTCTGCGAGCTACAGGCGCTGCTCTACCGCCTCCCGCCGTCGAGTTGAGGGATGAGCGTCCCGCCATCGCGCCGTGAGCGCGAGCATTCATCAAATCGAAGTACCATTACAGGTTAAAGATAGCTAAAGATTTATAATGCCGCCCCCACAGATAAAGCGGCGAAGTAGGAGCTGGCTTTCAAGGGTGGCAACTGCGATCCGGGCTGCCCCTGCGAAATCTCACCATCTACTGCGGTACTGTCAGGTTAACTCTGGCTTTGCAGGGCTGTTAGTGCAGCACTGCGAAATTACTCGCGAAAACTTTATTACGTGGTGCCGGAGGTCGGACTCGAACCGACATGAGTTTGACCTCGCCAGATTTTGAGTCTGGTGCGTATACCAATTTCGCCACTCCGGCAGTGCGGTCGGAAGATAATAACGGGGTCTTGCGCGGCGTGCAACCGTCGGTGATTTCCGCTACTGATGTAGTTTGTGCTGCCTTCGCCTATCGAACGAACTTCTAAATGAAACCGCCAGATGAAACCGCCAGGTTGCCAAGGGTCGCTAAGTTCGCCAAGATCTAACCGTAAATAGATGAGTCGATCGCCAGAATGAAAAACCATTTCTGACTTGGCGAAGTTCGAACGAAAGACCGCAGGCCCGTCAACGGCTGGACATAGTGTTGGTAGCGCCAATAGAATGAAATCCTCCCGGAGAACAAACACTTTCTCTCCCGCAACAACAATCCATTGGAAGGGAAAAAACTATGAGAAGAATACTTTCTGTTTTAGTAGCTCTAACCATGCTCGCGATGCTTGCTGTACCGGCGTCTGCTCGTAAGTGTGGCAATTTCCGGCACACTCACAGTAACGTCACCCACACGCATTACGCCTGCGTAGGGGATGGTCACAAACACGGCCGCAGCTTCTGGTCAAAGCATCGGGATAAACTGACGACCGCGGGCGGAGCGGGCGCTGGTGCGCTGATCGGCGGCATCGCTGGGGGCAACAAGGGCGCGTTAATTGGCGCGGGCGTTGGCGGCGGCGGCGCTGCCGTTTATACTTACGGCGTCCGGAGACGTCGTAAATCAGCCAGGTACTGAGGTCGAAGCACCTTCTGAGTTCCAAGAAAAACGCCCCGGACTGGCATCGGCCATAGGGGCGTTTTTCTTATATTCACCTGAATCCCCCCGGAATCTCAGCCAAAACCGCCAAAACTCGCCTCTCTTCCAGTTTGTCCAACGTAAAAACATGTTGGCACAAGGATCAGAAAGCTGTAGAATCCTTAACACCTGCCGCGCGGCGCAGGCCTGTAATGAGATCACAGTCGCCGCGAAATCGCTCCCAAGCCTAGGTTCACGTTTAGCAATCCAGAGATTGCTGGTTTTCCACTCTGCAAAGTTCAGGAGTTACGCTCATGGCAGGTGACACCAGGTCCCGAGTTCTCATAGTCGATGACGAGCCTGAGATAACAGAGATCCTCTCGGATCTGTTAGGTCACCGTCACGACTGCACGGCGGCGGGTTCCGCTGAGGAAGCCCTTGAACTGTTGAGCCGGACTGAATTCCAACTCATCATCAGCGATATCACGATGCCGGGTATGACAGGCCTGGAGATGTTGCCCCTGGCCAAGACCATTTCACCGAACACAGTGGTGGTAATGATCAGCGGCATGCAGACTGTGGAGAGTGCGATTGGCGCGTTGCGGTTGGGGGGCTTCGACTACCTGATGAAACCGTTCGACCTCCGTCAGGTCGAAGCTGTCGTCAAGCGTGCGCTAGAACACAATGAACTCACCGTTGCCAAACAGCGTTACGAAAATCAATTGGAAGAGTTAGTAGAACAGCGAACAGTGCAGTTGGATCGCGCGCTTAACTCGTTGGAGAACGCGTATCGTTCGACATTGAAAGCGCTCACCGCGGCACTTGAAGCGAGAGACTCGGAAACTCACGGACACTCAGAACGAGTTGTGACTTACAGTTTGCGCCTCGGCCGAGAGTACGGTCTTGATAATGATCAAATGAAGTCGCTGGAGTTCGGCTCCTTGTTACATGATATTGGAAAGATCGGAGTGCCCGATTCAATCCTGCGCAAGCCTGCGAAGCTGTCAGAGGACGAATGGGTGAGGATGCGTGAGCATCCGCTGCATGGCCAACAAATCTTGCGAGGCATTGAATTTCTCGAAGGCCCCGCGCGCGTCGTCGCGCAGCATCACGAGAAGTGGGACGGGTCGGGATATCCGCTCGGTTTACGCGAACAAGATATTGATGTGTGCGCCCGGATCTTTTCCGTGGCAGACGCCTTCGATGCCATCACGAGTGATCGAGTGTACCGTCGCGGGAAGTCGTATCAGGATGCGGCGCAGGAATTGGAAGAATGGAGCGGAAGACAATTCGATCCGAGAGTGGTCGCTGCTTTTCATCGTGTTCCCCAACAGGATTGGGACGAGTTGCGCGAGCAGTCTCTGATTGCGCACCCTGATGAATCAGCAGTCTGCCGCATAGTTCAAGGATTGGAATCACAGTTAGCAAGCCTGGCCACCTAGACTTCCTCAACGCGCCGATTGCACTCGCTGTCGGTTCCAAGGCTATTAGTCACGTTGTGAAGGCACGACGTATCCTCGCCTCGACCTCAAACTCAATCCCACTCTCCGAGAAGCAACTTCGACACGCCGGTATTCTCCCTGTCTGGATGATGCCAGCGGTCGCTTGGGTCTGTAAGTAACTACATACTCGGCGCCGACGTCGCGGGCAGCATCCCTGGCTTGCGCGATCATTTCTTCGCTCGACTTCGGTAGAAAGATCTGGCCTCCCATTTCTTCTGCCATACTTGTGAGTACTTGCTGGCTTCTTCTCAAATCGACCTCATAAGCTTTGCGCTGACGCTTCATCGCCGGATCGAAACGAATACTCACGCCGAATGAAGGACTCCTGGTGGTTCCGGGCGGCAGCGTGGGATCAGTTGCAGTGATTGGATCAGATGAGGTGGGCCGCTGGCCCCCAGCGATGTCCGAATTCCCCCCTTCCTTTTTTTGCCGGACTAATTCCGTGTAGCTAATGATATGAACCGTAGCCCTCGCTGCGCCAAGCTGTTTGATCGCTTCTGCTCGATCGACTTTGCCTCCGGGCGTATCAACACCGTCAGTTACGAAAACAACGTGGCGGCTACCTTCCGGTCGATCACTCAACAAGCGAGCTGCGGCGGCTACAGCGTCTGAGAATCTATCGCGCTTGCCGGATGACAACTTGGTCCTCAGCGTTTTGAGAATTAATGGTTTGTCCTGTGTCCACGTTTGGAGCAATTCAACCGAGTTGTTGAATTGCATCAACGCCATTGAAGACCCTTCGGGAACCTGCTTGAGAAATTGTGTTGCGACGTCTCGGGTTAAGCCCGTGCGTTTCGATACGCCTCCGAGACCACTCAATTCACCGCCCGTATCGAGCACCAGTAAGACATTTGCCGGGATATGCCGCACGCTTCTAATTTGCTGGGCAATGCCGTCCTCAAGAACCAGTACATCGTCCAATTCCAAAGAAGGATCGTAGTGACCATACTGATCCACTGCGACCACCGGCAGCCGCACTTCCTCTGTAAACACGCGCACTGAGTCTTGATCATCCGCCGGCGTGGGAGATGGAGAAGGGTTCGACTTCTGGGCGAGGATCGTAGACGACGCGGCCAAAAGCAGGAGAACAAATAGAAAAAGACGATAAAGCGAAAATAACAAGCGCGAGACCTGCCTCTCAAAGTTCTTGAACCGCCGACTTGGATGCGGTTTCAGCCCGGGCGGCGTTGCCTATTTTCATCGAGCGGCAGATTTCCGCGCCTGAGACTGTACCGCAGTAATGGCCACGGCATCGACGATGTCCTCGGCTTTGCACCCACGCGAGAGGTCGTTTGCTGGTTTGTCCAGGCCCTGCAGAATCGGGCCGATAGCAGTAGCGCCTGCGAGTCGCTCGGTAAGTTTGTACGCAATGTTTCCGGCCTGCAGGTCAGGAAAGATCAGCACATTTGCTCGACCGGCAACGGCTGAACCCGGCGCCTTGGAGCCAGCGACTTCCGGCACGAGCGCAGCATCGGCTTGCAGTTCACCGTCGACGATCAACTCCGGCGATCGAGCTCGCACGGTACGGGTGGCTTCAACAACTTTATCGATGAGGCGATGCTTGGCGCTGCCTTTCGTCGAAAACGAAAGCATGGCGACTCGCGGCTCAGTTCCCAGCAACGCCCGACATGAATCCGCCGAGGCG
Source organism: bacterium (assembly GCA_040005515.1). GTDB lineage: Bacteria > Acidobacteriota > Blastocatellia > Pyrinomonadales > Pyrinomonadaceae > PSRF01. Next base: position 4,528 of record JBDTYQ010000149.1, read on the forward strand.
AGGGCGATCTCCGCCAACTCCGCGGCAGTGGGTTCGATGACGACTCCGCAGTCTGCGTAGATCAGCGCGCCGTCATGGCCGAAGTTACTATCGCGCAGAGCCATGAGAAAGAAACTCGAAACTAGTTTGAATCCGGGTCGAACGCCTATGCAAAGAAGAGCAGCGCGCACCGTATGCGATGTTGTGTTTGTGGCTCCCGCTACTGACCCATCTGCATGGCCCGATCGCACGAGGAGGTTTCCGTAATAGAGCGGATCGGCGAGCATCGTCCTCGCCTCGTCTGCCATCATTCCTTTAGCACGTCGCAACTCGTGAAAGGTCGTAACCATTTTTTCGAAGTCAGGGGCGCGTTTGTGATCGATCACTTCTACGCCTGACATATCTACTCCCTCCCGCTCGGCCGCTGCTCGAATCGTCGCCGCTTCACCCAGGATTGTGATTCGCGCGATTCGCTGTCTCACGCACGCGGCCGCGGCGACAACGGTCCGAGTATCATTGCCTTCAGGTAGAACGATGTGTTGAGGATTTCCGGCAGCGCGCTGCCTGATCGTTTCGAGAATGTTCATAGGTTGGATTTAGATAAGAGTTTGCTGAACCGGAGTCTAACTAACTCGGAATAAGAGAACAAGTGTTTGAGTCGGATCGGACTCGTGTTAACTTAAACTACCGAGATAGAGTTCCAGCGGGTTTCGCTCACCTGCTCGGGGAGAAAATATGGCTGCACTACAAGCACGGCGACGGATTAAGAATCTGTTGCTGTTCATACCCAACATGCTCCTGCTTTGCGCGCGGCTGATGACCGACCCACGTGTGCCAAAGACGGAAAAAGCGCTCGTGGCGGGAGCTGTCGTCTATGCAATCATTCCCTTCGATCTAATTCCCGACATGATTCCTTTTGTTGGTCAGGTTGA
>JBDTYQ010000150.1:0-5307 GCA_040005515.1 bacterium
CTTCCCCATCAAGCTGCTGTAGTTGTCCAAGCTTTTCCTCGAGGGTCATCCGCGCCAGCAAGGCGTTGATTCGAGCCTCGAAGTTTTCCCGTTTCTGCGAGTGAGAGGATAAAGGGGAGATCAGCGCAAGGATGAGCACCACGCTGAGCATTAAGAAGCAAGAAACTAATCGAATTGGCTTCATGGCAATCCTTATGATTTGTAAGGGCGAACTCCGTCCGCCACTCGATTAGATACGTCACTCGGGTGAGCACGGAATCCCACCCCTACAAACCTTTCCACCGGAGCGTCATACTCTGAGATGTCTCGCTGTAATATACTTTGTCTGCTGCAGCCAGACTGTAATCGTATGAACCCTTGTCGCAATGCATTAATCCCTCGCGTGCGAATTCCTCGATCCTTGTTGACCATAATGATCTGCGTTGCAATTGGCGCCCAGACTCTAGCTCAAACACCGTCTAGTTCAGCTCGGCAGTCACAATCACCGGCCTCTGATGCTGGTCCGCAACTTCGCGAAGCTGCTTCGTTGCTACAACGAGGCCGACTCGCAGAGGCCGAACCGCTGCTGCGAAGTGTCCTCCTCAAAGCCCCGCGCAACGCGGACGCACATAACCTGCTCGGCATAGTTTTAGATCAGCAGGCCAAATTCAAAGCCGCGGAGCAAGAATATCGACAAGCGCTCCGACTCAACCCGAGTTCTATCTCGCCACTCGCGAATCTCGGCGTCTTGCTCGCCCGCACCGGACGATCCGAGGAAGCCATCGGGGCTTTTGAAACTGTCCTCCAAAGAATTCCGGATCATCCTCAGGCAACACTCAATCTTGGCGTTCAATATGTAACTCGCGGTGACTACGAACGCGCGCTTTCCTTGCTTGAACGAGCGGCGGAGTTGAACGGAGATAGTTATCAACTTCGCCAAACCCTCGGCATCGCACTCTATAACCTGAAGCGCTACGACGAGGCAGTTACTGCTTTTCATTCAGCCTCGGTTCTTTCGCCGCGCTCAGGCGAACCACTCTATTACCTCGGTCTACTTTCCTGGGCGCGGCACGATGAAACTGCGGCCACAGAATTTTGGCGCCGCGCTGTTCAGCTGCGTCCAGACTTTGCCGAGGCAAACTTCATGTTGGGCGAAGCTCTCCGAAAGAATCGCCAGACCACTGCCGCGATTGAATACTATCAGCGCGCACTCGAGCAGGATTCCACGAAGTTTGTTTATTACGCGCGTCTCGGTGGGGCGCACATGTTGTTGTTGCAATTCGACAAGGCGTTGGAGCTTTTCCAGCGCGCTGCGATGCGTTTTAACCTTTTGCCGGAGGCGTATTACTTCGTTGGAATCGCCGCTCGCGGGCAAGGCTCCTATGACGTTGCTGAGTCCGCTTTTCGCAGAGTGCTGAAACTGCAGCCTGATCACATCGATGCGCTCGCGCAACTCGGATTCGTCGTCGGTGAACGAGCCCGGTACGAGGAAGCCGAAAGGTTTCTCAGGCGCGCGATCGAACTCGGAAACCAACATTTTTTCGCGCACTACGATCTCGGTCGCCTACTCGTGAAAACTCGCCGCTTCGAAGATGCCATACCCGTACTGCAACGAGCTGCCACACTGCGTTCCAACAATCCGGATGTTCACTATCAATTGTTCCTGGCTTATTCCCGGCTCAAACAGAAGGAGCTAGCCGATCGCGAGATGACACTCTTTAAGACGTTTGACGATGAGCGGAAAGCGCGAGAGAAAGCAGGCCTCAGCGAGCAAGACGATTACATTCAGACCTGGTCGCCCACACTTCCGGCCAACGACACTCGCACTCAGAAAACGCCAGTCCTGCCTCACTAGCCCGAATACTGAATCAAGTTCCCATTCAAGCGAAAGAGCGAATAGCTGAACGACTCTTCATTCAGCTACTCGCTCATCACTCGCCTGCGTTAGAACCGGAATCGAGCCTGAAACTCAACGACGCGACCGGATAGACCGCGTGTGGAACGACCGAAGTTCGCGTTAGTAACGATTGACCCGTCGTCGAAGAATCGAATCGGTTGAAGATTGAGTTGGTTGAACAGATTGAAGAAGTTGGCACGCAATTCAAGATTGGCCTGTTCGCCAAGAAATCCAGGCAGCCCAGTATTCTTCACAATGCTCATGTCCACGGCGAAGTAGCGCGGCCCACGGAACGAGTTGCGCCCAATTCCCGGAGGACCCGCGGTTAGAGGAAAGTATTTAGCACCACCGCCCGGAAAATTACCTCCTGGTCGGAGAAACGCATCATTTGACGAGTCGTTCAAGGCGCCACCCAGGTAGGCCGTCGGACGAATCGGTCCAAAGAATTCGCCGCTTGGCTGTCTGAGGTCTGAAAAGATCTTGGGCGTCCAGGGAAAGCCCGTGTTCCCAGTAACGATGCCGGTGATTTGAAAACCACCGAGCACTTTCCCTGCCAGGTCGTGTCGGTTTCGGAAGAACGGCAATTCATAGAGTCCTGAAACATTGAAGCTATGTCTGACATCGAAATCAGAAGGACCGACCTCGGATGCGAGGTTCCCTGGATTAGTCTGATTGGTTCCCCCACCAGGGCCTTCATAGGAAAGCGTGTCAATGCTCTTGCTCAAGCGGTAGTTTGCGTTTAGCTGCAAACCCTGGGAAAGACGACGCTCCAAATGCACATTGAGTGCGTTGTAATGCGAGTTGACATCCGGTTGGATGAAGTAGACCGGATTGAAACTCGGGTTCCGCGGGAAAAGAAGATTCTGATTAACGATGCGAACCAGCTTGTGAGCAGAGCTACCCTGATAGCCCGCAGTTCCTACGAACTTGTACGGAAGCTCATACTGCACCTCAGCCGAGTAGGTGTAGACGTAGGAGTTTGGAACTTGGCGATCAGTCCCATAGATTTCGACGGTATTGTTAAGCACACCGCCCGTCGCCGGATCGATACCAGTGCCCAGGAGCGGGTTCACAGGGTAACTGAAAGGCGAGTTACTGGCGCCCAGCGCATAAAGGATTCTGCCGTCGACGAACGGAGTCCCAAAGCCATCCCCACCAGCAGGGCCGGCCGTTCCACAGCAGATGTCATTACGCGCAAAGAACGGCGGATTGCCGCGCGAGTTAGCAAAGAGAACATTTGGAATGCGGTTGTACTGAATTCCCGCGCCGCCGCGTATGACCGCCCGTCCCGGTTTGAACAAGCCACCCATCGAGTCACCGAAATCAGGACTGTACGCAAATCCAAAGCGTGGCCCGAAGTTGTTGCGATCAGGCTTGAAGAACTGGTCGACGACTTCGATCTTTGAATTTTGTAAACCCAACGAGCCAAAGCGAAGCGCGGCTATCCGTCCTTCCTTCTCCTTGAGCGGCGTGAAATATTCGTAGCGCAGCCCCAGGTTAAGGGTCAGATTGGGGCGAAACTTCCAGTCGTCCTGCACGAAGAATGCGTAATCGCCGGTGCGGAAGTAGCGTTGCGCGTCTGCTGGGCCACCGGTCCGCGGGTCTGTGTTGACCGCTTCAAAAATTGGCGTGTCGTTGGCAAGATTGAATAAGCCCGAGAATGAGTACACGGGCCGTGCGCCTCCGACGAGACTATTATTGTCCTGCTCCCGGCGAAGCAGTCCACCGAACTTCATAGCGTGATTGCCGAAAACTTTGCTGAGGGTATCGCTGACCTCAAAGGTGTTTTGCGCAAAGATTCCGGGAGTTGTCTCCGCGCGCTCGGCTCCAAACTTGATGCGGTCGGGAATTGGCAAGCCCTCGACCTCAATCCGCGGAATGCCGAAATTGGTGTTCACTGAGGATTGAACCTGATTTGCAAAGAACCGCGTGAAGTTGACTCGTGCTTCGTTGAAGGTAGTGGCATTGATGATGCGATTAAAGGTCAGGGTGGCTGCAGAGTTTACCGGGTCGAAAATCAGATCAGCGATGGGCCGGCTCTGAGCTCCGATGTCACTGTTTGTGTTTTTTAGGTGGGTGACATAGCCGCTCAATGCGATCTGATTCTTACCGAGGTTGAAATCAACGCGCGGATTGAGTTGGAGACCCCGGGTGCTGTCAGGGTCGGCAATCTGGACCAATTGGATGTCGGGAATCCCATCGAAGCCTCCACCGGTAGGTGCACTAAAGGGCACGTACTGTCCCCTTGCTCCAGTTATTGAACCAATATCCAGGCCCCCTGGAACTACGCGGCAGCGGTTCGGATCATTCCCGAAGACACCGCATGTGGTCGGCAACACGCTGATGATCCGGGGAGTAATACCAGGAGAGGCGAACACTCTTGCGGTAACGCTCCCGGGCCGCAGTTGTTGAACCAGCTGCCGGTACTGCGGGGTTTCAACCCACCTGCTCACAGGATTGTTGGTCTTGTTTCGGAGTGCTTCGAATGAAAAGAAGAAGAACGTCTTGTCTTTTCCACCAATCGTGGACGGTCCGCCCTCGCCGAAGCGCGGCAGGTACAATGGCCCACCAAGACTGCCGCCAAACTGCCTGAAGCGATTCTCGACGCGAACTACCGGGCCGCCGTTAATGTCCCCAAACTTATTAAACGCGTTCAGGCCGGGATCGTTGTATTTGAAGAAAGCGCTACCGTGAAAGTCATTGCTTCCACTTAGCGAGACGACCTTCACCTGAGCGCCTGAGTTGCGACCGTCCTCAGCGGAGTAACTGCTCGACAGCACCCGCACTTCCCTCACTGACTCCTGGTTGGGCGTGACAACCGCGGCGCCGCCAAAGCCGAGGCTGTTAACGCTGACACCGTCCACTGTGTAGTTGTTATTCGAGACTCGCTGACCATTGGCAGAGATGGGAACCTGGTTTTCAGTCTGAAAGATCGAAGTGGACGAACCTCCGGGACCCGCAACGTTAGGGTCATTGCCCGGCCCGTTCGGAAAGCCGAGCGATTGGCCGCCTGCCGCTCGCGCTCCTGTTCCGAATATTCCAGGAGTCAAGCGCAGGAGTTCATAGGGATCTCGTCCCGCTTGCGGCAATTGGCGAATCTCCTGAGTGGTAATTGCTCTTGAGACATTGCCGTTTTCAGTCTCCATCGTCAGTTCAGTCTCAGCCGAGACCGTGACCGTTTCAGAAACTTCACCGGTGCTCAACACGATGTCGATTCCCTGACTGACCTCAGCCTCGACTACGACCTTCTCGAGTACCTGCTTCTTGAATCCGGCCTTCTCCGCAGTGAGCGTGTAAGAGCCCGGCGGCAAACCCGAGATTCGGTAAAAGCCGTCGTTGCTAGCGGTGGTCGACTGTGACTTGCCCGTCTCATTATTCGCAAGCGTCACCTGGGCATCAGGAACAAGACCGCCTCCGGAATCTGTAACCGT
>JBDTYQ010000151.1:0-5181 GCA_040005515.1 bacterium
GAGGGCTAGTTTTTTGTTGTGCATGGGTGCTCCATTGTTGTGGTGGTGGTCAGTAATTAGTAATTAGTAGTCAGTAGTCAGTAGTCAGTAGTCAGTAATCGGCAATCGGCAATCGGCAATAGTTGTGAGATGAAATTTATAAGCTGGGATACCCGCAGTTGGGAAGAGGGCAGAGCGCAGCGCCGCCCCCGCTCAACTCATGGCTCACTCCACTCTTCGGCTCAGAATTTAATTGATCGCAAATGGATCTTGCAGGACTCACGCCATTTAGGGGTCTCCAGTAAAGGGTATGGGAGCGACCGCACCTCCAAAAGAGGTGAGCTCTACGCTGCTGACCAGCCGCCGTCAATCATATGAAGCGAGCCGGAGCAGTAGGACGATTCATCGCCAGCCAGGAACAGCGCGAGTTGGGCCACCTCTTCGTTGGTGCCGTAGCGCTGCAGCGCTATCTTTGTGAGCAGATCGCCGCGCACCGCATCAGGATTGTCCGGCGAGTATTGAGTTTCAAGCGAACGAATCATTCGGTTATCGATCGGACCAGGCGCAATCGCGTTAACCCGGATTCGAAATGAGCCTAATTCCCAGGCGGCAGTTTTCACCAGCCCGCTGACTGCGTGTTTGCTGGCGATGTAGGGGGCCATGGTCGGGCTGCCAATTACGGCTGCGATAGAGGCCATCGCGATGATTGAACCCCCGCCTCTCTGTTTCATCGGTTCGACGCAGTACTTCATCGCCAGCCAGACGCCGATCACATTCGTTTGCAGCACATCTTCGAAATCCTTGCGGGTCAGGGATTCAATCGGATTCAATTTCCCTTCCGTTCCGGCATTGGCCAAGAGGATGTCCACGCCGCCAAACGCCGCGACAGTGGCTGCAACCGCCGCCGCGATCGCCTCTTCATCCGCAGCCTCCGCAACTGAATGAGCAAGTCGGTTGCTAGCACCGAGACGTTTGCTGGTTTCATCGAGTTTGTCCTGCGAACGTCCGACGAGCATGACGCTTGCGCCTTCCTGCAGGAACAGCTTCGCCGTCGCTTCGCCGATACCTCCCGTTGCACCCGTGATGATTGCGACTTTGCCATCAAGTCGATTTCGGCGTTCACCGTTTCCGTTCATTTATCATTCTCCTTTGTAGGGTTGGGGCCCAAGGCATCCCGTTAGTTCCGATTCCGACATCATGAAAGCGCAAGCGAACTCTTACGGCGAGTTGGGAGGATACTCGGTCAATCAGCCGTTTATCTTTTGAATTATTAACTGAGGTGGTGCCCCCGGCGCGATTCCAACGCGCGACCTTCCGCTTAGGAGGCGGACGCTCTATGCAACTGAGCTACGGGAGCATGTGCGCGTAATAGTAAATCGTGAATGGCCATTGGTAAAGGGGGGCCAAAATGATGCGATCATTGCCCTCGTTACCGGAACCTTTAACTCACGCGCTGGACGTGGTATAAAGCTTCAAAAGTAATTGAAGTGAATTTGCGCTGAACTCTCGCATTTGTCAGGGTTTTCTCTCTCTCCCCTTTGTTCCCCCATCGCTCTTTCCGTTCGATCAAGACGTAAGGCCTATTGTCGGGGCGCCGCTTCGGCTTTATTGAATTACGGTTGCCATCCCGGGGGTAATCATGTCTAAGCATTCTGCGGTTCTCACTGTCCTGCTCGCGACCCTCTGTTGTTCCCAATCAACATCAGCCCAAGACATTTCGGGTGGAGGTCGGACAGGCGAGATCACTCTCGCAGCCAACGCCTCGAGTGTAACTGACAAGTCCGAAAGCGAGACGAAGACCCAGAGCGTCTCTCCGCAAGCGATTGCGGAGGCGAAACGACTCTACAAACTCGGAGTGAAATATGGCCGAGGCGGACTTTTCAAACAGGCGGCGGAACTGTTTCATCGGTCGGTCGAACTTGACCCCAACTTTGCCGACGCTCATTTCGGACTCGGGCATGCTTACTACGATCAGGGCCGTTGGGAAGACGCCATTGTTCCTCTCGAACACGCCGTCAAGATCAATCCAAAAGATAAAGAGGGTCGCCAGATGTTGGACGAAGCATATGTTCGCTCCGGCAGGAAAACGCGACCGAGCTCAGACTGGAGCGAGCAAGCGACCGCAACGGTTTCAAAACCCCTGAACGCCGCTAACGCTCCGGAACCAAAATCCGACACGGCAACAGGCGCTCATGTTTCCTTGCCCGCCGCGACCGAATCGAGTCCAAAAAATCTTCCGTCGACTCCGATTGCCCGAAACGAACTGACGCGCACGTACTTTATCGGAATCGGTGATGTGCTTGACGTCAGACTAGGTAATGAGCCGGAGAGTCAGTCAACCCTCTTCACAGTCACGCCCACCGGACTGCTTGAGCTTCCCATTCTTGCGGAGCCGATGCAGGTCTCCGGACTAACGCTGGAAGAAACGAAAACTCGATTAGAAGCCGACCTGAAACGTCGCGCCGTCGACGAGAACCCGAGAGTAGCGGTTGGCGTTCGCGAGTATCTCAGTCACGCAATTATCATCAGCGGATCAGTTAAGGACCCTGGCACAAAACTCCTACGCCGCGAAGCTATTCCGCTTTACGTCGTGATTGCCGATGCGCAGCCGACTCCGGAGGCCGCACGCGCGACCCTGATGAGGTATGAGACTGGTGAGGCAATCCTTGTTGATCTTTCGAAACCGGCAGACTTGAATCTTCTGGTTCGTTCCGGTGATGTCATCACAGTCTACCCAAACACAAAACAGTTTTTTTATGTAGGAGGTGAGGTTAAGGCTCCTGGCGAAATTCAATTCCGGCCCGGTCTGACTCTGACCCAGTCAATCCTCGCGGCTGGCGGGGTGATTCGCGAGTCCAAAGAAGCCCTCGTCGCGCGCGAAGGCGCTAACGGTTTCCTCTCCACGACGCGCTACAAACTCAAAGATATTAATGCCGGTAAAGTTGCCGATCCATTGATTCAGTCAGGCGACCGCATAACGGTTGAGCACTAAGGTCAAACAGGGAGTAAGCAAATGTCAGCGGCAACAAGAGCACAATTAAGCGCACGCATGCTGGACGACGGGACGCATCCTGCAGCGTCGGATACTCTCGATCGATCGAGTTACCAATCGCCAATCGCCGCCGGGGGGACCTACGCTGTCGTCCATGGTGTTAGCGAGCACGGGATGACGCACCTGATGCACGCCGCGTCTGAAGGCTCTGCCGGAAGAGTCCAGGCCCTGATTGATCGTGGCGCCGACATCGACGCCAAACGAACTGATGGCTTCAATGCTCTCGCTCTGGCTGCATTCTTCGGACAGGCCCAAGTAGTGTGGCTGCTTCTGGAGCAGGGTGCTGACCTCGCTCCCGTCGGCCGCAGTAACACGGCGCCGGAAAAGTGGGCGGATGTCAGGGGCTTCCTGGACGTTGGAGATATCTTGCGCGAGGCACGAGCAACGTCACAGTTGGAGGCGTCCCCTGGCGCTAATGTAATCGATAAACCCGCTCGCTTTCCTTCCGGATTGGAGGGCAACCTTCAGCAAGGTGACGATTCGGCACTTGATGCAGCAGGCTCTGTGCTCGACGAGGCCATCGTGATCGGCGACGTTGAACCGCTGAAGTCCGCTCCGGTGACCGAAGAACCCACGGCAGCGGTTATCGAAGCAACCCCGCCTGTCGTTTCAAACGTCAAGCTCGAAGACCGTGCTGAGCAACAGTTAACCAGGCGGTTACGGGTGTCAAAGCCTTTGCCGGAGATTGATGATCTGCCTGCAGTAGAAGCTCCGGAGTTTCATCCTGTGGCCGCTTTCATATCGCGGATGACGTCCAGCAGGAAAAACGTCGGAGCCCTGGTTCTCGCAGGGTTACTTGTGTGTGGGGTTCTTACAGCGTTGTCGCTTCCGCAAGTCCGCCGATCTTTCGCGCGTTCCCGAAACAACGCAGCGATAGACTCGTCCAAAAGTCCGGGTAACTCCGGTGTGACAGCCGTAACAAATGTCGAGCCTGTGCAACCGCCAGTTGCTGCGACAGCGATACCAGCGAACGCGGCTGCATCAAATGACCTTCAGGATGCCAACGTTAAGAGCGGAAGCACGGAGTCAAATTCCAGCTTTCAATTCGCCGACAAATCGAACGATGGTCTCGCGAGCAGCGCCGCGCCGAGAGAGCCAGTGAGTCGAGTTCAACTCCAATCGTTGAAGTCAACTGGCAACAGATTAGCCTTGGGTAATCAGAGCGGGGCGAGATCGATTTCTCACTCGGCACCACCAGCCGACAAGAAGCGCGTCGACGTGAGATCCGTCACAACGCAGGTGCCGACAAACAGTGAAGAGTCGTTGAAGCCGGCCCCACTGATTGTGGAGAGTCGATCTCGTAGTGTGGTTACAACACCGGCAAGAAGTGGGAATGGAGTTTTAGGCACAGAATCCGTGCCGCTAAGCATTACTTCGGACAAGCCAAAGTCGAAAGTGATCCACTGGCCGTAAGGGAGGGGGCAGTAGGAAGTAGACGACCGTGGACAGTAGACACTAAGGAGTTGGTTGTGGGTAGCGCGAACATTGGAGGGAAGTAAAATGAGAGATGTTAGGTGACAAATGGAAAATGTTTGGAGTCGTCCGTTGGATTCCAGGAACGACTGCTACACTCCTGCCCTGCCCTCCCCCAGCCCCTGCTTCCTGATTCCCTCAACTTACGATTGATACTTGATCAGAGACCGCACATCGTAGCCCTTCAGTTTCTCGCGACCTGGCAGAAACTCTAGTTCAACCACGAAGACAAGCCCGACGACAGTTCCACCGAGTCCCTCAACAAGATCCACCACCGCCTTTGCAGTACCGCCTGTCGCCAACAAATCGTCAGCGATGATCACGCGGTGGCCCTTGCCTATTGCATCGCGATGAATCTCAAGGGTGTCCTGGCCATACTCGAGATCGTAAGAGATCGAGGCACACTCGGCAGGCAGCTTGCGAGGTTTGCGCACCGGCACAAAGCCGGCGCCAAGGTGATAAGCAAGCGCCGGTGCGAAAATGAACCCGCGCGCTTCGACACCGATCACGGCGTCAACTTTCGTGCCCTCAAACTCCGCCGCCAGAGCGTCTACAGTGCCTTTCAAGCCGTCCGGGTGTTTAAGCAGGGTCGTGATGTCGTAAAAGTTGATGCCGGGCTTTGGGAAGTCCGGCACTTCTCGAATTAGTTTTTTTAGATTTTCCATAATCAACAAAAT
>JBDTYQ010000152.1:0-5074 GCA_040005515.1 bacterium
ATATCGTTGATCTGGCTGGTGCCGATGAAGGCATCGACTTCGGGCATCGACTCCTTCAATTCGTCGCGATAGCGTTCAACCAAACATCCGGCCACCACGAGCCGCTGCGCCTTACCGTCTGTTTTTAGACGGGCGGCCTCCAGAATCGCTTCAATAGATTCTTTCTTTGCGGCGTCGATGAAGCCGCACGTGTTCACCACTACGGTGTCCGCTTCGCTGGCGTCTGCTGTTATTTCGTGACCGCTTGCCTGCAGCTGACCCATCATCACCTCGCTGTCCACGAGATTCTTCGGGCACCCCAGGCTAATGAAACCAATTTTGCTCATAATTTATTTCTAGAATACGGTAATACTATTGCACTCGCTCCTGATCGAACTTCAACAACATCGTTTCGATCTCCGCTACTTCGCGCGAGGACAACTTTTGTTTGCCGAACCGCACGCGATTGTACGCTTCAGTGATGATTGCTGCTTCGCGCAGGCTGATCTCGCCGGCAAATTCCAACGGAGTTTGATCGGGAGGGCGCTTCCAGCCCCTCTCCTCAAGTAATCTCATCAGACGCGCATAGAACTCGACCGCTGAACGTTCAGAATCGCGTTCCCGCCGAGCTTTGCCTAAGCCACCCCAGCCGTGCGCTTTGATGCTTAACCCGATGACGACTGCCATCCCCAAGACGAGGACCGCAGACCCCCCGAGCAACGGTCTTCGATAATCTCTTCGTAAGAAACTTTGAAGTCCGCTAATCGCGTTTCCAAAAAGACGCTGATATTGAGACACCTGGCTGTGAAGTGAAGTAGCAAGTGTCCGCTGCTCTTGCCGATCGTAGCCCACTACGTATTGGAACCACAGCAACTCGAACGCCTCGGCGTACTTCCCAACTTGGGCCGTGAGGCCTGTGCTTGACGGCTCCAGCTTTCCGGCGGCCGGTGTGGGATCGAACGTAACCCAGGCGTTTGTTTCCGGGAAGTAGACCTCGACCCATGAATGTGCATCGCTCTGTCTCACTGTAAACGCGTCTGCTGCGCCGTTGTACTCACCGGGAAGAAATCCATTGACTACGCGCGCGGCGACACCTTGTGTGCGCAGCATCACCGTCATCGCCGTTGAGAAGTATTCGCAATGACCCGCCTTAACACGAAAGAGAAAATCCGCGAGAGGATCAGGGCCAGTGGCTTTCATCTGTAAGCTGTAGCCGAAATCCTGCTGCAGGTGCGACTCGATGGCTTTCGCGGCGTCATAACGGTTACGCGCATGATCGTCGATCACTAACCTGCGGGCATACTCGGCGACTCGCGCATCCAAAGACTCTGGTAGTTGTTTGTAGCGATCGTAGGAGGCTGGATACGGAACGACATCCTGCCGCAGTGTCTCCGGAACCGGTTCAGTGACATCGGAAAATGCCTTGTAAATAATTCGGTCAAAATCGTGCGGCCGGATCTGCATGGAGCCCTCACCGTCGACCCGGAGATATGGAAGATCGCCCTGCACAGCCAATGCGCGCGGCGCCGCAAAAAGAACCGACGAATCCATCGGCTCCAGAAAGACTGTCTGCGTTGTCACCCGATGAAGAGCCTCGGTAGTGCCGAGCTGAAAGAAGCCACGCTCACCGGGCTTCTGCTCAGTGTGACGAGCCGCCGCGGACTTTTTCCAGCTTCCTCCCGTGAACTCATCAAGCGCGATACCGCGCCACTTAAGGTCATGCTTCAGCCTCGTCTCCGCATCATCGAGGCGAACGTGCATCACGATTTCATTGTTCCGCTTCAACTCTCCGAGAGCGCCCAACGCCACCGTCTCAGAGAACCCAACAAAGTTACTGAGGCCTGAGCCGCCTCTGGTGATCGCAGCTGAGCCTGCACGCGGCGCAATCAGAAAGAGGGGCACGGCACAAATGACGATCAGACCTATGAGGGCGCACGCGACAAGCGGTAATTGTTTGACAGCGACGTTCTTTCTTGTGCGTACGCCAACCAGTTTCCAGAAGACCCTTTGCCCGGGAGGGACAAGTAGTCGCGTTTCAACCAGGCTGACACCGCGCCGAGCCTTTCTGATCTCCAGCGCAATCACTGTCGAGATGGCGCAGGGCAGATAGAGCGCCAGGGTCGCCAGGAACACTGGGCTGAAGCTCAAACCGGCGGCGAGCAACAGTTCAAAAAAGGAGATTAGATACAGGAAGACCCAATCGCGATCAGATTTGGTCTGCATAAGCTTTACGGCCGAGAGGAAAACGATCAGGTGCGCTAAGGCTGAGACTCCAATCCTTTCGCGAGGTTCGCCGATCATGTGCTGGTACTGAAGGTCGAGAAGAAAAAGAGGGATCGCGAGCAGAACGATTACTAAGCCGACGCGTTCCGACAACTGCCACCGCGTCCCTTCCCATTTCCAGGCAACTGCCATCACGACGGCGAAGGAGACACCTAGACCGAGATGCAGGCCACCCGCCAGCATCAGTGCCATCATGGCGACGGCAATCATCGCGTAAGATGACGCTTTGAAATAGGTCTCGAAGTTCATCCGAACTCAGTCTGTTACCTGCGCGGATCGCGCCTAACGAGAGTTAACCTCAGTTGATTCGTTTCAGACGGATCTCAAAAACTTTCGGCCATAATTTGCCCGTCACAAAAATGCGGTTGGCCTTCGCATCGTAGGCGATGCCGTTGAGTACTGCCTCTTCATCGGCGACCTCGTTGGGACGAAGCAGTCCTGTCAGATCGATCCAGCCCGTTACTCGACCGGAGGCCGGATCGATTCGCGCAATCCGTTGGTCATGCCAGATATTCGCGAATATCTCGCCCTGAACGTACTCGAGTTCATTCAGCTCATTTACCGGGGCTCGTCCCTCTAGAACTGTTATCGACTTCGTTACCTGAAATCTTTCCGGATCGAGAAACCTGATGTGATTGCTGCCGTCACTAAGAATCAGAGACTCGCCATCTGTAGTAAGTCCCCACCCCTCACCGGCGTAGGTAAAGTCTCCCGTCTTCTCAAATGTCTCCGCATCGTAAATGAATCCTTTTTGATGCTGCCAGGTTAACTGGTAGATCTTTCCTTTGAGGAGAGTGGTGCCCTCGGCGAAATAAGGACTTGGTACGTCGACACTTTGCAGTACTTTTCCAGTCTCGGGTTCGACGCGGCGCAAACTCGATCTTCCCTCTTGACCGGTACTCTCGATGAACCTGCCGTCACTAAAAATCAGGCCTTGGGTGAAGGCGCCGGGATCGTGGGGCCATGTGTTTACTACGTCGTAGCTGTACATAGCCCCGCTTACGGTTTTCGAGTTCCCCTCGCCGGTCACCTTCGATGTCCTGGTCTGGCAAGTGAAACTCGTAACAGAAAGGAACAGGACTAAAACAGCAGCGCCCTGTTTCAGGAAGCGTTTTAGGGGTAGCGAGCATAAGCTGGAGAACATGACCATGAAAGTATTCTGCGCGAGGGAAGGGAAAAACAAAAGCCCGCTCGGCTGGCTAAATTGAGTGTGCCTAATCACCCCGTATTGGTTCCTGCGCAAAAGATTCGGTCTGCTGATACCCTCTTCCAGAAAGTGGTCGGTCCGCATCGAGCCGTAGTGGGGATCAAGATTTCCCCGGAAACAAGAGGCCAGATACGCATGCTTAACTTCAAAACAATTTTTCTTCTCACCGTTTGCTCGATTCTGATTTCAGCAACCTCGATCGCGAGCGCACAGCGCAGCAACAACCGCCCATCTCCGACCAGGGCACAAACGAAAGAGGCCGAAGCCCTACTCTCCGCCATGGGCTACTGGACAGGCGCAGTCGACGGAATCTTGGATGCCGCGACCCGCTCGGCGTTGATTGGCTTCCAAAAATGGGAAGGCCGCCCTGTGACTGGCAAATTTACGCTCGACGAGCTGGAGGAGATTCGCACTAGCGCCGCTCCTAAAGCCAGGGAACTTGGCTATGACCACGTTGAAGTGGACCTGGATCATCAGGTGCTACTAAGGGTCGACGCCAACGGTAGCGTTAAGATTCTTCCTGTCTCAACGGGCGACGGCAAGCATTTCATGGATGAAGGTGAGTCGAGTACCGCCTACACACCTCGCGGCCGGTTCGTTGTTTATGACAAAACTGCGGGTTGGGAGAAGGGTGCGCTCGGAGCGATGTATTACTCCAACTACATCAGTGGTGGGGTCGCAATTCACGGAAGCCCGTCCGTTCCAACCCAGCCAGCCAGTCACGGTTGTATTCGTGTTCCGATTTTCGCCGCTCGTGATTTGAGCAAGCTCATGCCGTTGGGAACCATCGTGCTGGTTTACGATAAGGTCTCATTCGTCTCGGCGAAGTCGTGGGCTGAGAATCCTGAACTCAAGCGGGCCGTCCTATTGGATAGCGCATCCCCGGATTACATCTATGGCACTGGTAGCACGAAACCCAGGTCGCTGGGGATCAAAAAAGCCCGCTCGAAAATTATCCGAGCGGGCTCTGCTAAATAATCCCGGCGACTTCCTACTCTCCCACGCAGTTACCCGCGCAGTACCATCGGCTCCAACAGGCTTAACTTCCGTGTTCGGGATGGGAACGGGTGTGACCCTGTCGACAAAATCACCGGAAAACTTTTAAAGAACCGGTTCTCAGTACTTTGGTCTTTGTTAGTACATCGGACTTTGACTCAATCTGCGAAAGAGGTGCAAAACGAAGTACAATGACCTAAGACCAAGAGGTCTTAGAGAATCGAATAGTGGTGCTGTCAATTATTACCAAGGCAAGTCCGCGCAAGCGCGAATTTGTTGCTTGAGTAAATCTTATGGTCAAGCCAAGGGACTAATTAGTAGTGGTCAACTGAGTACATTACTGCACTTACATATCCACCCTATCAACCTTGTGGTCTACAAGGAGTCTCACTGGCAGAATTAATCTTTGGTCTGGCTTCACGCTTAGATGCATTCAGCGTTTATCCATGCTCAACATAGCTACCGAGCGCTACGGCTGGCGCCATAACTCGTACACTAGAGGTCAATCCATCCCGGTCCTCTCGTACTAAGGACAGATTCCATCAATTCTGCTACGCCCACACCAGATAGGGACCGAACTGTCTCGCGACGTTCTAAACCCAGCTCACG
>JBDTYQ010000153.1:0-5042 GCA_040005515.1 bacterium
TCGTGGGCGACCTCGAAAGAAATTATCCTGACTATCTTCCTGCCAAACTAATGGAAGCGCAGATCAGCCTTGTCTCTGGCGATCCCAAAGGGACGCAGCGGATTTCTAATGAATTGATTGATCGTTTGAACAAATCAGGGCCGGACAACGAGAATACCCCGCAGTTGCTTGCGGAGCTGCGTACGAAGGCTTACATCGCTCGCGGTGCGGCGTTGTCGCAGTTGGGCAACGCAGCGGCAGCGCGGCAGGATTTCATGGCAGCGAAGGAAATCGCTCCCGGCAATTCAGATGTCTACATCAACCTCGCCGCTCTCTCCATGCGTGAGAACAAGAGCGATGAGGCGATGGGGTTCTACGAAAACGCCCTCTCGGCTTCTGCTACCGATCTTTCCGCTTTGAATGGACTGATCAATGTCTACGCAAAGAACAATCAGTTGGATAAGGCCCATGCCAGAGTGGATCAGGTGCTCTCCTCATATCCCAACATGGCCGGACTGCATTACCTGAAAGCCCAGGTCTATGGCTTCCAACGCAATCAGCAGGGTGCTGAAGCGGAATTGCGCAAGACCATCGAGCTGGACGCAAACTACCTCCCCGCTTATTCGGCACTCGGTGCATTATTCGTGAATACGAAGCAGGAAGACCGGGCCATTGAGGAGTACAAGAAGATTGTTGCTATTCGCCCCGACAACGGTACCGCTTACACGCTAATTGGCATGTTGTACGACGCTAAAAAAGACTACGACGCTGCTGCTGACAGTTATCGTAAAGCGCTCGAGAAGGATCCGAATAACTCGATCGCCGCCAACAATTTGGCGTGGCTCTATGCAACGCAAGAAGGTAAGGGCAATCTCGATGATGCCGTGCGGCTGGCTCAAGGCGTCGTACAGAGGAATTCAAACACCGCGGGATTCACCGACACGCTCGGCTGGGTTTACTACAAAAAGGGTTTGCAGGGTGTGGCCGTTGAGCAGTTGCAGAAGGCAGTGTCTCTAGATGAAGCCGCCGCCAGAGCCGCCAATGTTTCCCCTAGTCCTGCGTATCGCTACCACCTCGGTATGGCCTTGAAAGCAAAAGGCGATAAGAGCGGAGCTCGGCGCGAGCTGGAAGCCGCCTTGAAGCTTGCAGACAAGGTCCCATTCGCGGATGCGGACGAAGCGCGCAAGGCATTGGCGACTCTATAGCGTTATTTTTGCAATAGTCACCTCCATATCGAGGGTTAAACCAGAAGGAGTGTAGTAATGAGTGTTGGATTTCGACAGCGGACCCCAAGCGAGTACATGAGAATAATATGGCGCCGTAAATGGTTGATTATTCTGCCGGCGCTCGCGGTGGCCACCTCCGTTGCCTGGGTCGTGTACCGGTTGCCCGACGTCTACGAGTCGTCCACGCTGATTGTGGTCAAGCCGGCTACCCTTCCGACTTCCGTTGTCCCGACGATGACTGAGGACAATCTCACACGCCAGCTCACTGGGATCGCCCAGGTGGTCACTAGCCGAAGTTCACTGGAGCCGTTAATCAACCAGCTCGAGCTGTATAAAACAGAACGTGGTCGCGGCGAACCGATGGAAACGATCGTCGCCACCATGCGGAAGGACATCAAGGTCGAGGTGACCAGCCGCAATGATATTACCAACGGCTTCAATATCTCCTACCGCTATCGAGATCCCCGAACAACGCAAGCAGTCACGGCCGCCCTCGCCGGCAAATACGTCAGCGAGCAGGCTAGGAACACAGTTAATTCAACCATCTCAGCCAAGGGGTTCATCGACAATCAGGCCAAGCAGGCTAAAGACGAACTGGACGCTGTAGACAGGAGCCGTCTCGAGTTCATGCAAAAGAACGTCGGTAACCTACCATCGGAAGCGACTACTTTGGTCGGTCAACTAACCAGCTTGCGGGACCAGCAGAAGACCTACATTTCCGAAGTAGGGCGATATCAGGATCGTCGCTCCGCGTTGGCGGGCCAATTGGCGCTGATCAAGAAGTCGAGTGAGCAGATCAAAGAAGAAGTGATCGAGAACACTACCGACCCGAAGACTACGCCCGCCTGGGCCCAACTCGCCGCGCGCAAGGCCGACATCGAAGCACAACTGCAGCGGATGTTGATCGAGTTGCGACCGAAACATCCTGACGTTTTGTCGAAACAGGCAGAGCTGGATTCGGTGAACCATTCGATGGATGACATGGTTGCCGATTGGAAGCAACGCATTAAGGACAAGCAGGAGAAGTTGAAGGATCGACCCGACCTGCAGGTTTCAGCTCTCGAGGCCGAAATAAGGATGACCGACAACGAAATCAAGCGCGAGCAGAAGACTCTTGCCGACTATGATGGGCAGATAGCTCAGGTGATGCAGCGAATCAACAATGTCCCAGGGGCCGAGGTCGCGTTAGGCGCGCTCGATAGGGAATACCAGACCAAGAAGGCAGCTTACGATTCATTGCTGAGGCAACAGCAGGGCATCTCGCTCGGTGCAGACGCTGCCAGCCAACAGCAGGGAGAAAGCATCGAGGTTATTGACACGGCAAACCTCCCATCCAAACCTGTGGCTCCGAAACGAGGGACGCTCTTTGCCCTGGGGGTGGGATTGGGTCTGGGGATTGGATTGTTGCTTGCCGGAGGGTTTGAAGTACCGAGGTTACTAACGATTCAGAACCGCGAAGACGCGGCCCACTACACGGGATTGCCTGTGCTGGTGACGGTGCCGGAACTTTTGACCGAGCAGGAAGCTAAGGCTATTCCCCGACGGCGTCGGATGCTGCTCGCTGCCGGTATCGCGGTCACTATTGTGAGCATTCCTTTGTTGGCTTTGCTTCTCCGAGCAACCCACATTTTCGAATTTTTGATGACCTCAGGACGCGCTTGATTTCAGATTGCGGTCAGGTCCCTGGCACGGAGGTGCAATAAGTGTACGCAGAATTTTACGGATTGAAAGAGTCGCCATTTGCGCTCACGCCCGATCCACGCTTCATCTACTTTACCCCCTCGCACACCGAAGTGATGGCGAACCTTCACTACGGCATTGAGAGTGGTAAGGGGTTGGTAGTGGTCACGGGTGAAGTGGGAACCGGCAAGACGACAATCCTTCGTTGGATGATGCAGCGCCTGGATCGTACGGTGCTCGTCGCCTACATCTTCAACCCCCGGCTTTCAGTTCCGGAGTTTTACCAGCACGTGGCAGCTCTGCTCGACATACAAAAGTGGGAAACCAAATCGGACTTGTTGATGGAATTGGGACGCGCGCTGGAATCGCGTCATTCTCGCGGGTTGCGCACTGTCTTGATCGTTGACGAAGCTCAGGGACTTTCTCCACATGTGCTTGAAGAAATCCGTCTGCTCTCGAATTTCGAGTCTGATACAGCCAAACAGTTGCAGATTGTTTTGACCGGCCAGCCGGAGTTGCGCGATGTGCTCAACAATCCGGATCTGCGCCAACTGAAACAGAGAATTGCTCTGCGATGCCTGATTAAGCCTCTGCCAAACGTGGAGGAAACGGATCGCTACATCACCTCACGCTTGTTGGTTGCCGGTGCTGAACGCACTGAGATTTTCTCCCCAGAGGCGGTTGACTATATCTTCCGCTGCTCCGAAGGCATCCCGCGCAACGTGAACAACCTTTGCGATAACGCAATGCTGGCTGGATATGCTGCTGGAGACACCGTGATCGGGCGGGCGACTATCGAGGAAGTTGCTGAGACATTCGACATGCTGCCTTCGATTGGCAGGGGCCGGCAGGCAGGGGAAGAACGAGAGGCAGTAGCGCCTATTTTTACGTCTGCCGGCCGCGCCGAATTGTGGGCTGCAGGTACCGAGGCAAGCGAGAAGGAAATAGACACTGTCGCTCCTGTACCCGTAGAGCGAAGATAACGCACCATGAATGGCCTGCCAGATAGTTCAGGCCTTGAAGAAGAAGGAGTACTTGATGGGAAGAGTTTTTGATGCAATCCGACGGTCCAGCGCAACTCAGAAGAGTGGCCCTGTGAAACCGCGACCATCACAAAGTTCAGAACACCGAAACGGCGGAGCAGATCCAATGATCCCGAACGCTCGGCAGGTTGAAGAGCAGCTTTTCAGCGGCTCCTCGATTTTTACTGTCGCCGATGATGCGGTGTTAAGTTCAGCGTCCACTGCGCACACTGCGGAAACACCCGTTGGGCCGGCACTCCCCGGCGGAATGACTTCGCGTGCTGTTGGGGCAACTTTGGACGCTGCCGGGGCAGCGCGCGCTGCGGGTTTCGTCTCTTATGACGTTTCTGCAGCGCGCGTCGAGCCTCACCTGGTTGCGGTGCGAGACCCGCGTTCGGCCTACTGTGAACAGTTTCGCTCGTTGCGTACCCGCATTCTTCAAGCCGGCGAACGACTGCAGATGAGAGTGTTCGTCATTACAAGCGCCGGTGTTGGCGAGGGCAAGACTTTAACGGCGCTAAATCTCGCCTGGTTGTTGGCTCAGAGCGAAGGAGTGCGCGCCTTAATCATTGATAGCGATCTGCGTCAGCCCTGCGCCGCTGAATATCTGGGCATCGACGCTTCAGTCGGTCTCTCAGAAGTGCTTGGCGGCCAGATCGGTTTGGAACAGGCCATCATTCGTCTGGAACCAGCCGGGCTCTACCTGCTGCCCGGCGGCAAAGCGCGCGATGACGTGGCTGAGTTGCTTTCCGGACCAACGTTCGCCCGCATCATCGCCGACGCGCGACGCATGTTTGATTACATCATCATCGATGCTCCTCCGTTGGGCATCTTTACCGATGCGAACGTTCTTTGTAGTCGAGCTGACGGCGCGTTGTTGGTCGTGCGCGCGGGCAAGACACGCTACGCGATGATCGACAAGTTATTGGAGCAGTTACCACTGGATCGAATCCTCGGAGTAATTCTTAATCGAGCTGACGAACCGCTCGATCAGACCGCTCACTATTATCAGCAACGTTACACCCGGCGTCTTGTTACGCCCGACGAGCCCAGACAAGTGCCGGCAGCAGAAGCTGAGGAGGTTGCAGCAGTCAATTGAGAGCATCACGTCTCAACGCGCGCACAGTTCTCCTGT
>JBDTYQ010000154.1:0-5006 GCA_040005515.1 bacterium
GAGGCGGCGTTACGCGCTGTAACGCTGGCGAGCGAACTGATTGATATGCGATTCCACCGGGGCCAGCATCCTCGCCTCGGCGCTACTGACGTCCTCCCTTTCGTTCCGGTGAGCGGTGTAACGATGGAGCAGTGCGTCGAACTCGCGCACAGCGCCGGCAATCGCATCGCAAGCGAACTCGGAATCCCGGTATTCTTTTACGAGAGCGCAGCTTTCCGGCCCGATCGCCGGAACCTCGAGGACGTACGCCGCGGAGCGTTCGAACTATTGCGTGAACAGATCGCCAATGAGCCTTCGCGCACACCCGATGTCGGACCACTTCGTGTAAATGAAACCGCAGGAGCGATCGCGGTCGGAGCGCGTCCTTTCCTCATCGCTTTCAACATCACGCTCCGCAGCAGAGATGTTTCAATCGCCAGGCAGATCGCGCGCGCGATTAGGGCACGCAGCGGCGGACTGCCGTTTCTCAAAGCGCTTGGTTTCGAGTTGAAGACTCGCGGACTGGTGCAGGTTTCAATGAACCTCGTGAACTATGAAGTCACAGGAATGGCCGCGGCGTATGAAGCAGTCCGTCACGAAGCCGAACGATTGGGAGTTGAGATCGCTGGTACGGAGATAGTCGGACTCGTGCCGGAGCAGGCGCTTGATCGAAGCGCCGAGTATTTTCTGAAGCTGGAGAACCTTGCAGAAGAGAAGATACTCGAGAACCGTTTGCGCTCGTGTCAGGACTTGTAAGGGCGCAACGCCGTGGGCGCTCCCTTCCACGCGGACACGCATCCTCCGTCAGAACGGTTTTCTTGCGACGGGGCGCCCACCGAGTGGCACCCTTACAATCGCAATGAGAGGATCAAGAGCGTCGCGAGCCGATTGCAATGAGTCCTGCCCTGAGTCGTGCATGCTGCTGCATGAGCTTCAGGTATCGAGCTTCATCCGCCGCAGCCTTGGCCCGGATGATTCGAATGAGACCTTGCTTCTCATCGAACGTCCATTTATTTAGCTTCGGGATCAGAACCAAGGTCACCGCCAGATCTTGGAGCACAGTCAGTTCCACCGAACGCCAATCTGGCAATCGCAAACCTATCGCGCGCGTGATTGTGGCAACCGCCACCTTCCGAATTTTCTCTGCGTCGCCTTTGAAGCTCGTTGCCATGCGTCGCTGCGCTGCCATCCCGATGTTTCGCACTTGGAACCGATCCCAATCTCCCTTTCGTGACTGGTCGAGCTCGAAGATCATTGGATCGGCGGCAAGTTTGCGCAGCGTAGCGGCAGTAGTCCGATAGCCAGAGCGGCTGTGTATCTTGCTCTCTTCTTTCTCAGTCATCGTCGCGATTGATCTCGAGGTCGGGCGAAAGCCAAGCTTGCGATAAAACCAAAACGCGCCTGACTCGATCCCTTCCTCATTCTCAAAACCGATCTGGTAGGGATCGATTGAAAAGGCCGTCACTCCCAAAAGGTGGTGAAAAACGTTCAGCGTGCGTGCATAAATCCAAGCCGTCTCGCCTTCGCGAAATCCGTAGTAGAAGTTGAAGCCGCTCTCCATCCTTTCGCATAGCGAGAGTCCTTCGAAATAACCGACGGGCACACCGTTCTTAAAAATCATCGCCGCATGGTAGGCGCGTAACGGCAGACGACGCTCGGCCGGAACGCCGAGGATGAAGAGTTCCACGCCGCGGCCAACGCTCGCCTTGAAGACGCGGCGCGAATCACCATGTGTGAAACCGTAGAGCTCGCGATAACGGAGCGTGGAGGTCTCACGAATCAAATCCAGAATCGCCTCACCCTGTATGGCCGAGAGCCGCTTCAACGGAACCGGCGGTGCCTCCAATTCCTCTCGGAAAGCAACATCCCGACGCTGAATCAGAGGTTTGCGATGAAAGAAAATTGTGCGGACCGGCAGCTTCATTCCGGTGCGGCTGGCGCGATGCGGTGGCGTCCAACTTACATACAGTTTTTGCCCGTCATAGAGCTCCGCTTTCTTTGTCTCGCTGTCCGGTAACGCCTTAAACCTGCGGATCAGCCACGCCACTTCCCGGCTCCCGCGTCCCCTGGCCAAGCGCAACCAATCGAGATAAGGAACGTTCGCTTCTACAAACGCGTCCTCTTCGAGAAGTGGCATGAACCTCGGCCACGTTTCAGCCAGCCGGTTCTGGTCCTCGAACCAGTCCCAATAGAAATCCAGGCGACCCTGCTGCATTTCTACAAGCCAGCGAACGATGTAGTAACTGAAAGTATCGGTGACCGACATTCCGGAGATGCCTGACACTTCGGGGTGCTCAAGAGGAGTGAGATCGATATCACGATCGCGCAAGGCGTCAACGAGATCGCCGAAGTTCGCAAGCGCCATCTCGACCTTTTTCAAAATCTTCGCATTTGGAGGATAGGCACGGACGAAGAGGAGGACTTCGTGATAGCGGATCAATGACTCGGCGTCGTTAAACCTGCGCCGCGGCAACTGTGCCAGGACCCGAGTCAGAACTCCAACGCTGCGAGAGTCAAAGCCGCGCTTTGCTTCGTCGAGTCGATCGAGAAGAGTTTGAATGGTCATGCAGCTCGCGAAAGGGAGAACAACGGGCAGGCGATTGGTCTTTTTGTCTTTGTTACAGGTTCTTTCGAAAGAACGTGGCGATCTTCCAGGCGTCAATCGCCTTCCAGGGCATTGCGGCCATTGTGTAATGGCCACAGGAGAGCCAGACGACATCGAGTGGTAGTTGATGACGCTTGGCTTCGGCGATCGTGTCTAGCGTTAAATCGAGTGGAAAGGTCAGGTCGTAGCGTGCGGCAATGAAACGAATGGGACGCCGGCCCATTTTGGGCAGCCTGCTGATAAAGGGCAACGGACTAATCGGCGCCCAGTACTCGCGCAACTCATCCAGGGACAGATGATCGCGGAACCCTTCTCGGACGTGGCGTGTGGATAGTCCGCGCCAGGCCACATCTGCGACATAACCTGAGACATGATTAAAAGTACCAGCGTTGATATCCGGCTCATGTGCAAAGGCAAGAAAAGCAATGCATGAACCAACACTGGTCCCGAGGATTCCAATGCGTTCATAGCCCTCGTTCTTTAGCCATCTGACGGCGGCGCGTGTATCAAGCACGGCCTGGCGCATTGACTGAATCGTGCGGCCGACGTTCGTGCTTACCAAATGGTCGGCGCGTTCGAGTTCAGCCGGACGGCGTTGTTCATGATAGGGAAGCGTCAAACGTAGACCGGACATCCCAATGAAATTGAAAATGCGGCAGGCCTCGACGTGACTTTCCGGTTGCGCATTCCATTGTGGTAATACCACCACTGCTAAACGTTGCTGGCCACGATTTGTCCTGGCGGGGAAATAACGCGCGCGCGCGACGTTGTTGTCCAGTGACGGTGTGGGAATCGCGCTGGTCCAGGTAAGCTGATCGCCGCTCAACTGGAAATCTGAAATCTCCGGCAGTGCGTAAAATTCCTCGCTATGCGTCATAGCATCCTGAGTGTAGCGCCGCAGCACCTTGCGAGGATCATCCCCGTTGACGTGGTCGCTGATAAACGAAAGGCCCCAATCAAATGGGCGCACCAGGCGATTGTTATCTCGCTCATAATGTGCGCGCTCGCGCCCGTACATGAATGCTTTCCACAACTCGCTAACACCTCGTATCGAAATTGAATCCTAAAGGCAGTGCCGAAGGAGATCAAGCGAGGTTAACGTGGAGACTAGAGAAACCTCGAAGATCGGCCCTCATCGGCACTAACGTAACCTCCAAATACCGCTGCCTTTCACGGGAATTATGCCTGGCCGAACACTGGCAAAATCTTTGACAACGTGGGAGGGGCAGGATATGTTCGCCGTATCGACACTGTCCTGTTTACCGTTTCGCGTGGACACGGCCTCAGAATAGGACTCGGGTAAAAACCTTACATTCTGAAAGGGAGCAAACTAATGGTCACAAGTTCTCGCCGACGCACGCTTGTCTTCGCCGTAGCGTTGACCACAGTTGCATTGTTAGCGTCCGTCGTTTCCGCAACTCACTCCTGGGGCGGCTATCATTGGGCGCGTACCTCTAACCCATTCACCCTCAAGCTTGGTGATAACCTGACAACCGCCGACTGGAAATCCCATCTCGCGCAAACCTCGAGCGACTGGAACTCCGGCAACAGTCCGGTGATCACCGCGATCGTCGCGGGTACTTCTAACAAACACTGCTCAATGACTGCCGGAACCACGCAGGTTTGCAACGGCAGATACGGCAACAACGGATGGTTGGGACTGGCATCAATCAACATCACTGGCGGCACACACATTACGCAAGGGTCGGCAAAGATGAACGATACCTACTTCAACACCTCCACCTATAACAATCCCAATGAACGGGAACACGTGATGTGCCAGGAAGTTGCGCACACCTTCGGCCTTGATCACCAATCGACGGACGGTACCTCAAAAAACACCTGCATGGACTACTTCTCCAACACCGGCGCTAATGCAGGCAGTACACTTAGTACCAAGCCAAACTCGCACGACTTCCAAGAACTGGGAATTATTTACCAGCACCTTGACAGCACAACCACCGTGGCCGCGATGACCGCTCGTGCTGCTTCGTCTTCCGAAGTTACGGACGATCCAAATAGTTGGGGCCAGCTGATGAGCCAGTCGGCGAACGGTCGCAGCTCGACTTATGAGCGAGGTAATTCGGACGGCTCTAAGACGGCAACCCACGTCTACTGGACCGAAGAAGCGGCGAATCGCTGCCCTGGATGCGATCACCGTTACGATCAATAATCGAAAGTTAAGACTCTCAACTGAGTTAATTGATTTTCAAGAAATGCGAGGCGCCTGGGGCCCTCGCATTTTTGTTACTAAACTTCTGGGATGCGAGCCCATCGCGACTGAACACTCGTAAGGGCTGTTCGCGGCAAGACGGGTGCCCTCGTAATGGATCCGGTCGATCAGCAAGAATTGCCCCGGACCGCATATTCAGGGAAGGCGAACGCCGGTTGCATCGCTTGATGAGAGGGACCAATTCAGAAT
>JBDTYQ010000155.1:0-4967 GCA_040005515.1 bacterium
GCCGCGTTGCCGAACCTGACTTCAACGATTGCCGAGTCGCACCGCATCATGCAGGAACGCATTAGTCAGAACGCGGCGTTGCGCGAGTGGTATGAGAGGGAACAGTCGGGCCATAAGGGTCCCGGAATGGATCAGGTAATCAGCACCGTGCGTGAGTTTGGCGAATACCTTGGTGACGAAGTCGCCGTTTCCGTCTCAATGAACGAGAAGGGCGAGCCGGATTCTCCGCTCGTGCTTGCGGAGCTGAAGAACTCAGCGGGCTTCCGTCAGTTCCTTGAACAGCAAATTTCAAAGTATGCGGGCAATGCGCAGGGCCGGCCGAACATCCAGTTCGTCGAGAACCCGGCCACGGCGACTGCTGCTGCAAGCGAGCCCGGCAGGAAGAACGATCAACTCTACATCTGGATTCAAAACGATCTATTCGCCGCGAGTCCGCGATTGGAGCAGTTGCAGAACCTGGCTGTGGTTATGCAGGGAGGAAAGAGTGGTTTCACTGCAAGCGCTTTCCACAATCGCATCGCCCAGATCTATCAGGACGGAGCCGGCCTCGTGGTTGCAGCAAATCTGGAGCAGTTGATTGCAAAGAACAAGGCCGAGGTGACAAAGGGCGATAACGTGGCCCAACGGGAAAGCGCTCTGAAACAACTCGGTATTCTCAATCTAAAACACTTCGCCCTCGACCAGAAGGACTCAAATGCCAAGACCCATACGCGTGCAGTTCTTACCTTCAACGAAGCGCAGCGAGGCATTCCTTCGTGGTTGGCAGAACCTGGACCGATGGGTTCACTGGAATACATCTCGCCCGACGCGAATGTCGTAGCAGGCTTTGTAGTGAAGAACCCGGTAACGCTGGTTGACGATCTGCTCGGTGTCATCGAAACCGTTTCGCCTGACCTGAGAAAGAACCTGGAGAAGCTGCAGGCGGAACGCGGATTGGATATTCGTAAAGACTTCGCAGCGCCGCTGGGTGGTGAGTTTGCCTTCGCTATCGACGGGCCGATCCTGCCCACGCCCTCCTGGAAAATGGTGTTTGAAGTTAATGACTCAGAGCACCTGCAGCAGACGCTTGAAAAAGTGGTCACTGAAATCAACAAGGAAGCGGCTCGCTTCGGAAAGACCGGGCTGGTTTGGGATCGGTCTGACATCTCCGGCCGCACCTACTTCACCTTGAAATCTGCTGACTTCGGAGTCGAGGTGAACTTCACTTACGTCAACGGCTATATGGTCGTTGGTCCAAGCCGGGCAATGGTCGAGCGTGCGGTGCGGTCGCAAGAGGCGGGTTATTCACTGTTGCGTTCGACTCGTTTCACGGCAGGTCTGCCTGCTGACGGGAACGCAAACTTCTCCGCGGTCTTCTATCACAACCTCGCGCCACTCGTTCAGCCCTTTGCCGAACGGATTGCCAACTCGGCTGACAAGCTGCCCAAGGAACAAGCGGACGCGCTGAAAGCGATGGCCGCAGATATGCCGCCGACTCTCGCCTATGCGTATGCGCAGGGCGACAGCATTACCTTTGCCGCAAACACCGAAGGCGGACCCTTTGGTTTAAGCCCCGCAACTTTGTTGGGGATGCCAAACTCTCTCGAGATTCAGCACATCCTGCAACAGGGGATGGGCGGGAAGCACTAAGAACAGTTTCGAGTCTACGGTTTCGAGTTTCGAGTTCGGGCATCTAGCTCGGACTCGAAACTCAGTCGTTCAGGACGCTCAGTTTTTCAAAAAGGGCAGGTCACTTATAGTTCGAGCTTCGCAGGACAAACTCGAAACGCAGAACTCGAAACTTGAAACTGAGATGAATCTCAATGAAATTGCTCTCCATCTCTCTCGGTTCCTGGCTACTGGGCTTGTCAGCAATCATGTTGACGTTCTACGTAGTCGAAGGCGAGAGTCTTAGTACAACCGACGTAAAAGGCGCGACGATCATTTCACTGGTCGTCGCGGCACTTCTTTTCTCACTCGCTTACGCTCCTTCGCTCTTCTGGTTGAGCCGCCGGCTTGGCGGTTGCCGTCCGACCATCGTCTTTCCCTTAGCCTCAGCGCTCGTTCTCAATCTTCCCGTTTTTCTGATCGGAATTCTGGCAATAGGCAGAACTTTAGCGCCCACAGAAGCGTTTGCATTCATCGGCGCGTTCATCCTAATGGGCACTGCCTTTGGTTTGGGATTCGTTTGGAATTATCAGGACAGAACGATATAACGTAACGCATGGCAACAGCCGTAACCATCCCCGAAAAGATCAGTCTCAAGGATCCAAAGAACTTCGCTCCCGTAATCGATCTCAATGACCTGAGTGTCGAATTTGGCAAGCGACCGATTCTAAAAGGACTTCGTGGCGAACTGAGAGGACGAGCAATTGGACTGCTCGGTCCCAACGGCGCCGGCAAGACAACTCTGATTCATACCCTGCTTGGTTTTCATCCACCTTCGGCGGGTACGGCCCACATCTTCGGCAAAGACATTCGCACCGACGCCAAACAGATCCGCTCCCTGATTGGCTACATGCCTGAGCGTGATTCGTTTATCGCGAAGATGAGTGCGGTCCATCTCGTGCGGTTGATGGCTGAGCTTTCTGGTCTAGCACCGGAGGCGGCGTTGGAACGCGCGCACGAAGCGCTCTTCTACGTTGGTCTTGGTGAAGCGCGTTATCGCGGGCTGGACACTTATTCGCTGGGGATGAAACAACTCGCGAAACTCGCACAGGCCATAGTTCATGGCCCGAAGTTGATTTTTCTCGACGAACCAACGAATGGTCTCGACCCTCCGGCGCGCGCCCGGATGATCAAGCTGATACGAGAGATTCGCGACAGTGGCAATGCCAATATTGTGCTTTCGTCTCACCTGCTGCGCGATGTCGAAGAGTGTTGCGAAGAGATTCTGATTCTGAAGGAAGGCCGCATCGCCGTCTATTGCAATCTTGAAGAAGAGCGCAAGGCAAACCGTAAGTTCCTCGTGCTGGAAACGCGTGGCAATCAGCATCAGTTTGCCACGGCGCTTTCCGCACTCGGTTGCGAGTACGCGCTGACAGGCGATCATCGCCTCAAGATCGTTTTGCAGGATGGAGCCGAGGTTCGCGATCTCTATCGCATCGCCGGGGAGCAGGGAATCCAGATTCGCCGCTTGAGTTATAAGCGCGACTCGCTCGAAGACATCTTCCTCAAGGCAATGGAGGACGGCAATGGCAGTCTATGATCACACCTACAAGAACTACGCTGGGCCACTGACGCCTGAGTGGAGTAGGTTTCTTACTATCCCGCGCCATGCCTTTCGTGACGTTTTCAAGTCCAAACTCTTTACGGCGTTCTTCGCCCTCTGTTTTCTGCCGCTGCTCGTTGAAGCAGTCCTGATCTATCTCCATCACAACGCGAATGCGCTCGCGATTCTAAAGATCGACGTGAGGGAGCTGTTACCGATCGATGCCTCGTTCTTCCAGTTCTTTGTAAACCTGCAGGCAGGCTTTGCTTTCTTTGTTACCTTGCTGGTTGGGCCGCCGCTCGTCTCGCGCGACTTGAGGAACAACGCCTTGCCGCTTTATCTCTGCCGCCCGTTTTCCAGAACTGAATATGTGGCGGGAAAGATGTCGGTGGTTTTGATTTTGTTGTCGGCAATTACCTGGGTGCCGCAGCTAGTGCTATTTCTCTTCCAATCGTATCTCGAAGGCGCGAGCTGGTTCGTCGACAATCTTTGGATCGCGAGTGCGATCTTCATCGGCAGCGTAGTTTGGATCCTCTTGCTTGCTTTGCTTTCGCAGGCGATTTCCGCGCTCGTGAAGTGGCGCGTGATTGCTAGTGGCGCATTGTTGGGCCTTTTCTTTATTCCTTCAGTCTTTGGTGAGGTGGTAAATCAAATCTTTCGCACGCGCTGGGGCAGCATCATCAGTCTTGGCGCATTGACGAAGAATATTTCAGCGGGACTGTTTGGGACATTCGAACGAACCACGGGCTTTGTTTTAGAGATCGACGGCCAGACAGTCACGCGTGCAGTGCTCACGGAACCGCCACTCTGGTGTTCCTGGGCAGCGTTGTTTTTGGTTTGCGCGGTTTGCCTCGCGATACTTTCAGCGAAGGTGAAGGCGTATGAAGTTGTTGGCTAGATTATCGCTCAGACGCCAGGGACGCAGAGTTCGCGAAGTGGAGACGGGAATATGAGAAACGCAGCGCAACCTTTGGGAAAATTTGTAGGGGTGGGACTCTCTGCCGGCCCCCGGCCCCGCCAGTAAACGCGGGGCGGACACGGAGTACCACCCCCTACAATTCTGCGGAGAGTTGTGGCGCGTTCATAGGTGTTGCTACTCGGGTCGCTAGTTTTCTTGGCGTCTTCTGCGGCCCTTTGCGGCTGGGCGGTTTCCTTAATTTAAATTGATGTCCAACGAATCAACACACATAGTCTTCGACGACGTCTCCAAGTTCTACGGTGAGATTCTCGGAGTGAATCGAGTCAATCTCAGCGTCGGCGCCGGCATTACCAGTCTCGTCGGGCCGAACGGCGCCGGCAAGTCCACGATCATGAATCTCATGACGGGGTTGTTGCGGCCGACGCGGGGCAAGATCACCCTTCTCGGTATTCCGACTGACCAGCCGGAGCAACTCTTCCGCAAGGTCGGTTACTGCACCCAGTTTGATTCCTTTCCCAGAGGCCTGACCGGCCGCGAATTCATCAACGCGTTTCTCCTCGTTCATGGGTTCGAAAGAAGGGAGGCCGCAGATCTAACAGTAACAGCCCTCGAGCGCGTCAACCTGATGGACGCAGCCGATCGGAAGGTGGCTGCGTATAGCAAAGGTATGCGCCAACGCATCCGGCTCGCTCAGGCGATCGCGCACCAGCCTCAAATCCTGATCCTTGATGAGCCACTGAATGGTCTGGACCCCATGGTTCGTGCTGAGACGATCGCCCTCTTTCGCAAACTTGCCGGAGAGGGTTTGCATGTGATCATCTCTAGTCACATCCTCCACGAAGTAGACATGATGTCTGA
>JBDTYQ010000156.1:0-4963 GCA_040005515.1 bacterium
ACATCTTCGGGTCCGAGCCGGTAGGTGTTGAAGAAGTTATTGTAGTAAGGGACGACCTCATTCTCTTCGGACATCTGTTCGTGCCGGTTCGCTTGTGTTTCCGTAGGAACATCCGAAGGGACCAGTTTGGTCTCATCAGGCTCAAGGCGTTCGCCCGTGCCAGGCAGAACGGGCTTTTGATCGGTCTTCTTCTTGGTCTGCGGGGCCGGTGTTGCTGTCCTTTGTCGGGTCTTGTTTGCAGTCTCGTCCTGAGTCTGCGCAAACCCCATCGACGACGTGGTAACGGTTATGAGGAGAGCCAGGGAGAATGTTGCCAACTTATTTATTGCCTGCATTGCGTACCTCCAAAATCTGCGGTGGCTTACTGCGCCCCGCGCCCTGAAAGAATAATCTTGACTGTCTCAAACATAACGATAGCGTCGAGCAGCAGACTCTGATTCTTGACGTAAAAAAGATCGTACTGCAGCTTCTGACGCGCGTCTTCGATTGAAGATCCGTAGGGGTACTTGATTTGGGCCCAACCGGTTAGACCGGGGGGAATTAAGTGCCGCTGTTCGTAATAAGGAATCTCCTGCGCAAGTTGAGCGACAAAGTGCGGCCGTTCGGGACGCGGACCGACAAAGTTCATCTCACCACGAAGGATGTTCCAAAACTGGGGGATCTCATCGACGCGAATCTTGCGAATAATCTTGCCTACCCTCGTCGTGCGGTCATCATCTTTGCTCGCCCAAACCGGACCGGCCTGTTCAGCATCAACGCGCATCGAACGAAACTTCACGACCATAAAAGGGAGTCCACTCTGGCCAGTTCGTTCCTGACGGTAAAAAATCGGCCCTTTCGAATCGAGCTTAATGAGAACCATCGTCACGAGTACCACCGGGATCGAGAGGATGCCGCCAATCAGAGCCACCAGACGATGCACGACGTTCCTGGTAACTCCTGAGATGCGTGTCTGGCGCTTGCGCCCCGAAAAAATTAACCACGAAGGCCGAATCATGTTTAAAGAGACACGACTCGCGACACGTTCGTAAAAAGCTGCACCTTCCTCGATCGAAACTGTTCCGGCGAGACTGAGCTGCAGCAATTCCTCGGTCGGTAACTGGCCTCGTCTTTCGCCCATCGCCACGACGATGCGGTCGATGTTCTCTCGTTTCACCACCTCGGCGATCTCCGAAGTCATGCCGATGACGCGTGGATTGATCAAGCTTTTGCCAAGGAGTCCCGCGTCAGTACCGACAAAGCCAACGATGCGGTAACCGGCATCAGGGCGACTGAGAACCTCGCGGGCGAGTTCGACAGCCAAATTACCCGAGCCGACGATGAGAATCCTTTCACCGAAGTCGGGGTGGCCCAAAAACCAGTGAATGCTTACGCGCCAACCGACCATCAGTCCTAAGGCAAGCGGCAGAGCGATCAGAGCTACTCCGCGGCCAATCATCAGGTGAGGAAAGGCGTAGAACATCAGCGCGAGCCCAATCCACGCGAGGCCCAGCGCCTGTATCAGCCGGAGCACGAGCTCGCGGCGGTCGTGCATGACGATGAAATCGTAGAGGTCGAAAAGATAGAAAGCCGCGAGACAGAAAATCGTAGCCAGTCCGGCCTTGAGCAGGCCGTGCTTTTCCCAAAGTTCGTTTGGCGCTCCTGCCATGCCAAATCGCAGATCGACAGCGCCGATTACCGCGCCAAAGACGACTACCGCTTCAGCGAGTAACAGGAGAACTGTGCGCGCGTTGAGACGTGATGCTCTCAATTGACTGCTGCAACCCCCTCAGCTTCGTCCGGCTGCAATTGCCTTGGTTCATCCGGTGGCACAACGCGCCGGGTGTAACGTTGCTGATAATAGTGAGCGGTGGAATCGAGCGGTTCGTCAGTTCGATTGAGAATCACTCCAAGGATTCTTTCCTGTGGCAACTGCTCCAATAACTTGTCGATCATCGCATAGCGTGTCTTACCGGCGCGCACTACCAGCAACGCGCCGTCAACTCGACTACAAAGAACGTTCGCATCGGTAAAGATGCCCAGCGGAGGAGCATCGATGATGATGTAATCAAACATGCGTCGCGCTTCGGAGATGATGCGGGCGAATGTTGGTCCGGAAAGCAACTCAGCCACGTCATCGCGAGCTTTGCCGCCGGGCAACAGGTAGAGTCCGGCTGGTTCCAGACGAATGATTGCCTGTTCCAAACCGATTTGGCCCCCCAGCACTTCTGAGAGACCCACCGGCGCGTCTATGCCCAAATATTCAGCGGCGCAGGGCTGGCGCAGATCGCTATCAATGATTAAGGCGCGGACTCCCTCGCTCTGGGCCAACAACCACGCCAGATTTAGCGCCGTTAGAGTCTTGCCTTCGCCAACGCCAGCGCTGGTAATGACGAACGCTCGCATCTGCAGGCGTTCGCCGGCTTGAAGAATTCTAGTGCGCAAAGCGCGAAACTGTTCACAGTAGGCTGAACGTGGGTCTCGAACCGCAACTAAGTGAGGCTCGACGCGCGCTGCGGAAACGTCATAAGAGACGAAACCCGCAGCGCGCGCTGCCCCGGCAGCGTCCAAAGTTGCCCCAACAGCACGCGAAGTCATTCCGCCGGGGAGTGCCGGCCCAACGGGTGTTTCCGCAGTGTGCGCAGTGGACGCTGAACTTAACCCCGCCTCATCGGCGACAGTGAAAATCGAGGAGCCGCTGAAAAGCTCCTCTTCAACCTGTCGAGCGTTGGGGATCATTCGATCTGCCCCACCGCTGCGGTGCTCTGAACTTTGTGATGGTCGCGGTTTCACAGGGCCACTCTTCGGAGTCGCGCTGGACCGTCTGATTGCATCAAAAACTCTTCCCATCTAGTACTCCTTCTGCTTCTCTTCAGGGCCTGAACTATCGCCGTGGGCCCATTTCATGGTGAGGGGTTATCTCCGCTCTGCCGATACCGGAGCGACAGTGTCTGATTCGTTCTCGCTTGCCTCGGTACCCGCGGCCCATAATTCGGCGCGCCCGGCGGAGGTAAAAATAGGTGCTATTGCTTCTCGTTCTTCTCCCGCCTGTCGGCCCCTGCCGAGCGAGGGCAGCATGTCGAAGGTCTCCGCAACTTCCTCGATAGTCGCGCGCCCGATCACGGTGTCTCCAGCAGCATAACCAGCCAGCATTGCGTTATCGCAGAGGTTATTGACGTTGCGCGGGATTCCTTCGGAGCAGCGGAAGATGTAATCAATCGCCTCCTGGGAGAAAATCTCAGTTCGTTCAGCACCGGCAACCAGCAAGCGTGAGGTGATGTAACGATCCGTTTCCTCGACGTTTGGCAAAGGCTTAATCAAGCATCGCAGAGCAATTCTCTGTTTCAGCTGGCGCAGGTCCGGATTGTTAAGCACGTCGCGCAACTCCGGCTGGCCAGTCAAAACAATCTGCAACTGTTTGGCGGTATCAGACTCGAAATTCGAGAGCAGACGGATTTCTTCAAGCACGTGCGGAGAAAGTCCCTGAGCTTCGTCAACGATCAGAACAGTCCGCAACCCGCGCGCATGACGCGATTCCAGCGCGCGTCCCAATTCCATCAACAAGTCCGATTTGGTTTCCCACTTCTGGATGTCGAGCAGAACTGCTACGTGCTGGTAAAACTCCGGAACTGAGAGCCGAGGGTTGAAGATATAGGCTACGAGCACCGTACGATCCAGGCGCTGCATCATCCAACGCAGGATTGTCGTCTTGCCGGTTCCCACTTCACCTGTGACCACTACCAGCCCCTTACCGCTCTCAATGCCGTAGTGAAGGTTCGCCATCACTTCCGTGTGCGAGGGGGTAAAGTAGATGAAGCGCGGATCGGGCGTCAGCGCAAATGGCGACTCTTTCAATCCGTAAAATTCTGCGTACACTTATTGCACCTCCGTGCCAGGGCCCTGTCGGCATCCCGCAGTCTGAAATCAGGCGCGCCCTGAGGTCATGAAAAATTCGAAAATGTGGGTTGCTCTGAGAAGCAAAGCCAACAAGGGAATGCTCACAATAGTGGCCGCGACACCGGCCGCGAGCAGCATCCGACGCCGTCGGGGAATGGCCTTGGCTTCCTGCTCGGTCAGAAGTTCGGGCACCGTCACCAGCACAGGCAATCCCGTGTAGTGGGCCGCGTCTTCGCGGTTCTGAATCGTTAGTAACCTCGGTACTTCAAACACTCCGGCAAGCAAAAATCCAAGCCCCAGTCCCAACCCGAGCCCGAGGGCAAAGAGCATTCCTCGTTTCGGGGCCACAGGTTTGGATGGCAAGTTAGCCGAGTCAACAACCTCGATGCCTTCGCCCTGTTGTTGGCTGGCAGCGTCAGCACCCAGCGAGATGCGCTGCTGTTGGCTCAGTACTGAATCGTAAGCTGCCTTCTTAGTCTGATATTCCCTGTCGAGGGCGCCCAACGCGACCTCCGCCCCCGGAACATTGTTGATGCGCAGCATCACCTGAGAAATCTGCCCATCAATCTCCGAAAGAGTTTTCTGGTCTCGCTTGATTTCGTTGTCGATCATCTTTACTTCGGACTCCAGAGCTGATACCTGCAGGTCCGGTCGATCCTTCAGCTTCTCCTGCTTGTCCTTAATGCGTTGCTTCCAATCGGCAACCATGTCGTCCATGGAATGATTCACCGAGTCGAGTTCGGCCTGTTTAGACAAGACGTCCGGATGTTTGGGCCGGAGCTCGGTTAGCATCCGTTGCAGCTGCGCCTCGAGGTCAGCCTTACGCGAAGAGAGTTGTGCCCAGGCAGGCGTAGTTTTGGGATCTGTAGTGTTCTCGATTACTTCGTCTTTTATCTGCTCACTTGATTTCCTGATCAGGGCCAGCTGGCCGGCTAGTGCGGAGCGGCGGTCCTGATACCGGCCAGTTTCTGAGACATATGTCTTCTGTTGGTCCCGCAGACTGGTTAACTGGCTGACAAGGGTGACGGCTTCGGATGGCAAGTTAGCCGAGTCAACAACCTCGATGCCTTCGCCCTGTGGCTCGGGT
>JBDTYQ010000157.1:0-4815 GCA_040005515.1 bacterium
GGTCCTTCTGGGTTTTTGACGACCTTCCTGTGCTTCACCAATTCAAAGATGCAGGCGGACTGAAGGCCATCGCAGAAACGAAGCTGTTTCGTCCGGAAGATTCGTACCGAATGGATGGCGGTGGGGCGAGCCAGCTGCCCGCCACAGCGACGGTGGGACGCAATCCTGCCAACGGCGTGGTCGTGTACTACTCACTCAAGGCAAAGCCGAGCAGCGATGTCGTGCTGGAGTTTCTCGATGCTACGGGTAAGACGTTGCGAAAATTTACCGCGAAAGCGCCGAAGCCCGCGCCGAGTCCCGTGCCCGGAAGTGCGGTCGTAACAACACCGCCCGAACAGCCACAAGCTCCCTCGGGTGAAGAGTCGGAATCCTTTGGCAGGGGAGGAGCAGCGCACGTTTCGACTGACCTCGGCCTGAATCGCTTTGTCTGGGACATGCGTTTGGACGATGCCGTGAAGTTTCCGGGAATGATCCTGTGGGCGGGTGAGACCCGCGGACCACGCGTCGTGCCGGGGAACTACCAGGTGAAGCTTACCGCGGATGGAAAGACCATGACCGAGAGCTTCAAGGTGAAAGCTGATCCACGCGTTGCGGCGAGTGCCGCGGACTACGAGAAGCAAATCGACCTTGCGATGAAAATTCGCGACAAGCTCAGCGAAACAAACAATGGCATCATTCAGATTCGCGACGTGAAGAAGCAGGTGGACGACTTGCTCAAACGCGTGAAGGATCAACCGAACTTCAAGGTGATCAACGAAGCCGGCACTAAATTGAAGAAGAGCCTGACGGACATTGAGGAGGCGCTGTATCAGACAAAGAATCAGAGTAGTCAGGATCCATTGAACTATCCGATCAGGCTCAACAACAAACTGGCGGCGCTTGGCGGGGTTGTTACGAGCGCGGATGCAGCGCCCACCGATCAGTCGTATGCCGTTTATACGGATTTAGTGAGTCAGATCGATGCGCAGTTACAAATGTTGGCACAATTTATGAAGACGGAGGTCCCGGCTTTCAATCAGCTCGTGAAAGATCAGAACGTGCCGGCGGTTGTTGTGAAAGCTCCGGAACAGCCGAAGTAAATCCAAAGTCCAAGGTCCAAAGTCTTTCAGTCGTGAAGGCACAATTAAGTAGTCTCGAGGTGAGGAAGGTGGGCTGCCCCCCGCTCGTTTGAATGGATTCTGCCATCTCATCGCCGAAACTTTGCAAGGAAAGCCTTCTCACCCTGAGCCGAAAATTCGAGAACCTGATCAGCACGGTATCCTTGCTGCAGGATAAGGTTCAGTGGCGGTCGGGTTGTGTCCCACTCCCTCGCTCGAAACGCAATCCACACCTCATCTCCTTGCAGCATTGCATTGTTCTGCACGTCGATCTCACCGAATCTTCGCGGTAGAAAGTACGCCGGATCTTCATGCAGACCAGGCACTCCCTTGCTAACCGTTACCTTACGGTTATCGTAGTTGGGTCTGAGTCTGAGCTCAGCAGATTCGAAAGCGAACCAGAGATGGTAGGCAACTAGATCCTCGAAGGCATAGACCTGAACTGCTCGATAGCTTTTCGGTTCAGAGCTCGGCATCTCCTGCGCAAGATGATCCCACGCGCACCAGATATAAACCGGAGCTGGTGTTGCGACCAGAATCACACCTGCCAGGAAGAACCAGGTACCGACAATCGAGAAGCAGGTGGTTCTAAGCCATGCGGGACGCAGTCGCAGCAAAGCCACCGCTACCAGCAAAGAATAAGGCGCTGCCGTTATGATCAAATGCCGCGAGCCCCAAATTGAATGCGGCAGGAGCCAACTCAACACAAACGCGAAGAGGACCGGAACAAAAGAGCAGAGGATCAGCCAATACAAGACGAGGTGCTCGCGCTTTCGATCTTGCAGATGCATGTAAAGACCGACGAGCAGCGTTGATAGCGGCAGGCCAAACAGGAGCAGCACCAGTAGCCCTATCCATATTTCATTGAAAGACGAAACCGAACTTTGTCGCGCGAAGAAGGGAACACTCAACATCGTCAGGAACTGCGCAACGTCTCGCAGACCTGGCCGCGTTACCCAACCTATATTCTGCGCCAGGCCGCGGCCTGGTTCCGTTGAAGTTGCTACCAGGTAAACCCACGGAAGATAGCTGAGAACCAATACGCCCACCGTCATCAAAAACTCACGTACTCTCTCGCGCCACCAGATTAGAAGCGCGAGTCCTTCGATGAGGACAACCATCCAACCGTAGTAATGCGTGTAAACCAGCAGCAGATTAATCGCCAGCAGACCAACGATCTCTTTCCGCGCCTTATGGGAGTTGACCACCCTGACGAAAAGCCACAGCGAAGT
This sequence comes from bacterium, assembly GCA_040005515.1. GTDB lineage: Bacteria > Acidobacteriota > Blastocatellia > Pyrinomonadales > Pyrinomonadaceae > PSRF01. The sequence goes on from JBDTYQ010000157.1 coordinate 2,330, forward strand.
GACTGTGAAGAAGAGGAGCAACCCATACATGCGCACCTCTTGCGCATACTTGATGAGATACCCGTTAACGGCTAGAAGCAGGAGCGCCAGGTTCAACTCTGCTGGTCGCAGCTTCAGGTCTCGTGCGAGCAGTACGAACGGAATGATTGTCGCGACACTAATGACTCCCGGCAGTAGCCGCAACCAGATAAGGGACTCGCCTCCAATAGCGATCCACACTTTCAAGACGGCATAGAAGAGTGGTGGATGAATGATGTCGGCTGCGACAAACCTCAACATCTCAAGCCAACTGTGCCTGGCGGCATGGACTGTAAAGATTTCGTCGAACCAAAGGCAGGAACTACTGAGCCGCCACAGTCTCGCGAAGGCGTACACCGCAACTACCACGATGAAGAAAAGGGATGAAGATCGATTTAAGGATGTCGAGGCTTCGTTCAGTTGCAGAGAGCGCGAAGGTTTCTTGTCAGTTGGTGTCATTAGGGCGATGGCGAGCAGAAATAAACGAGCGGGGCAAACCCGCCTTCCCGACTTCGAGACCGCTAGTCTTGTTGCTTTGCTTCGATGGAATGGCGTTTCACGGAGTCACAACCACAACTCTCTTAAGCTCGCGGTCGGGAAGGCGGCTGGCCTCCGCTCTTTGTTATTGCGTCATCCATTCAGTACCTTTCGCTTAGCTAGAGTCCCGGGTATTTCCCCAAGTAGATCAAAGCAAAGCCTAACGTGTCGTTCACACCATGGGCGATGATCGCTACCCATAAGTTGCGACCGGTCGCGAGATAGAGGGCACCGAATAACAGCCCGGTAAGTCCGATCGCAATTACTCCTGACGCCCCCTGGTACAAATGCACAAGGCCGAACAGAACATTTCCGACCACCAGACTAACTATCCAGGCGTTGCGCGTGCCCCCAGCAAGATCAGCGAAGCGATTCATCAAGTAACCGCGAAATACCATCTCCTCGGCAAAGGCTGCGAGCGTCCACGACAGGACGAGCGAGATCAAGAAGAAGGTAGTGTTCCCGATCAGAGGGCGGAACTGGCTCACATCCGGTAACTCGCCGGTAAACCGTGCGATGAGTGGCTCGATCGCATAGAGACTGAAGTACTGCCACCCAACGCCGACAGCGACACCAATCAGGATCGTCCGGCTCCAGATGACGGGACTTCTCAATCCCATGTCGCGCCAGCCCATTCCCCGCAGCCACAGCATCAGCCAGCCGTAGAGCAACAGGAAAGGCGTAGAACTTAACGGAATGTATCCTTTGAGTCCCGCGAGAATAATCAGGAGGGCGCCAAGCAGTTCGACTACCGTCACAACCTTGTTGCCGAAAACCTGCTTACTTCCTAACCGAAAATCCTGAAGTGGCATTTCGTTTTAGCGCGGGATTAGGAGAAGTCCACAACAAAGCGAAAGCGCCCCCGAAAATGTAGAGGCAGATGCTCATGTTCGTTGGTCGTCAGAATCACCAAGCCCTTATGATGCTCCAGGCGCTGCAACAGAAAGTTAATCCCGGCGTTCGCGTACCGGTCATGACTCTCCTTCACCGCAGTGCGTTTGCCGAACAACGCGTCTGCTTCATCAAAAAAAAGGACCAATTCGTGTTTTGACGCTTCGTCAAAGACGCGGATGAGGTTCTTCTCGGTTTCACCAATATACTTACTTACTACTTTCCTCAGGTCGACTCGATGAAGGTCGCGCTGTAACTCTTTTGCAAGTTGTTTCGCGGCTGCGGTTGCCTGACTCTTATTGCTACCGATGAAGAGAACGGAGTGGCTAACACTGCGCGCGGAGCTCGCTGCTACGATCTCGTGCAAGATCTGCTTCTTGGATTCACTAAACACGCATCCTCCTGAATGTGTAATCGTTAACTAAAGGTCATCATGGAGTTGCTACGAGCGGCAACTCGATAAAGCTTGCCTGGTTTGGCGCGTGGTAGACGCGTTGGATAGCTTTGCGATAATCCGCAGGCTTGGCCCAGAAAATGCTCGGCACGAAAGTCTGTGGATTGCGATCGTAGAGAGGGAACCAACTCGATTGCACTTGCACCATGATGCGATGGCCAGGCAGAAAGACGTGGTTGGCGTTAGGCAAAGCAAAGCGATAGAGCAGGGGACTGTTGGCAGCGATCGGTTTCGCCGTCTCCATGCCCTCGCGGTATCGTCCGCGAAAGATGTCGCCCGCAATCATCAGCTGATAACCGCCCATCGCTGAGTCTCCGGCAACTTCATCGGGATAAACATCGATGAGCTTAACTACCCAGTCCGAGTCTGTGCCGCTCGTTGAGGCAATCAGGTTTGCCATGGGCTGCCCGCTGATCTTCATCGGCGCGGTCAGGGGCTCTGAGACAAACGCCAGAACATCTTGTCTCCCCGACGCCTCACGTTGATCGTCAACCAACCAGCGAGCCCAGTACGCACCACCCGCCGGTTGATTCGGACGCGAACGATATGGCACTGGCTTCGCCGGATCCGAGACGTACTCTTCGTA
>JBDTYQ010000158.1:0-4604 GCA_040005515.1 bacterium
CTCCCACGGACCGAAGGAGCGGGCCAGCTCATCTAAGTGACATCTCCCTCCGCGCGCATGAGCAACTTGCGGTGAGACGCTCGGTGCTTAATTAGGCAGCGAGAGCCAATTCATTGTTATTGGCAATTGTTTTTTCCCTACGCTTTTTAACGAGCTGCATAGAGTAGCCCGGCATGGCATCCGGTCGATCGTCAAAAGCTCCTGTCGAAGCCTGTCGCCCCCGTTTGCAATGGAGATTATAACAGAGCATGCGTATAATCCTCATTGGCCACTATGACTCTCCAGACAGCCACTAATGCATTATCCGCGAGCATCTCTCCCAATCTCGCCGTTTTCACTGAGGTATCATCCCAAAATGGCTAAAGACCCTCAAAAGTTTTCGCCGCACGCGATCGTGCACACCCCGCCGCCCCAACGACAGAATTTATTGCGTCGCTTCTGGCTGCCGGCAGTCCTGCTGCTATCTCTGGCAGCGGGAGGGCTCACAGGTATCATTGCTGCGTACAAACTGAATTACTCGCGCGCCGCCAATGAAGTTGCTGCCCTGGCCACGTACCGACCGAGCGTTGTAACGCGCGTTTACGCTGACGATGGCGAGACGGTGATTGGAGAGTTTGCCCTCGAGAAAAGGATCCCACTTAAGTATGAGGAGATTCCCCCTGTAGTTAAGAATGCCATCCTCGCAGTTGAGGACGCCCGCTTTTATGACCACGTTGGCATCGATCCGATTCGCATCATCGGCGCGACCTGGAAGAACCTCACGACGGATAAAGTAGAAGGCGGATCCACGCTCACGCAACAGCTGGCAAAGAACCTTTTCCTTTCTAAAGAGCAGACGCTGAAACGAAAACTGAACGAGTGGGCCCTCGCCCTCCAGATTGAGCGCTATTACACGAAGAACCAAATTATGGAGTTGTACGCCAATCACACCTTCCTTGGCGCGAACGCCTATGGAATTGAGGCCGGCGCCGAAACCTACTTCGGCAAGCAGGCGAAAGACCTGACTATCGGCGAAGCCGCCCTGCTTGCGGGCTTGCCCAAGGCCCCGAGTGAATATTCGCCGACAGCCAACGCTGCCAAAGCAAAAGAGCGTCGTGACCTGGTTTTGGATTTGATGGCCAAACACGGGTTCGCTACTCAGGCAGAAGTTGATGCAGCGAAAGCGAAGCCGATTCAACTCGCGGACACCGCTTACTATCAATCACAACCGCGCTCGTCAGCATTCGATTATGCCGTCGAGTATGTTCGTCAGGATCTTGAAGACAAGTACACCACACGTGTGGCGCAAGGCGGATTGGCCGTCTATACGACCATCAACGCTGAGGCTCAGAAGAAGGCTTATGAAGTGGTGCGTGCCGGTTTGCGACGCTACGACCGAACGCGGGGTTGGCGCTCGAGCTACTCGATGATTCCCACTTCCGCAAGTAATGGAGCCGGACCTCCCACGGCCCAGGAGATCGCCAACTTCAAGCATCCAGATTGGTACGGTAGTGAATTTCAGGAAGGTCGGTTCTTGGAGGGCTTGATCACTAAAGTCGATCGGACCAAGAGGGAAGCGTCCGTGCGTTTCGGCAACTACACGGCGACGGTTGGAACGGCCGACATGGGTTGGTCGCAACGCCAGCCGGAGAACGAATTCAAGGCGGGCTACCTCAGTGAGTTTGAAATCAAAGAGGTCGATAAGAAGAACCGCCGGCTCAAAGTTGCTCTCTCGCAGATTCCTGGCGTTCAAGGTGCGATGATGACTCTAAACGCGAAGACCGGTGAGATTGTCACGATGGTTGGCGGCTATGATTTTTACAGTACCAGCAAATTCAACAACGCCACGCAGGCCTATCGCCAAACAGGTTCATGCTTCAAACCGTTCGTTTACACAGCAGCAGTTGAATGGGGCATGACTCCAGATACGACTGTGAGCGGGGCGCCGATCACCATCGGTCCGTGGAAACCACACAACTATGACGGGTCGCCCGGGAACGGAGACCTGCCGCTGAAAATGGCTCTCGCGAAATCGATGAACGTGCCGGCCGTTCATCTTCTGCAGACAGTGGGTATTCAAACAGGCGCGCAGATGGTGAGGAGGTTCGGCATCAAAGTGCCGATGGCTCCGTACTTGTCTTCGGCACTTGGCGCTACCGAAGTTCCGCTAGACCAGATGGTCTCAGCTTACTCAGCATTTCCTAACAAGGGGATTCGTGTTGAGCCGCACCTGATTCGCCGCGTTCTCGATCGCGATGGCGCTGTGCTCGAGGAGTGGGAAAAGACCACCTACAAAGTGGTCAACGAATACGTTGCGAGCACGATGGTTTCAATGATGCGCGGCGTGGTTGAGTTTGGCACCGCGACTGCCGCACGGTCCCTGGGCGTTCCGCTTGCCGGAAAGACCGGAACTGTTAACGACCACACCGATGTCTGGTTTATCGGCTACACACCGACCTACGTCACGGGCGTGTGGATGGGCTATCCCGGCCAAAAGAAAAACCTTGGGAACAACATGACAGGCGGCGTGGGCGCCCTACCGTTCTTCATTGATTTCATGAAGAGCTTCATGAAGGACAAACCAAAAGAGGACTTCGATAAACCTTCGACGATGCCGGAGGACATGAAGGAGTTGTTCCGCCAACGTCAACGTGAACTCGCTGCCGAGCGCGCTCAAACCGCAAGCGACTCCTCAGACACGACGGGAGACGAGACAACAAAACCCGCTGTTGAGACTCAGCCGAAGCTGGAGCAGGTGACGCTGCCGCCGCCGCCGCGCACAGACGAAGCGCCGCCGCCAGTGGCTCCGAAGGTCGAGACAGCGCCACCTCGAACAGAGCCGGCACCCGCGACTACACGCCCGCGCGAAGTCGACACTCAGAAGAAGAAGGGTAAGAAGGGCGCCGACGAACCGTGAGTAGGCCAGGGATTCCTGCCTGTCCTCGCTCTCGACTGGTCTGTGTGCGCGCATCCTGACCGGAATGACATCGCTGCCTGTTATGTCGTTCGCGGCCTTCGTCGCGCGGCTAATCCATGCTAGGACTGACAGGAATGTCTGTCCTACACGATCTTATCCAGCGTAAATGGCAGCATCCTTCGCCACCACGGCCAGTCGTGATCCACGTCCTGTCCCCATAGATCAAGAGTGTGCGGAATTCCCTTGCTGTGCAAGATATCCGAAAGGTGACGGCTTCGTTCTGGAGCTTCATATGAGCCTTGGCCGGACAGGATGTAAATCGAGTCCGCCCGCTGCAGGATCGGCAGATAGTGATCGTCATTCAGGTTGGGAAGATAGTCGGCCGGATTATTAAAATAGACGTTGTCATCGTGAAAGCCCTTCAGGTATGACCTGACGTCATAACTCCCGCTCATAGCAATCACTCCGCGAAACAAGTCAGGATGTTTGAAGTAAGCGTTCGCTGCCAGGAAGGCTCCCAGACTCGCACCAGTCGTCAGAGGCCGAGCATCTTCACCGGCGTCCTTCCGCATGAGAGGCAGGACTTCCTCGACAATGTAGCGATCGAAACGCGTGAGTAGTTCCGCCTTCAGGTTGGGCGGCATCTGTTCGTTCAAAAGGCTGTAGCGATTCACGCTATTAATTGAGTAAGCGCGAATCCGGCCGCTCTCAATGTGTGGTGCTATCGCATCCACCAAATGGAACCGTTCATACTCAAGATAGTCCGCCGCTGCCGTTGGCATCATGAGGAGCTGTTGACCGGCATGTCCGTACGCCACGAGCGGCATTTCCATATTTAAGTTGGGGCTATACCAGGATGTTGTACGGCGTTCCATTTGCACCTCTCAGTGAAGCGTCACTACAGCAGAAGATTGAAGAGTTGTATTTGGGTTGGGACAGTGCGAGATATTCTCGCAGTTCTTATCACAGCGCAAGGCGAGGTAGAGGGGCGCGAAGGTGCGCTGGAATTTACCGATTCACCGTGGCTCCCTGGGGCCGTGTCAGCGTTTTGCACGCTTCCTTGACGCTCACGATCGTGTCTGCTATAAAAATCGCTCGCGCCCCGCGCATAGTTTCGCTATGTAGGGGCGCTTATTCCGCAGTAGCTCAATGGCAGAGCATTCGGCTGTTAACCGAAGGGTTGTAGGTTCGAGTCCTACCTGCGGAGCCAAACTTTATTAATGGCGGAGGTCATGAAGGGGCCTCCGCTTTTCATGATACCTCTCACAGTTTAGCCGTACAGCGCGACCGCCAAATCAAGCGCATAAATTTTCTAAATGGATTCGCAAGAATCCCCCCGGAATCCGACGGCAACGGCCGTTAATCCCAACGCTTTGGGCTCGTAGGTTCGAGCCCTACCTGCGGAGCCTGACTTTGTTAAGGACAAAGCCGCCCGAGTGAGCGGCCGTCTTCTTTTGTGACGTGGATTGTCTACAAAGTTTTGATCCAGTTCGATCGGCGGCGCGATGTCCCCAACCCCAGCCCCCGTTGCGTAGTCCGTTTAATCATTCTCTGCATGGCCAACTAGAAGGGATCGCATCGGCGAGTTCCGGATGATTCAAGGGCTGCATTCTGGTATTCTAATTAGGCACCCTCTTGTATTCCACCTTCCCTCTTAATTAAAAGGATTTGGTTTTATTCGTGGGAGAATTTCAATGCCTCGCAGCCA
>JBDTYQ010000159.1:0-4424 GCA_040005515.1 bacterium
TTGTCAGGGCGAGCGATTATAGGTATGCTCCTCAATCTTCAGCAAGCTGCAATACCGATAACAAATGAATTCCAAGTACGACGTCATCGTCATTGGCGGTGGCCACAACGGTCTGGTTAACGCCGCGTATCTCGCGCGCGCGGGCAAGAAGGTGCTTGTGCTCGAACGCCGGCATGTGCTCGGCGGCGCGGCCGTTACTGAAGAAGTCTTTCCCGGTTTCAAGTTCTCCGTCTGCTCCTACGTCGTTTCGTTATTGCGACCAGAGATAATCCGCGAACTCGATCTTCCCCGCCACGGTTTGGAGATCTTGCCGCTCGACGGCACGTTCACGCCGATGCCCAACGGCGACTACCTCTGGCGCGTCAACGATCACGCGAGAACCCGCCGCGAGATCGCGCGCCATTCAAGACTCGACGCTGAGGCTTATGACGAATACGGCAAGGCCATGGTTGAGATGGCCCACTTCGTAAAGCCCATCATGAGCATGACACCACCGGACCCGACCTCGCTCAGTCCACGTGGTTTAAAAGACCTCTACTTCCTCGGAAAGCGTTTTCAGAACCTGCCGGACGAGGACAAGTACAACCAGGTGCAATTGATGACGATGAGCGCGGTCGATTTTCTTGATCAGTGGTTCGAGACGGACGTGCTCAAGGCGACGATGTCGGCTTCCGGAATCATCGGAACGTTTCTCGGTGTTCGTTCTCCCGGGACTGCTTACGTCCTGCTGCATCATTACATGGGTGAGATCGACGGGGCCTTTCGCTCATGGGGGTTATCGCGCGGAGGTACGGGCGCGATCTCAAACGCGATCGGCGACGCGGCGCGTGAGGCGGGCGCTGAGATTCGCACCGAAGCTCCGATCGCGAAGATCCTCATGAAGCACGGTCAGGCGAAAGGCGTGGTCCTGGCTAATGGGGACGAGATCTACGCGGACGTTATTTCTTCGAGCGTGGATCCGCGCCTGACATTCATGAAGATGGTCGGCGAAGAACATTTGCCGGAAGACTTCGCAGCGGATTTGAAGCGCTATAAGTATCGCGGCTCGTCCGGCAAAGTGAATATGGCACTCGACGGTTTGCCTAGCTTCACCGTGTTACCCGGAGAAGGTGCGCACCTGCGCGGCGCCGTTTCGATTTCGCCGAGCGTTGAATACATGGAGCGGGCTTATGATGAAGCGAAGTACGGTCGCTTCTCGCGCCGTCCGTATATCGACATTGTGATTCCAAGTTTGACCGATCCCTCGGTCGCGCCGCCCGGTAAACATGTGATGTCGTGCTTCGTGCAATATGCTCCATACAATTTGAAAGAGGGGAATTGGGATGACAAGCGTGAGGAGTTTGGTGACACGGTTGTCGACACGATCGCCGAGCATGCCCCTGGTTTTAAGGATCTGATCCTGCACCGGCAAGTCTTAACGCCGCTCGATATTGAACGTGACTTCGGCTTGTCGGAGGGCAACATCTTTCAGGGTGAGCTCACGCTTGAACAGTTGTTCTTCCTGCGCCCGGCGCCGGGGTGGGCGCAATATCGCACGCCGATTCGCGGCCTCTACATGTGCGGCTCGGCTACGCATCCGGGCGGCGGCATTATGGGAGCCCCCGGTCGAAACGCAGCGATGCAGCTGTTGAAGGATTGGAAACGAAGTTAGGTCTCAGGTCTAAAGTCGCAAGACTCAAGCTTTGGTTCAGTCTTAGTCTGAACCGATCGACTGACAAAAGGCCTGAACTTGAGACCTGCGACTTGAGACCTGAGACAGCATCGGTATGCATGACATCGTCATCATCGGCGGCGGCCACAACGGACTCGTCGCGGCCTGCTATCTCGCGAAGGCGGGACTGAAGCCGCTTGTGCTTGAGCGTCGCGGTGTCATCGGCGGCGGCGCCGTAACGGAAGAGATTCACCCACGGTTTCGGTGTTCGACGGTCGCGCAGACGACCGGCCCCTTCTCCGAAACCATTGCAGCGGATCTCCGGCTGCCTCGTTATGGCCTTGAGCTAATCAAACCCGAAACACGATTACTCGCTCTTGGGCCCGAGGGCCAGTCTTTGACTATTCATGACGATATTGCGCGCACCGTTGCAGCCCTCGCAAAGATCTCAACCGCAGATGCGAAAAGCTATCCGGAGTTCATCGCAAGTTTTGCTCGCATCGGCAAAGTCCTCGCGCCCCTCGTTTCAATGACGCCGCCGGCGATCGATAAGCCTGCGCCTCGCGAATTCTGGAATCTCGGGAAGGTCGGTCTTTCTTTCCGTCGTCTGCCGAAACAGGATGCGTTTCGCTTGTTGCGTTGGGGGCCGATGGCGGTTGCCGATCTCGCAGCGGAGTGGTTTGAGAGCGAACTAATGCGCGGGACGGTCGCCGCTCGCGGTATCTTCGGTTCATTTGCCGGACCCTGGTCCGCCGGTACCAGCACGGGTCTGCTGTGGCAATCGGCATTAGATGGACAACCGTTCGGAGCGTCCACCTTTGTTAAAGGCGGTATGGGCGCACTCACGAACGCACTCGCTAAGGCTGCCGAAGCGGCAGGAGTCGAGGTGCGAACGAACGCAGAGGTTCAGAGAATTGATGTGAATGAAGGCCGTGCGGCGACGGTAGTGCTCGCAAGTGGGGAAGAGATCAGCGCCGAACGCGTCGTCTCGAATGCCGATCCGCGCACTACGTTTCTAAAATTAGTAGACCCGCTTGACCTCGATCCGGACTTCCTTTTGAAAATGCGCAACTACCGATCAGTCGGCTGTGTTGCCCGAGTGAATTTCGCGCTTTCAGGTTTGCCGACGTTTGTTGCACTGCAGGGTATTGGGGATGTTGCGCGGCTCTCGGGCCGTATCCACATTGGGCCGGAGATTGATTACCTCGAGCGAGCCTTCGATGCAGCCAAATATGGCGACTACTCCACGCAGCCATACCTGGACATTACGATTCCTTCTGTTAGCGATGCTTCGCTTGCGCCTGAGGGCGCGCACGTGATGTCAGTGCACGTGCAGTACGCACCATATAAGTTAAAAGAGGGTGATTGGAATTCGCGCCGCGAGGCATTTGGCGATACGATCGTGGATGCGCTGTCAGCTTACGCGCCGGACCTGAAAGCATTGATCATCGCGCGGCAGGTGATTACACCGCTGGATCTAGAACAGACTTACGGGTTGAGCGGCGGACACATCTTCCACGGCGAACAGTCGCTCGATCAGTTCTTCGCTTTCAGACCGTTGATTGGCTGGGCCCAGTATCGGACGCCGATCAAGGGGCTGTATCTTTGCGGTTCAGGCACTCATCCTGGTGGCGGTATGACAGGCCAGTCTGGATCAAATGCAGCGCGCGAGGTCATCAAAGACCTGAAAAAACGGTGACACCAGTCTCAAGACTCAGGTCCCAAGTCCCAAGCTTGAATAATGTAACTGAGACCTGAGCCTTGAGAATTAATCATAATCAATGACTAAAAGCATCAACCCGCGTAGGAGTTTCGCGAGCGACAACAACTCCGGCGTGCACCCTGAAATAATGCAGGCAATCGCCGCGGCGAACGAAGGGCACGTCGTGGCCTATGGCGATGATCCCTACACTGATGCCGCCGTTAAGACGTTCCGCAAACACTTCGGAAAGGACGTGGAGGTGTTTTTTGTCTTTGGCGGGACGGGCGCGAATGTACTCGGCCTGAAAGCCGCGACGGAGTCTTATCACGCTGTGGTCTGCGCAGAGACCGCGCACATCAATGTTGATGAGTGTGGCGCACCCGAGAAGTTCACTGGATGCAAGTTGCTTTCGGTGAAGACGACTGACGGTAAGGTCACTTCCGAACATGTAGTGCCGTTCCTCGAACACATCGGGTTCGAACATCACGTTCAGGCTCGCGTTATCTCGATTTCGCAGTCCACCGAAATGGGCACGGTCTACACGCCGCGTGAGCTGAAGACGCTTTCAAGTTTCGCACATAAGAAGAACATGATGCTGCATATGGACGGAGCACGCATCGCCAATGCGGCGGCGAGCTTGAAGCTTGACCTCAGAAGAATCACAGGTGATGTGGGCGTGGATGTGCTTTCGTTCGGCGGCGCGAAGAACGGTGGAATGTTCGGGGAAGCCGTAGTTTTCTTCGATAGTGAGCTCGCGAGGGATTTCAAATACCTGCGCAAGCAAGGCACGCATTTGCCCTCGAAGATGAGGTTTATCTCGGCACAATTTCAGGCGCTGCTCGGAACCGATCTGTGGCGCCGGAATGCGGAGCACTCGAACCGCATGGCCCAGGTGCTGGCGCGAGAGTTGAAAAAGATCCCGCAGATTGAGCTCACGCAGAAGGTGGAATCCAATGGCGTCTTCGCGATCATCCCCAGGAAGTTTGTTCCGTTACTGCAGAGACATTACTTCTTCTACGTTTGGAATGAAGCGACTTCTGAAGTGAGATTCATGACGTCGTTTGATACGAC
>JBDTYQ010000160.1:0-4376 GCA_040005515.1 bacterium
GCCATCGTCCGGCTGCTTTCCTTTTTCGCCGAACAACTTTCCGCGCTGATCAATCGGATCATGCTCGAGAAACAAAACGCCGAACCGCCGCTCGTGCAAAAAGCCCGGGAATATATTGAGAAACACAAACTGGAACCGCTCTCGTTAGCCGATGTTGCCAAAGCTGCAGGCGCGAGTGTGTTTCACTTCTGCAAAGTGTTTCACAAAGCAACGGGGTTGACGTTTACCGACTACGTCGCCCGTGTGCGCCTGGACGACGCGAAGACGCAGCTCGTGAATCCAAACCGGCGCATCAGCGAAGTCGCCTACGATGTGGGTTTTCAATCGCTGACGCAGTTCAACCGCACATTCAAACGCGTGTTCGGTCAATCGCCTACTGAATTTCGGGCGCATCTGGACGGCAAGAAGCGACCGGCGAAAGCTGCTTAGGGCTCCCATCAACGGATGGTCAGGAAGCTCCAGGTTCTCGACTTTCGCAGTGGAATCCGCATCCAAAAAGCGAAAAGATCACGGGACGTCCACCTTGCCGGTGGTGCGAGACAGTCGTGACGATGGCCTCTTCCAACTCTCGTTCGCGTTTTAAGCGTTCACTGAGTCGAAGGATGCGCGTCAAGGCACTTTCGACAAGACGAGGATCAAATGCTGTTCGGAACGACGCGATTCAACTTAGAGCTCGCTCCACGTCGCTTTTCGCTTGTATGTTGGTTTATGGCGGCAACGCCGTGCCCGATTTGGATTTAACGAGTCCGATGTCCGAGGCGTTAATGTCGCCGCTGACCGTCACATCCAATCGGAAGTTAACGGCGGTCGCCGCCAGTCCAGATTGCGCTTTCGTCTGGCCGACGTCTGAAGCATTGACGACAGCATTGGCGGTGGTGTCACCCAGAAGGAGACTCATCGGGATTACAACGTTGCGGGCGCCCGTGCCATCGTTCACATCAAACAGAGTGATGGCAATAGTCTGCGCATTCGCGACGCCCGTTAGATCCACGACTACTTGATTTCCGCTAGGTGTGGCGCTCAAAACTGATCCCGTGCCGGAAGTTACCGCGGCGGCTTGGAGAGTGACGGGGGCAATAAACGTGGCTACCACTTGATGGGAATCTGAGTTTACGCCCTGGCCCTGGCGACATTCAATCCCGGGAGTGCCGGTGAGAGGCAGATCCACATCGAAGGTACCGGCAGTTCCGTGGGTCTTGCGAGACACGGCGCTGACGACCGTGGGATCGAAGGTGTAGCCTTGGGCGACGTCGATTAGGTTAAAGAGTGAGCCTCCTACGCCTCCAAGTGATGGAACGCTGTTCGCAGGCTGCGTCAGCGTCATGGTGCTGGCAGTCACCTCGTGCAGGCGTGCGTCAATCGCGCCTGACTCGTTCACGCTAGAGAGCGGAACGTAAATGGTAATCGTACCATTAGGACCGAGCGTCGACTGACAGTTCGGGCCAGGCAGAGCCGTCGCGCCGGGATATGTAAGAGTAACACCACCGCCAACCAGGGAAGCAGCGTTCTCTCCCGAGAAGCACTGCAACGCACCGCCGTTGGTGGACTCGGCATAAACTATGAAATTCTTTCCTCCATTCACATCGGTCGCGGATGGCACTAACCATTGGGTCAGCCACACCAGATCGGGATCGGGATCTTGTGCGGACGTCGGTGCGAGACTCAGGTTATTCAACTGCATGACTACTCGATAACAAGGAGCGCCGGCCGAGCAGGGCGCGGTGGTTACCTTGGTGATGCTGGAATTGAGGATGTCGAGTTGAGGCATGTTCGCGCTGCTCGTCCCGTTTACTTCGTATTTGCCGTCGCCGCTTGGATCTGACCCAGCGTTGTAGGACGTCAGTCCCGAGATATTCACCGGTGAGCTGGCGGCCAGAAGTCCGTTGCCGCCATTTTGCCTAACGAACATTCCGTGTGGCGCAAAGGCCTCCGTAATACTGTTCGAATCGGCGTAACCAACCTGCGCTTCCCCGAGGGCGCCCATCCGTATTTGTAAAAAGTCGCCCAGGCTGCGGTCGCCGGTCTGTCCTCCCATCAGCGTCTGGATGCTGCCGCGATGGATAAAGTGTTCGCTCGCCAGGGCGGGCGCGGTGAAAGTCGGCACGGCGGCGTGCCCGTTCAACGTTTGAACCATCCAGAGACTCCAGTCGCAGGAGGCGGGACAGGAGTCGGGACCATTCGAAGGAAAGGTAGGCGCGCCCGGCGTACCATACCACGCGATGTCTACGCGTCCGTCGTCACCTGCGACCATCCACGCAAAGACATTCGTATGCAGGGTGCCCACCGGCGAACCTGAAGTGCTAATCAAAATCGGCGCCGCCCAGGTGTTGCCTTGGTCGGTTGAGTAGGAATACTTGAGCACGGTATCGCCGTTGATCATGCCACCGGCGTTGATGGGTGCTTGTTCCCACACGGCGTAAAGGTTGCCAGCTTTGTCAATCGCCATCGTCGGAAAATCGCCACCGGTCTTGGCGCTTGCGCCCAAATCAGCCACGACAATGTCGGTGCAGTTCAAGCCACTGGGATCGCTCACATTCGGCACGGGCGCACCGAAGGCGACCGGGAAACAGCGGCCCACAAGGATCTTGTTCAAGGTTGCGTTGTCGTGGACGACAAAAACATGCTTGACGGGCGTGGGGAGCACGGCGAATCCGCCTAACCCATTGGGCTGCCCGAGCGTAGTAGCGACGGGACTTAGTTCGTTGTTACCCATGATCGCTTCGTCGCAGGAAAGATCTGCCGTGACATGGTTTGCTGGACCGAATGTAACGCCAGCTGTCGCGCCCACACCCCCGACCGGTGAGCGATACATCACGAGAACGTTATTGCCCACGCTGCTTCCGCACATCGCACCGCCGGGCCCGATCTCGTCATTCGCGAGGTAAATGCTGCCGCCGTTCGTGGGATCGCCATCGATGGTGTACCATTGCCGGTCGACTGCCGTGTCGGGCACCCCGGCGTTACTGCAGGTAAAGGTCGCACCGAAATCATCTGAGCGTGCGGTACTGAAGTTCGCCAGCGTCAGATCGTTAAAGTAGAGATGCCCAGCCGAATCCACGCCGAGTTCAGTATCACCGCCGCCGTTGCAAGTGGTGACTTTCCCTTCCAGCGCCGTTGCCCCGACGACCCATTTAAAGGTCTTGCCGCCGTCAAGCGAGTGCCAAATCCAGCTAGTGTTCGCGGAAGCTGTCCCGGGCGCGCTGGTGTAGAGGCGGTTCGGATTCGAAGGGTCAAGTCGCAGGTCTTGCTCAAACCCGACCCCGCCGATGCCGCTGATGACCGGATGCCCGAACGTAGGGGTACCTGGTGGCGGAGCCACGAAAGGCGTGGTCGCTTGTAACGTGCGCTTCTGAGCGAGGGCAGCCGTCGCTGCAGCCAGTATCGGCCTTGGCGCAAGCGGTCTCTCAATCGCGAGCGTGAGTCCTCGTTGCGTCGGTGCAGGTTTCGGCTTCGCGACGCTAATTACTGCCAGCGACACACCCACCAAACAAAGAATAAGAGCGAGAACGATGCGCAGGTTAAAGGCGCCAAATTTGGGACGGGGATTCTTTTTCATAACAATTTTGTTTGGTTACGCCAGCGCGAACGCAGATGCTACCGACGATTGCTTCTACGTTTTGCCCGACAGATTAAAGTGATTCCTACTCATCTATTCGGGACTCAAGCGAAAATGCGCGCACAAATTCGCGGCTGGTGACATCCAATCGAAAATTGGGGAAATTGTCGTTTGCACCAATTGCGCATTGGTCTGACTAATCTGAGGCATTAAAGGGGCGTGCGCGCTTATCTCACCGAGAGAAACGCGCTCATTTGGACCCCAATGTTGCCCGGTTAGCGTATGGTCCCCATGATTAGAGAAAAACAGCGCTCGCAGCTGCTCATGGGCCGTGTATGAATTTTACGGGTTTGGTCGGAGGCCGTTAAAATAGCCATATAAGTAGTCTCAAACGTCGGAGATTCATACGTTCCCAATTTGACGTATAAACATCTTTGCCGGTGATTGTTGTATTGAATTTCCTCGGGCGGCTGCGCGGTTTGTCGGAATGCTTTACGAATCAGCGTTAGATCTACCATAATTAAGAGACGCTTTATTATAGAAGCAAGTGGTTGATAACTGTCTACTTATAGCTCACATCTAATAGCTTTTCTATCCCTGGCATACGGCGTGCTATCTCACTTTCCACAAGAAACCCCTATAAAAATTAAACCTATGAAAATGACAAACAAACTAGCGGTACTTTGCACCACCTTGTGCGCTGTGCTGCTTTCATTCAGCCACAATGCGAGCGCCGTCGCTCTCGCCCTCGGTGACAGCCACGAACTGGGCTTTGTCCAGTACGGCATACCTTCCGGTGATGTCGACAGAACCACTTATG
>JBDTYQ010000161.1:0-4293 GCA_040005515.1 bacterium
CCCGCGATCTTTGAGCGACCTCCAGCTCGGCGTCGGTAGTCGACCGGCACTTCCAGTATGCGAACGAGCGCGCGCGCGGCACGCATCTGCATTTCTAAAGGCCACCCATAAGTTTCTTCCCGCATTCCGAGCCTTTCCAGCGTTTCGCGACGGATCGCCCGAAATGGTCCCATGTCTGTAGAGCGAACTCCGTATAGAATGCGAAGAAAGAATCCCACCATGTATCCGGCAAGAACCTGATGAAAGTTCATGCTGCCGAGTTCACGATGCCCGCGAGTACGCGATCCAATCACAAAGTCATGGGTTCCTTCGATTATCGGTCTGACAAGTCGGCCCATCATCTCGGGACAATCGCTGCCGTCGCCGTCGAGAAATACGATGATTTCGCTTTCAGGCGAAATCGAGCGCAGGCCGGCCCGAAATGCGCGCCCATATCCGCGAACGGGCTCTGTCACGACGCGAGCGCCCGCCGCACCAGCAACTTCCGCCGTTCGATCTGTGCTGCCATTGTCGACGACGATGATCTCGTCCGCGAGATCGCGCGGTATCGCTCCGATCACATTGGCAAGCGCTGCCTCTTCATTAAGAGCGGCAATGATGACTGAGACAAAGGGCTTCAATGCCTTTACCTATCGATCAAAAGAGGAATCGATTTGCGACGCGGCAACCAGATCACGATGACGCTAAGAATCAGAAACGGCACAAAGAGAAAAGCTTTCAATTCGAAGAGTTGATCAGACGAATACGGAAGCCAGGTCAGATAGAGGAGGAAGCTCGTAAGCGTCAGGTAGAAAACCGGGATAGATGGAAAGAAGCACAAAAACGGTATCAACCACGAGAAGTACCAGGGGAAGTGCGGAGCCAGCAAGACCATGAAAATGGAAGCGATGATCAAGGCGCTGCGAATATAGTCAGCATCGTCGCCCTGCTGGTTTCGCATCAGCCACACAGACAGAAGAAGGAGCAGCAACAGCACAGAAATCAAGTAAGCCACAGTGGGCACATGCGCACTGAAGAGCCGGCGCACAGCCTCCAGAATAAAAAACTGTTCACCGCTGATCATTCCCCGTTCACCAGCATAGCCGGGCAGAAAACCGAGCACGCCCAGTGGGCCAGCGCTGAGATATGGCAAGTAAGCAACTGCGACGGTCAGCGCGAAGGCCAAAAACATTTTCCATCTCCAGCGCTTATAAAGTGCGGGGAACAGCAGCAGCGGAAAAAACTTGACCAACGTGGCGCAGGCCAGTGTGACGCCGGTTGTGGCCTCGGCATTCTTGCGGCGCGCGAGCAGCGCCAGCGCAATAAAACAAATGGCTATCGCATCGAGGTGACCGCTACCGGCAAACTCCCAGACGACCAGCGGATGCCAAGCGTAGATTAGAACCCTCTGACGGGCCAAGCCGAATGATCCAAGCAATTGAACGAGCGCCCATACGGCGATAGCCTCAAAGCCAACCATCGTCGCCTTCATCCACGTCACGGATTCGCTGACACGAGTGGTTAAAAAGTAGATGGCTTCGGCGACTGGCGGGTAAATCGTGTGGGCATAGTCGCGGCGATTGATCTTCGGGTAGATCTTCTCGTCGCGAAGCCCTGCCAATGATTGATCGGCGGGAATGTAACGGTAAGGGTTTATACCCGCTGCCTGTACCCGGCCATCCCAGACGTAACGATGGACATCATCGGAAAGATAAGGCGGTGAAAAGAGTATGCTGAGGCGAAAGAGAGCCGCAAAAATCAGTCCGACAATGAGCAATGAACGGGAGTCTTTGCCACGTAAAAAAAACCAGACGGCGGCAAGATAAAGCGGTGTCTGCGCACCAACAAGTTTGAGAAACCAGACAATGTCCTTGGCGCCTCCGGCGCGGACGCCGATTCGATAGAGCAGCAGCAAAGTAACACCAAGCACGCTCAGCACAATTGCGATTCTGTTCGCGCCCAGGTGCTTCGACGTCGCAGGCGAGTCTTCGGTCATGTCGTCATCCGCCTGAAGAGTTTAGGACAGACACGTTGCGATCCTTCTTTCTCGATCAGCGCATTCAGAAAAGCTCGGGTGTGAGGCGCGGAATAAGCTCCGTCCCGGCGTTCCGTAACCAACAACTCTTCACAGAGCCGATCGAGCGACTCGGCGTCGTCCACGTCGTACCAGCGCGGGAGCAGTTCCACGGTAAGGCCGATCTCTGCAGCGCGCTCGATTGTGTGCGCGAGTACGTCGGCTGTGCTCCAGGCTATTCGATCAAACAGATTGCGATGCGCTTGCTTCAATCCGATTAGATAATAACCACCATCATCCGCGGCCCCGAGCACTACGCGATCGCCATCGAGCGTTAGTGATTCGATAGCTTGATCGAGAACCGAGCGCGGCAGAGTCGGACTGTCGGAATTGATCAGGCAAACGGAACTGTAACCTCTATTTAGAAGATCGTCGGTAGCATTACAAAGACGATCTCCGAGAGATTCACCGCGCTGCGCCAGAAACTTGAATCCGTTAAGCAATGCGCCGTCAAACGCGGACTCCGAGCCGACGGGTGTGTAGACCACAAAACCGTCTGCCTGACCCACTGCTGCAACGCTGCCGATCTGCGCCGCCATGTCGCGCAAGAAGCAGACATTTAGACTTGCTGCTTCTACCGGCGTCAAAGGCGGCACAAGCCGCGTTTTGACCTCGCCCGCAATTGGCGCTTTGGCCATCAGTCCCAGCGCACACTTTGTTTTGAGGGTCGATGAATATGCCATGTCAGATGTGTATTATGATGAGATAGTCGCAGACGACAGGCGGGTTAGCCAAGTCTATTCAGGTGTGAGTTTAAATCGAATGGGTGCGATTGAGTCAAACGATAATTTGCGGGAGTGGCGCGAATCAGCCCAACATTGGGAGAAGCATGCCCAAACTCTTCGCACAATGTTCGCGCCGATAACCCGCGCGCTTATCGAAGAGGCAGGCATCGCTGAAGGACAATCAGTGCTCGATGTAGCGGGTGGTCCCGGAGAGCCTTCGCTCACGATCGCCAAAGTAGTTGGGCCTACCGGTTCTGTCACCTGCACCGATGCGGTTGGTGAGATGGTTGCTGCTGCAGAGAGCGAGGCAGGTCGTCGCGGACTGACGAACATTAAGTTTCGCCAGTGCACGGCCGATTCGCTTCCTTTTGAAAGCAGTGAGTTCGCTGCGGTAGTTAGTCGGCTCGGCGCAATGTTCTTTCCCGATCCTCTCGTTGCCTTGGGCGAGATGTTGCGCGTTACGAAGTCAGGCTGCGCGGTATCGCTGGCAGTCTGGGACAGAAGTGAACTTAATCCGTTCTTTTATGTCGTTACGGACGTGATATCACGTTACGTCGAAATGGCGTCTGCAGATCCCAATGCGCCTGGCGCGTTTCGCTTCGCTGAATCTGGCAAGCTTGCCGGTATTCTTAGCGATGCTGGTGCAACTGGCGTTCGGGAACGATCGCTTGCGTTTCGCATGGAGGCACCAATTTCTCGGGAACAGTTTTGGGAGCTTCGCTCTGAGACATCTGGCACTCTACGCGAGAAGTTAGCTAGCATTACCGTGGCACAAGCCCGCCGAGCAGCGCTCGAAGTACAAGAAGCCGTGCGCGAGTTCTTCCCGAATGATCGAATGAGCTTGCCTGCGCACATGATAATTGTGACAGGGATAAAGCAGTAAAATGAAACTTCTCGCAACCGCCCAAACTGTGATGAGTCCAACTACGAATCCGCGCGGCGTGATGCTAACATCTGGCGAGAAAATCCCTCCGAATTCAAGTTCCCTTCGATTGCCCTCGATTAGGAGACTCATCACACAGCAAAGCGAGGAGGAAGAATGTCGCTGATTAATCCATTCGAGACGACCGCCAACAACGAACCCGACAAAGGACTAGCCGGGGGGAACGATTGCTGGCGTGTGTTGTGAGCCGGATGGCAGTTGTTGAGTGTTAGAGTGAAGAAAAGTCATAAACTACCGGCGTGGTTGAGCGGGTCGCTGATCGTCGGCGCATTCGGCGCGCTTCTGTCGCTTGAGCGTCGTCGCCCTCTGCGTCACAGCTCAATCGAACCGAAACTAACCCGCGACGCCCGTAATCTCGCCGTCGCCGCGCTGGGCGCCGCCGCATTGCAAATCGCGGAGCGACACGTCTTCTTCACCGATCCAATGGCTTACTCATCCCCAACCCACGGCTCGGCTCCATTCAGTGTCCTACAGGGCGCCACAATGACCGCGACATCTTAACCACGGATGAATGGGGTCAGATCTAATCCGGCTTGCTATTGGCTTCCCGTAGCTAACGCCTCTTGAATGCT
>JBDTYQ010000162.1:0-4268 GCA_040005515.1 bacterium
GTGGGGTCGCCCATTCTCAACACATTTCACACAACAGAATTCGATGGGTTTTTACCTGCACCATCCTGCCGGATGGATCCGCGCTCTGGCTGCACGTTGGCCCACTCCAATCGTCGGTACGATCGGTACTGGCGCGCCATTCAATAATCTGCCGCGCTTCCCTTATCAGGTGAGTTATATGCTGATTCGCTCGGTGAGGTTCCTCAAACAGCTTCGGTCTTCAGAACCGGAAGCTTACCCCTTCTTCTCCGCTCGCACTCACTAACCTGCTCAATCTGCCTCGCAATCATGATCTGTCCTGCTCTACTAACTTAATCATTGCGAAGAGCTGATCGGCCATTTTAACGTCGAGACTGATCACTTTGCGGTTGCGATGTTTAGTTCAGACTATCGAGTTGCAACCCAACGGGATTGGCTCCCGCGCCCTTGAGACTGTCGATGACCTTTGTGACGTCGCCATAAGACATCGAACGCGGCGCTTTGATAAAGACAGTCTTCTCAATGCGGTCGCTCTCGCGAATATCGGTGCGCGTAATCATGTCGTCGCGATAGACGTGATTCTGATTTCGCTCCTGGAAGAGCTTCACCAGCGTTTGGACTAACTTCCCGGCGTCATCAACAGTGCCCATGCCAGTGAATGCATTGAGTTTCAAAGTGCCGTCAGCATCAATTGTCACGACTAGTGTCTTGTCGTTGGGCGTTAGCTCACGATCGTCGGGCTGGGCGGGCAGCTTCGCGGCAAACCTGCTTGGCTTTAACGGCGCGGCGACCATGAAGATGATGAGCAACACGAGGAGCACGTCGATCAGTGGAGTAACGTTTATGCGGGGCTTGTTGTCGATGGTAGCGTTGGCAGACATGGTGTCTCCTTCAGTTAGAGTCTCTGAAGTTAGACACCTTAACTTTCTGAATGTTCCTGAAGAGACTGAAAGGGTGGTGTATCTGAGCCCGCCTCCGCGGCTGAGGTGCCTGATATCTGCCCACCCTCTCTCGGACGTGTTGCGCAAACCAACCTAATCCATTAGTCACTGAGTCATAGATCGCTCAATGAATTTCTCAGTCGAGGACGACCTTGCGGAATCAAGGATTGACCAGGCAAGCAGGCCGCAAAGAGCGAAACCAAACGCGTTCGCGATGCCGTGCGTCATGGCCATTAGAGGGATGTCAACGAGCAACTTCTTAAAGACGATGCTGTAGGCATAGGTGCAAGCGAGCAACATCGCCGGCAGCGTCGCGAGGGACGAGATCACGAGCAGCACCTGGCTTGCGCGCAGGGGAATGGTTGGAACAACACAAACACACACAAGGACTGCAAGCAGGATGAGTCCGACCGAGATTATCGTCGCTCCCGCAAGGGCCATCGCAGGCGAGACCGTGATTCCCGCGGCCACCAGCGGGGTTCCCGCGACAATGCAGGCCACCGCGCCAGCGTGAGCCTTGTCCGCATTTTTGACTGCCGTCAGTCGCCGTCCTGCCAATCCTGCCAAGACGGGCGCGGCGAATCCTGCGAAATGAAAATGCACAGCGGTTAACAATACAATCGTTTCGCCAAAGCCCAGCGGTTGAATATCCAGTCGCGATGCGATCAGCCAGACCGCTCCGATCGGAAGGAACAGCAGTCCCGCATTTATCGAGAGTTCACTCGTCTTGCGCAGGCCTGGTTTTAGCAAACGCGAAAGGCCGAAGAGCGCGGCGATAACCGTGAACACCAGCCAGACTGAGGCTAAAGCAGCAGGCAGCGTTCCGGTACCTAACAAGAACGAGAGGAACACGAGGATTGCTCCGATGGGTTGCAGCACCACTAACACTCGAAAGATACAGCGATCGTCTTCCCCTTCGCGCGCAATCAGGGAAACGCCGAGCGGAACAATCACGAAAACTGCGAGCAACAAGATTGCATGAACCAACCGTGTCTCCGGTGCAACTCCAAAACATTTAGCGAACAACAACGTTAAGGGGAAATACAGACAGAGCCCACCGAGCCCACTGAAGCGAGCGACCCTCTTGTAAGCAAGATTTCTCGAAATATTTACTCGATCGGTGATCGTGGGGTTCATGTGTCGTGCACTGACGATGCTTTGTACAAGAGCGGGAAAAACTGTCCGTCGAGCTTTTGACCGGCCGGTATTGGTGGCACTCCTGCCAGCAATGGCTCATCAGTCGCTGAAACCACGCCGTCGCGAATCACATTAATGACGACTGCACGCCTCTGCCTCTCTGATGAATTGCCGAACGAACCGTGCACCATCAACGGATGATGAAAAGAGGCCTCGCCTTTCTTCAATTCAATCGGCACCGGCCGGAAGTCCTGTTTTTGCTCTTCAGTCAGAACAGTCTGGATGCTGTTCATATCGTCTGCGAGACCGGTGATGGGAAGCAGATTCCAGCGATGGCTGCCGGGAACGTAATGCACGCATCCGTTTTCGCGAGTCGAATCGTCGAGTCCGATCCAGCAGGAGAGATGCGCCATCGGTTTCGTCCGCGTCCAATAGGAATAATCCTGGTGCCAGGCCACCACGCCGCCATGGTGCGCCGGCTTGTAGAAGATCTGATCGTGCCAGAAACGGACGGCTCCTTTGAGCAACTGCACGGCGGGAACAAGAAAGGCCGGATTCCAGAGCAGGTCGTGGAAGCCAGGGGTTACGCGCCAGGCGCCGAGTGCGTGAAAGAGAACGCGGGATGGATCGTTTGATTCGTTTGAGTTGTACTCGTAGAACAGCTCGCGGCTGACGCCGGTTGCGGCAGCCAGGTCCTCGATCTCACCGCGCAGCACTTCTACCTGCTCATCGGTGAGCAGACGAACGCCGGCAAGGTATCCGTTCTCCTCGTAAAAGACTGTCTGTTCGTCAGTCAGGCGGCAAAGACCCGCAGCGTCTTCAGTCGATTGGAAATCAAAGAGGTGCGTGAGTGTGTAGTGCTTCTTTGAGAGATCGTCAACCATCAGAGAAATGCGGAAAGGACTACTTCACATCCTTCATCCCGTCAATGACCGCACGCGCGACCGTCGGAATAATTTCGCGTTCGTTTGCGTGCTCGGTAGTAAAGGTCACGAGTACAAATTTCGCCCCATCGGGCATCTCGATGTAAGCAGCATCGTGACGAGTGGTGCTGGTCCAGCCGGCCTTTGACCAGAGATGCGCTCCCGCCACTCCCGCCAGAGCGATTCCGGTAAAGCCGTGGCCCTGATCGTCCGCGTCAGCGCTTGTGCCGGTGTAGTCACGCTTGAGCAGTACCATCATCTGGGCACTACGCTGCGCCGTCACTGCTTTCCCTGTAACGATCTCCATTAATAGTCGGGCAGTTGCATCGGTCGTCAGCTTATTGCGGTTCTCGCCCTTTGGTCCGCGCGAAACTTTCTCACGGCCATACGCGTCTTCGCAGAACGTTTTCTGATTAGTGTTGATGTTGGTGTAGCCAAGCGCCGAATAGTACCGATTGACCGCGTTGCGCTGCTGCTGCCACGCTTCCATTTCCTTCGGCAAGAGCTCGTAGCCTCCCGTCGTGTGCGTTAGCACATCCACAACATACTGGGTAGCCTCGTTTGAGGAATCGACAATCATGTCCTTCACGGCCCGGCGCAGCTCGGGCGTGTCCTCAATTTTCTTGTCCTCAAGCCAGCGATGCACCGCGCCGAGATAGAACAGCTTCACCACACTGGCGGGATACACGCGCTCGTTCCCCCGATAATTCGCAGTCACAGGGTGCTGCGGATCCCGCAAGTCGATAAGAGTGATCGAAAGCTCTTCGGCTTTCAGTTTCTTGTCGGCAAACTTCTGCAGCGTTGCTTGAGCGGCGGCGTCTACCAAAGCCTGTAGTGAGCCCGGCGAAACGGTCGGAGAGCGACGCGGACGAGTCACACCGAAGCCCGACGACAAGAAGAGTGAAAGCGTGAGCACGCAGAGGCAGACAAGAGTGATGCTTCTTTTTCTTTTCATATTTTTTTTTGCGGGTTGAGAGACTAAGCTCTCGAGTGAAATTTGGTACAGTCTTAGTCTGATTTTTGAAAGTACCGAAATTACTATTTCGTTGTAACAGCCAGCGATTTCGATTATAAGGCAGACCATGGAAAAAGTATCGGAAGCAGGACTGGTTCGCGGGATCCGTCTGTGGGATCTCATCGGAATAGTCATCAACAGCATGATTGGTGCGGGAATATTTGTTCTGCCCGCAACGGCATTTGGCCTGATCGGATCATATAGCCTGCTGGCTTTCATCAGCTGCGCCTTTGTGGTCGTGCTGATCATTCTCTGCTTCGCTGAAGTCAGCAG
>JBDTYQ010000163.1:0-4234 GCA_040005515.1 bacterium
CGAATCCCTGCGGGACGAAGTTCGCTGACGCTGAGCCCGGCAGTCGCCGCTTTTATGAACTCGTCGAAGAACATCGCTATGGGAAAGAGTGGCACATCCCGATTGCTGCGGATTTCGCCGGTGCCGGCGGCTTGAAAGTTCTGGAGATCGGTTGCGGCCTCGGTACTGACGGTTCCCGCTTCGCCCAAGCCGGTGCTGATTACACCGGAGTCGATCTCACCGAAGCGGCAGTTGATCTCGCACGCAAACGCTTTCAGATCTTCGGTCTGCCCGGCCACTTTCGCACTGCGGATGCTGAGAATCTCGACTTTGTCGATAACTCCTTCGATCTGGTTTACTCGCACGGCGTCCTGCACCACACGCCTGACACGGCGCGTGCGGTGCGCGAGGTGCATCGCGTGTTGCGCCCCGGCGGTCGCGCGATCGTCATGCTCTATCACCGCAATTCTTATAACTATCGAGTGAACATTTCCGTGCTGCGCCGCGCCGGCGCGAACCTGCTCCGAAACGAAACCGGAACTAGATTCGTTCATCGCATCACAGGCGAACCGCTTGAATCTTTGCGGGAACATGCAAGGCTCTTGCAGGTTTCGACAGAGAGTTATCTCAAACCTGACGAGTTCCTCAC
This sequence comes from bacterium, assembly GCA_040005515.1. Taxonomy (GTDB): domain Bacteria; phylum Acidobacteriota; class Blastocatellia; order Pyrinomonadales; family Pyrinomonadaceae; genus PSRF01. The sequence goes on from JBDTYQ010000163.1 coordinate 629, forward strand.
TCAGAATACCGATGGGGCGGGCAATCCGCTTGCGCGTGTCTACTCGCGTGATGAGTCCCGAGAACTCTTCAAAGACTTTTCTACAGTCGAGCTGCGTACGTATTTTCTGAACAAGCGTTGGCTGCCGCTGGTCGGGAGTTTGTTGACAAGGTCTCTTGAGTCGCAACTTGCCTCCCGCTGGGGTTGGCATCTCTGGATCTATGCAACTAAATAATTTTGGAGTGCGCCGGCAAAGCGCAGCGGCGAAGGCGCTTTGTCTTCTCTGCTCAAGCGTTAGTAAAGAAAACTGTTAGTTTACGATGGTGAAAGGCTTCAACGATCCGCAAACTAACAGGTTGCGTTACGGAAAGCCGCTACCCTGCTGGTAAATCACATATGAAAAATATTCTCGTAACTGGCGGTGCCGGTTTCATCGGTTCACACCTCGTCGATCAACTCCTGACGGAAGGCGACTGGAGCGTCACCGTAATCGACGACTTCAACAACTTTTACGATCCGGCGATCAAACGTCGCAACGTTGTCGAACACCAAAAAACTCCTGCTTATGAACTATTTAAAGCGGATATTCGAGACAAGCCGGCACTCGACGCAATCTTCAAGCAGAAGAGCTTCGAATGCATCGTGCATCTTGCTGCGCGCGCGGGAGTGCGCCCTTCGCTTGAAGAGCCGCTGCTCTACGCTGAAACAAACATCAACGGCACGATGAACCTGCTGGAACTGGCGCGCGCGCATGGCATCAAACAGTTTGTGTTCGGCTCTTCCTCATCTGTATACGGCATCAACGCGAAGGTGCCGTTCGGCGAAGACGATCCTATTCGCCAGCCGATCTCTCCATACGCCGCCACCAAAGGTGCTGGTGAGTTGTTGTGCCACACCTATACTCATCTTTACGGAATGAGATCAGTCTGCCTCCGTTTCTTCACCGTGTATGGCGCACGGCAGCGTCCGGATCTTGCTATTCACAAATTTGCGCGGCTGATCAGTGAGCAGAAAGCAATTCCGGTTTTTGGCGATGGCACAACTCGTCGGGACTACACTTTCGTTAAAGACATCATCGCGGGCGTCCGCGCGGCTATCGACTATGACCAGAGCGACTATGAAGTGATCAACCTCGGCGAGTCGCGCACCGTCGAATTGCGAGAGCTCATTTCACTCCTCGAGCACGAGCTGGGCCAGACGGCACGGATTGATCGCCAACCAATGCAGCCCGGCGATGTACCGCAGACCTATGCGGACATCACGAAGGCCCGGCGGCTACTCGGCTACAACCCAGAGACGCAGATTGAAGAAGGGATTCACCGGTTCGTCGAGTGGTTCCGAACCACCTAAAAAGTCCAACGTCCCAAGTCCAACGTCCAACGTCCGCACACGTTCAGCCTTTCTGTTAACCCAGGCTAAGCTGTGATTGAAAGATTGGGGAGCCCATGCGCCAGGCAAACTTCGGACATTGGACATTGGACCTTGGACTTTAGCTCGGTTGTTTAGCCGCGCGGTCTCTAATTGTTCTACAATGGAGCCGCGCCCTCCCCCGGCGCGCCCGCTAGACCATGGCTACCACTACAAACACCATCAACCAGCCGCTCCCGCAGGAAATGGAGCAACACACCTACCCCATCATGTTTGCCGTGGAGGAGACGCACTGGTGGTTCGTAGGCCGACGTCGCATTCTGTCCAGCTTCGTTGCGCAAATTCTGAATCAACCGGGAAAGAAAGAGTGTCAGATTCTCGACGTTGGGTGCGGCACTGGAGCGAACCTTGAGATGTTGGCTGAGTTTGGTCAGGCTGAGGGAGTCGACGTCTCAACCGAAGCGCTCGACTTCTGTCGTGCGCGAGGCTTACGAAGCGTCCGACAAGGCGAAGCCGAACACCTTCCGTATGAAGACAGTTCTTTCGATCTCGTCACGGGCCTGGACGTCGTCGAACATCTCGACGACGATCTCGCCGGGTTGAAAGAGATGCGCCGTGTGCTTCGTCCTGACGGACGCGTATTGATCTTTGTGCCGGCGTTCATGTTCCTCTGGGGAGTGCAGGACGACATCAGCCATCATCGACGGCGCTACACGCTCGCAGGTCTAAAACAGGTAGTCAGCCAGGCTGGTTTTGCAGTGGAGCGCGCTACCTACGCGAACATCACATTCTTCGGCCCCATCCTTCTCGGTCGCTGGCTCATGAGGGCGACGGGCTTCCGGCCGGCGTCTGAAAATAATCTAACTGTCGGTTCATTGAATGGATTGTTCGGCAAGATCTTGGGTGCAGAGTCTTCGTTCCTGCGTCACGTCAACCTGCCCTTTGGAGTTTCAATTGTGTGTGTTGCCCGGCGAGCCAAGTAATTTCAGATGAAGATTTACGACGAGGAAGAATTAGTGCGGCGCGATCGAATTGCCGAAGCCTCGGGAGAAAACCCGGCGCCGGAAATTTCCGTGTTCCTGCCCGTCTACAATGAAGAGCCGAATCTACGGCCCCTGCATTCGAAGCTCGACCAGGCATTGGCACAACTGGGACGGTCAGCGGAAGTGGTCTTTGTCGACGACGGCTCGTCTGATGGAAGCCTTGAGGTCCTGCGGGAGATCGCGTCCGTTGATCCGCGTGTGCGCGTGGTTGCGCTAAAGCGTAACTACGGCCAAACAGCAGCGATGGCGGCGGGAATTGACGCCGCGCGCGGCAACGTACTGATCCCGATGGATGCTGACTTACAAAACGACCCGGCGGATATCGTGCGTCTTTTGGAAAAACTCGATGAGGGTTATGACGTTGTTTCCGGATGGCGCAAGAACCGTCAGGACAAGCTGGTCACGCGCAAGATCCCTTCGATGATCGCGAACCGGCTAATCTCCTGGATTGGTGGCGTGCCGCTGCACGACTACGGCTGCTCTTTGAAAGCTTATCGACGGGAATCACTGCAGGACGTAAAGCTATACGGCGAGATGCATCGCTTCATTCCTATATACGCTTCGTGGGCCGGCGCGCGCGTTGCCGAGATTCCTGTCGAGCATCACGCGCGAACGATGGGCAAGTCGAAGTACGGGTTGTCCCGGACCCTAAAGGTTGTCTTTGACTTGATGACGATCAAGTTCATGGCCTCTTATCAGACGAAACCGATCTACGTGTTCGGATCGTTTGGGATGCTGGCTTTTTTCATTTCGATTATTGCCGGGTTTTATGCGTTGTTTCTCAAACTATTCCACAGGGCGGATTTTGTGCAGACGCCTTTGCCCATCCTCGCGATCGTCATGTTCGCGGTGGGCATTCAGTTTCTGCTGATGGGACTGCTGGCGGAGATGCAGGTGCGGACCTATCACGAGTCACAGGCGAAATCGATTTACGCCGTGCGAGAGAAAATAGGTTTTAAGTCGTGAATAGTAAATCGTCCGTCGTGAATCGATATCGATCTGAGAAGTCCCTGCTTGTGCTCAAACGAACCAGCCCCTCACTCTACAATTTCCGATTAACCACTCCCCGATTAACGATTCCCAATTAACGATTTACGATTTACGACCAAATGTGCGGAATAACCGGATGGGCAACTCTCGACCCTCACACGCCACTGCCTGATGGCGCGAGAGAATTGCTCCACGCAATGTGTGAACGGATGGTGCACCGGGGCCC
>JBDTYQ010000164.1:0-4230 GCA_040005515.1 bacterium
TAACTGGCGAAGAAGAAGAGTGGTTGCTCCGAGCTGCCGTCAAAATGCCGTACAAACGTTCGCCGACTTTTCTAAGGCATTAATCTTGGCTCGGGGACAAACCACCCCCTGGTGATTCCGTCGAGTAGGCGGCACGCAGAGTGCCGTGACCGTCGGACGTCGAGGCATTGTGAGCATGCACAATGGTGCAGTTGGCGGAGATCGCGCCCTCAGACCGTTTGGCCCAGTCGACCGTCACCCGAATTTCGGTGATGCAGAGCCCCGCCCGGACCTCTAGCGCTTGAACGATCTCGGCAAGCACGGGTCCTGCATCGTCGCAAAACTGTCGTTCCGCTCTGGCATAGCGCGCAAACTCATCGCTTACATTTGACATTTCCCTACCTTTACAATGACGGCAGCCTCCAACTAAAACCACCCAAAAATAGCGTTCTTGCGGCTCCTGCAAACGGTATATTCAAGCTTCGTTACACACAAGTGCTTAATGGCCCTAGAGTGGTAGGGCCGATGTGCCCTTACGCAAGGCACGAAATTACGCTCTACTTCAATATGCCCTAAGGCGGAATGGATCTATGCTGAACAAGAAAATGAGCCTTCGCAGACGCATGGAGAAAAGATCGACCCGTCGGAGCGCGCCGTCGCGTCTTCTGCCGAAGGCCCTAACCGGCATTCAGGGACTCGACGAGATAACCGGCGGCGGCCTGCCCAAAGGACGAACGACCTTGGTTTGCGGCAGCGCCGGGTGCGGCAAGACCATGTTCGCGATGGAGTTTCTCATTCGCGGCGCGCAGCAGTACGGTGAGCCAGGCGTGTTCGTGTCTTTCGAAGAGAGTGCGGAGGATCTCGCGCAGAACGTCGCATCTATGGGGTTCGATCTCAAGGCACTCGCGACGCGCAGGAAGTTATTGATCGATCACGTGCGGGTGGTGCGGAGCGAAATTGAGGAAACGGGTAACTTCGACCTTGAAGGGCTATTCATCCGAGTCGGACTGGCCATTGACTCCATCGGCGCGAAGCGTGTTGTTTTGGATACCCTGGAAGCGCTCTTCGGAGGCTTCTCGAACACCGGGATTCTTCGCGCGGAACTCCGCCGGTTGTTCGAATGGCTGAAGCAAAAAGGTGTGACTGCAATCGTCACGGGTGAACGTGGCGATGGCACCCTGACAAGACATGGGCTCGAGGAATATGTCTCAGACTGCGTGATCTTGCTCGATCACCGGGTCGTAAACCAACTTACTGCCCGACGGCTGCGGATCGTCAAATATCGAGGCTCGGTGCATGGCACGGACGAGTATCCTTTTTTGATCCGAGAAAAGGGGATTTCCGTCGTTCCAATTACGTCACTGAGGCTGGACCATACTGCTTCCAGCGAGGTGGTCTCCAGTGGCGTTCCCACGTTGGATCAAACGCTGGGGGCGGGAGGATTTTATCGTACTAGCACAATCCTATTGACTGGCGCAGCGGGCACTGGCAAGAGCAGCATTGCAGGTCATTTCGTGGCGGAGTCCGGCCGTCGAGGCGAACGATCGCTATATATCGCGCTCGAGGAGTCCCAAAGCGAGATTGTTCGAAACATGAAATCCATCGGCATCCGCATGGCCCCTTTGGTCGCCAAGGACATCTTGCGGTTTCATGTTTCGCGGCCTACCGCGCAGGGGCTGGAGATGCACCTTGCGTCGATTCACCAAATCGTCATCGAATACCGGCCGCGCGTGGTGGTTGTCGATTCGATCACGAGCTTGCTGTCCATGGGTTCCACTCCAGAAGTGACGTCGATGATCGTGCGTCTGGTCGATTTTGTCAAAATGAACGGGATTACTCTGGTTATGACGGCCCTGAGCGATACAGGCGGGCGTGTCGAAACGCACGTGAATATCTCTTCGCTCGTCGACATGTGGCTGATGTTGAGCAACACGGAGAATAACGGCGTACGCGCGCGTACACTATCAGTAGTCAAAGCTCGCGGCATGGGACACTCGAATCAGACGCACGAGTTAGTGATGTCGAAAAAAGGGGTCGAGATCAAGTACGACGCGCTGTCTCGGAAATGATTGTGACCTCGAACACAAAGGTGCCCATCAAGAAGCGGCCTTCGCCGGCGGTCAAATACGCTCTCAGCTTATATGTAGCGGGCGAAACTCCAAAGTCACTTTCTGCGCTTGCGAATCTGAAGAGCATTTGCAGCCAGCATTTGGACGGGAGCTATCGAATCACGGTAATCGATCTGCGCAAGAATCCGAAACTGGCGCGCGATCACCAGATCCTGGCGTTGCCCACGCTTGTTCGCCAGCTGCCGTCACCGATTCGAAAGATCATTGGCGATTTGTCCAACACTGAACGTGTACTGGTGGGCCTCGACATCAAGTCTGCAAAGTGACAACAGCTTCCAGACAGAAGAAGGCCAAGTCGCGCCGGGGAGCAAGAGCTCTCGCAAAGGGGCACGCGGCCCGGACCATCAAGTCGGATTCGGGAGGAACGAAGACGCGACGGAATTTGTCGGCAGAAGCCGAAGAAACTCTTAATGCGATACGTGCAGGGCAGATCGACGCATTGGTGATTCATGGCGACGACTCAGACAGTCTCTACGCGGTACGCAGCTTTGTCGAAATCGAGCGAACGCAAGTTGCGTTAAAAAATGCTGGAGCGGCACGACGACGATCGGACCTACAACTTAAGGCCCTTGCGGAAGAAAGGGAACGCCTGTTCCAAGACATGCACGACGGTTGCATACAGTCGATCTACGCGGTGGGTCTCAATCTGGAAGCCTGCATGAGGGTGATTGAGGCGAATCCCAAAAAGGCGAGCCAGATGATCGCGGACGCCACCGCTAGCCTCAACTTGGTGATTCAAGAGTTACGCTCTTTTATTACCGGGCGCAAACTGCAAATCCCCGTCGGTCAGAATCTGCGGACGGAAATCGAGAAAGCAGTCCAGGCTGCAAGCAATCATGGCTTGACATTTACGACCGGCATTGACGAGGGCGCCATGAAGGCACTTACGTCTGAGCAGGCGTTGCACTTGCTTCAGATCGCGCGGGAAGGCATAAGCAACGCGGCGCGGCACGCCAACGCGCGGACTGGACGTATATCGTTGAAGGAGCGGGGTGGCGCGATATGCCTGGAAGTGAGCGACGACGGCAGCGGCTTTATCGCCAACAAGGTCAACAAGCTTGGGCTCGGGTTGCATCATATTGACGCCCGCGCGCGAAAGTTGGGCGGCAGGGCACACGTGAGTTCGGCGCCGAATCAGGGAACGCGGATTGTTGTTGAGTTCGGCAAAGCCTGACCGTCCCGAAGAAGTGATGAATCCAAACATCAGACTGATGCTTGTTGACGATCATGAGGTCGTCAGAATGGGCCTGGGCGCGCTCTTCAAGCAGACGAGCGGAATCGAAGTGGTAGCGGAGGCCGGTAGCGTCGCCGACGCTGTAAGGGGCGCAGCACAGCACCGGCCGGATGTGATTCTTATGGATCTGCGGCTACCCGACGGCACGGGGATCGATGCCTGCCGTGACATCCTATCGGCACATCCTGATACGCGGGTTCTGTTTCTTACATCGCACTCGGACGAAGAGGCCGTCGTGTCCACGATTCTTGCGGGCGCTGCCGGCTACCTCCTAAAAGAGGTGGGCTCCCAGGCGCTCGTCAACGCGATCGAGCTGGTGTATGGCGGACAGTCGATACTCGATCCCAAAGTGACAAAGGCGGTACTGCACCGGATGTCAATGTTGGACGGCAAGGTGGCGGCGGCGAAGGAATCGAGCAAGGACACGCTATCTCCGCAGCAACGACGCATCCTCGCATTGGTCGTTGAAGGCAAGACCAACAAGGAAATTGCCAAGGCCCTCGGCCTGAGCAACAAGACCGTCAAGAATTATCTGAGCAACGCGTTTCAAAAGCTGCATGTGGGCCGTCGCTCGCATGCGGCCGCGCTCTACGAGCGCGGCATTAGCAATTAGTCCCGGCGATGTCATTGGCGGGCGCCAGGACGAGTTGAAAGGTTCGGTATAGCCACATTCCGATCCGCAACCAAACACGTCTCGCTTTGTGCGGCGCCGACGATATCTAGTCTGCTTCACCACGAGTTACTCGACGAAGGTAGCGAACGACCTTCGCGCGCTAGCTCCGTCGCGTGATGAACGCGAGGCCGAGAAGGAACAGAACGACGCTGCAGCTGGAAGCAAGTATCCACAGGCCTCCGTCAGTGAAATAACCGCTGAGCAGAGGGCCCAAG
>JBDTYQ010000165.1:0-4165 GCA_040005515.1 bacterium
ACGATGACGAACCGCGCTTCATAGATAAGTGGGAACCGATCTGGTTGTCGGGTTGGCTGGGCGGCAAGCACTCAGTCCGTCTCGAACTTCTGGATCAGGACGGCAAGCCTGTGGAGAACGGTGGGTACAACACAACTACCCGTCAAATCACGGTAACAAAATAGAGTAGTAATGAAGGAGTTGAGGGGGCCAGCTATGCCTGGTCCCTAGATGTACTCCGGGAACAAGATTAACGAGTCAATGGTGGTGGTCCAACAGGTTCAAGAGAAGTTTGCGGCGCTCATTGCGCAGGCTTCCTGCTGCACGCTCTGTCCCGCATTGTCCGACAGGGCGGCAGTTCTCAGCGAGGCGAATGGCCCGATAGCCGCACGCGTTATGTTCATCGGCGAAGCGCCCGGGCGGAAAGGTTCGGACCGCACACACGTTCCGTTTTCGGGGGACCAGTCGGGAAAAAATCTCGACCGGTTCATCGCCTCAATCGGCTTATCGCGCGATCAAATCTTCATTACGAGCGCGGCGCTATGTAATCCCCGGAGTGTCTCGGGCTCGAACCGGAAGCCATTGAGAAGTGAACTTGAGAACTGTTCCGGCTTCTTGCGCCGCACTGTGGCGCTCGTTGACCCCGACGTGGTTGTGACGCTCGGATCGGTGGCGCTTGATGCCCTCAGGAGAATCGAACCGCACAACTACACTCTGAAAGAGTCGGCGGGAAAGATTCTGGAGTGGAACAACCGGCAGCTAGTGCCGATCTATCATCCGAGTCCGCAAGTGCTGGCTTCACATCGCCGCGAGGCTGCACAGTTGGAAGACTACAAAGTGGTAGCGCGCGCCATTCAGCACGTCGTCCAAATCATTAGCCCAGGAATTAACCAATGATTGATTCACCGAACCAGGCGCTAGCGCCGGTCGAGTTACGCAAGTCAGCGCTCGCTGCGGTCCATGCAGCAGCCGGCGCGTCGATGGCCGAGCGAGGGGGTTGGTCTGTGCCCGCCTCTTACGGCGATAAGTTGTTTGAGTATGCGGCTGTACGAGCCGCGGGGGCTGGATTAATCGATTTGTCTTCGCGTGGTCGCTTCCTGGTAACCGGCTCGGAGGCGATCCAGTTCCTCAATGGACTGATCACGAACGATATGAAAACGCTGGCGCCCAACAGCTGGATGCCGGCCGCATTTCCGAATGTGCAGGGTCGCCTGATCGCCACAGTGCGAGTGATTCGCTGTAACGATGTGGAAACCAACGCCAAAGCTAGTCCGGCTTTTCTGATAGACACTGAGTCTGTCACGCATGAGAAGGTGCTGCAGACGATCAAGCGATTCACTCTTGCCGGCGACTTCCACGTGACCGACATTACTGGTGAAACAGCGCTCATTTCGTTGCAGGGGAAACAGGCCTCACGCATCGTTCGTTCAGTGCTCGGCGATCTCGCCGGTGAACTACCTCAACATGGTGTGGCGACTACGGAGTGGAAGAGTGACAACGTCAACGTCGTTCGCGCCTCGCATACCGGAACCGACGCATTTGATCTTATTGTTTCAGCTAGTCTGGCGCCCGAGCTGTGGCAGGCACTCATTTCCGCCGGTGCTCTACCCGTGGGTGATGACGCTTTGCAGATCCTGCGCGTTGAAGCTGGCGAGCCTCAATACGGAATCGACATGGACGAAACGAATGTCGTTACCGAGGCAAGTCTCAATGATGCCGTTAGCTATACGAAGGGCTGCTATATCGGACAGGAGATCATCGCGCGCATAAAGTACCGCGGCCATGTAGCGAAGCAGCTTTGCGGTTTGGTCTTCGCGCGACTTGTGACGCTGGCAGAGGGCGCCACGATTCGTTCGAGGGACGACAAAGAGATTGGGCGACTGACTTCGTTTACGACTTCACCACATCTCGGTCGTACGATCGCTCTCGGATATGTGAAGTATGACTACATCGCACCGGGCACGGAAGTGAAGGTAATGTCGGGAGACGGCGAGTTTCGAGCACTCATAACTGAACTGCCTTTTGTCCGAGAACAGAGCTGACCTCCAAAAAAACCACAGCCCAGCGGGGGCTGGGCGAGCTTTCAAGATGGCTGAAGACGAAGCTTCAATTTCGCCCGATAGCGAGGCCGACACACCGCGTGATCTTGATGACGAACAAGCTCGGCTTGCCTATTCGATCATCAATTCGCTGTTGGAGCACACCGGAGTCGTTAGTGATCTGATCGCGCTCATGGCACAGACACTCGATGAGGACACCACCAAGGCACTCACACTAACGCCAACCTGGACCGCTTATCTCGATAGCAGACGCTCGCTGGAGCGCACGCGCAAGAATGTGGAGACGTTTGTGGAAGGCATGAAGAAGCTGAGCGAGTAACGAAGTCCCAAGGCCCAAGGCCCAAGACCTCAGCGAACCATCATTATCACCTGCCGCTCCCGTCCGCCATCAAACTCGCAAAGAAAGATTCCCTGCCACCGACCCAGTAGCAGTTCGCTATCCTTGAATGGAACGGTCACAGAGGTTCCGCAGAGGCTTGTCTTTATGTGTGCGTCAGAATTCTCTTCACCATGACGGAAGCCCATGCCGTGTTGCGGAATCAGAGTACGCAACGCATGCAGCATGTCACGCGGAACGTCCGGATCTGCGTTTTCATTAATGGTGAGACCCGCGGTTGTGTGCTGCACGTAAAGCAGGACGATGCCTTCCCGCGCGCCGGACTCCTTAAGTTGTTTCCGCACCTTGTCCGTAAACTCGACGAGCTCTTCACGCTCATGCGATCGAATCTTGATCGTGTACATGAGGAGTATTCTAAAGGATGAAGGATGAGGGATGAAACAAAGGATGAAGGATGAAAGAGCAGCAGTCAGTTATGACTCCACCCAAACGAAAGAGCCGCCGATCTGATCGGCGGCTTCTGATTTCGCACCTGCACAGCTACTTTAACGCTTCTGAGAGGCGTTGCTCTTAAGGAGTTTCCAGCCGAGCGGCAATGCTGCCGCCGCCAAAAGGATCTTCACGATATCGCCGGGAATAAACTTGAGCACGCTGATTTGAAAAGCAACGATCGGGGATGTATGCATCACGAGAGAAAACCAGGCCCAGCCGGACAGCATGATTATTAACGAACCGATCGCCATCGCCGCTACGGCGGTCAGGAAACGTTTGTCCCAATCGTGTTCGGCGAACGCGCCCGTAATGAACGCTGCAGCCGGGAACGAGACGAGATAACCACCGGTTGGTCCGAGGAGATGAAGCAGCCCCCCGCGACCACCGCTGAAGAATGGCAATCCGCTCGCACCTTCGATTAGATAAACGATCATCGCCATCGCGCCCAGACGCGATCCCAATAACGCCCCGGTAAGCAGGACGACGAACGTTTGCCCTGTGATCGGAACCGGCCCGGCCGGAATCGAGATCTGCGCAGCCAGCGCCATCAAGAGACTAAAAGAAAACACAAGCCCGACTGATCGAGTCCAATCAAGCGGCGCCAGCGCGGCTGCCAACAGTGTGTCTGGTTGCGCGTAATCGTAGGAGGTACTCATAGTGTGAACCTCAGTATCAAGATTAGAGTTCCGAGTTCCGAGTCTAACCCCGGAACTCGAAACTCGGAAGATCGTTCTTAGTCCCGTTTTGCGTCGGCCTGCAGAGTGCCAATGCGCATTCCATAGAATGAGCGCCAGACGAAAAACATGGAAACGAGGAAAAAGATCGCAGCCATCACATGCGTGATCATCGCTCCGTTCTCGCCATGAGCGATGGATACCGCAAGTTCTACCGCCAGCAGGCCGAACAACGTCGTGAACTTGATCACCGGGTTCAGGGCCACCGACGAAGTGTCTTTGTACGGATCGCCGACAGTATCGCCGACGACTGTCGCATCGTGAAGCGGCGTGCCCTTCTGTTTCAGGTCTACTTCAACAACCTTCTTCGCATTGTCCCAGGCGCCGCCGGCGTTCGCCATGAAGATGGCCTGGTACAGTCCGAAGATGGCAATGGAGATCAGGTAGCCGATAAAGAAGAACGGTTCGACGAAAGCAAAGGCAAGGGTCGAGAAGAATATTGTGAGGAAGATATTGAACATACCCTTCTGCGCGTACTGCGTGCAGATGGCTACGACCTTCTTGCTGTCTTCCACTGAGGCCTTCTCTACGCCTTCCAGTTTGATGTTTGCTTTGATGAATTC
>JBDTYQ010000166.1:0-3931 GCA_040005515.1 bacterium
GCGGCTTTTAAGACTTTTCCGGCCTTGATGCAGTTGGTGCAAACCTTCTTTCTTTGAGCCCCACCTTGCGGCAGTTGCACGCGAATGGACTGCAGATTGGGATTGAACCGTCGCGGCGTACGGTTATTTGCATGGGAGACGTTATTGCCGAACTGAGGGCCTTTCCCACAAACTTCGCAGCGTTTAGCCATTACTAGGAACCTCCAAGGTATTGCTTTACACGAATTATTGCTAATGAGCACAGAGCCCAAACTGGGCTCTAGCAGAAACAAAACTTATAACAAACGGATTTCAGGGTCGTCAAGCAGCCGCAACTCCCCGAGCGTCGTTTAGTTCTAAAGGAGCAAAATCTAAGTGCACAAAATCTCGAAGCTAGTTATCCCTTCCACACTCCTGGTCCTTAGCGCGCTGGGCTTCAGCGCGTGCAGCTCAAGCGGAGGCTCGGATGCTAAAGACAGTACGGTTGCCGCCACGGTGAACGGAAAGAACATCATGCTCGCGGATGTTGAGCGAGCGATCAGTCAGCAGGCAGCCGGCAAGCAATCCCAGCTTTCGCAGCTCGAGCTGGCCCAGGCGCGTCTGCAAGTGCTGGGCAGCCTAATGCAACGCGAAGTTCTTTTTCAGCGAGCCGAGAGGGAAAAGGTTTTACCCACTGATGATCAGATTACGGCGGCGATCAACCAGCAGATGCAGCAGAGCGGCGTGACTGATGACGACTTTCAAAAGCAGCTGAAAGCGCAGAACTTGACCATGGAAGTCCTCCGGGAAGAGGCTCGCAAGGATATAGCGATTAAGAACCTTCAGGACAAGTACACAGCAAAAATTACAGTCAACGATAAAGAAGTTGAAGACTTCTACAATGCCAACAGGCAGCAGTTCGTCAGCGCCCGCGGTGCAGCCCTCGCCGTGATCATCGTCGACCCGGTTGATAACGGGGCCACGGGTATCCTCCCGCAGAACGACGCCAAAAACGAAGCGGAAGCCAAGTTGAAGGTCGACAACGTCTATCAACAGCTGAAAGGCGGCGCAGACTTTGCCACGGTTGCCCGCTCAAAGAGCGAAGATGCAACTAGCCTGGTTCGCGGCGGCGACATCGGGTTCTTCAGTGAAGATGGTATGAAGCAGGCTGGCCTCCCCAAAGAGTTGATGGACCAACTGATGGGCATGCAGGTTGGAAGCTTTACCGAACCCAAACAGGTCAACGGACGATGGTACATCTTCAAGCTTGCCGAGAAACGCCCTCAGACGGAAAATCTGACGCTCGAAAGTCCCGGTGTGCGACAGCAAATCACGCAGGCCTTGATTAACCAGCGGAAGGAAATTCTGAACGCAGCGTTGCTCGAAGTTGCCATGAACGAAGCAAAGATCAATAACAACCTCGCTGCCAACATGCTGACAAATCCGGGCAATCTCGGGTTGCGTCCTGCGGCTCCTGGCACCGCAGCTAAACCGGGGGCCAGCCCAGAGACAACCGCGAGCGTGCCGCCAGCGGCGAGCCCTGCAGCGACAACTGCTCCGGCTGCCAGTCCGAAGGCGACCGGTTCCCCAAACTAAACGAGAGGTTGTAACTCCGAAGCGGGTGTAGGAGGCTCAGATAAGCTCCGCACCCGCTTTCTTATTTAAGTCAACACTCCCTTCGGTTTTGAGCGGATGCTGTTTCGACTCTCAGATGTATCTAAGTCTTATGGGACGCACGATATCCTTCGTGGCCTCTCGCTACAGATAAATCCTGGCGAGCATGTTGGTCTTGTCGGGCGGAACGGGGCTGGGAAGACCACGATTTTCCGGCTCGTAAGCGGCGAAGAGACACCCGACAATGGTGATGTCGTTCGTGCCCGTGGTGTTCGACTCGGCCTACTTTCTCAGCACGTACATTTTGAGCCCGGCGCAACCGTGCATGAGTCAGCCCTTGCTGCTTTTGGTCATCTGCAGAAAATTGAACACGAGATGCATGAGCTGGAACACCGCATGGCGGATGCATCTGCTGATCTGGGAAAAGTACTCGAGCGCTATAGCGATCTGCAGCATGAGTTTGAACGCGAGGGTGGCTTCGCCTATGCAGCCAAGGCCGAAGCGATTCTTCAGGGTCTGGGCTTCGAGGGCGAATCCTGGTCACTAGAGACTGAGAAATTGTCCGGTGGTCAGCAGAACCGGCTCGGACTGGTGCGCTTGTTATTGGCCGAACCTGATGTCCTTTTGCTTGATGAACCGACAAACCACCTGGACGTCGCCGGCGTGGAATGGCTGGAAGAATTTTTGCAGGACTACCCCTCGGCTTACGTGATCGTGAGTCACGATCGCTACTTCCTCGATCAGGCTTGCCGCCGCATAGTCGACCTGGAAAGCGGACGCGCTGCATCTTACGCCGGCAACTATTCAGACTATCTTGTTGAGCGCGAGGAACGTCGCGAGTCTCAGCAGCGGGCTTACGATAATCAGCAACAGATGATTGCGAAGACGGAGGAATTCATCCGCCGCAATCTCGCTGGTCAGAAAACGAAGCAGGCAAAGTCGCGACGCACCATGTTGCAAAAACTGGAGCGGGTCGACGCCGTCAGGAGTGATCAATCGTCCGGCGACTTTCGCCTTCGTTCGATCGAGCGTGCCGGTAACCACGTGCTCACTGTGAATCACGCAACGATTGGATATTCGGATAAGACTCTTGCGCGAGACATCTCTTTCATACTGCGCCGTGGTGAGTGCCTGGGAATCATCGGGCCCAATGGATCCGGCAAGACAACTTTTTTGAAGACGATTCTAAGGAAGGTGCCTCAGCTCGCAGGTGAGATTCAGTGGGGCACAAAAGTTCAAGTCGGTTATTACGCGCAGCAACTAGATGATCTGGACGACCGCAACGAGATCATCATGGAACTGCGACGCGTCGCGTCGTCGAGTGCTACCGCCGGCGAGCTGCGATCCTTCTTGGCCAAGTTTCTATTTACGGGTGATGACGTTTACAAGAAGATCGCGGACCTGTCGGGCGGTGAGAAAGGTCGGCTGGCACTTGCGAAGTTAATCTATTCGCGAGTCAACGTGCTCGTGCTGGACGAGCCCACGAACCATCTGGACATTCCGTCGCGCGAAGCCCTCGAAGAAGCGCTCGACGCTTATGAAGGAACGATCCTGACCATCAGTCATGATCGCTACTTCCTCGATCGCGTGGCGACCCAAATGCTCGCGCTCGATGGTCTCGGTAACGCCGAGCACTATGACGGCGACTATACCGAGTATCACGATTGGAAGGCCGGGCGAACCTCAGGCGACAAGGCAGCAGGAACCGGGCACCAACCCGTCAACCTTGTTGAAGTGATCGCACCTCAGACGCCTCAAGAAGAAGTGCCCAGGGAAACAGGTCGGCAGGCCCGCAAAGGAAAGCATCAAGCTTCGCAATCGAAACCGGCTGTAAAGGTGATCAAGAAACGGAAGGCTGACGCGCGAAGTTCCCAGCTGGTCGAAGCGGAAATAGCTGCTGCAGAGAAGAAGCTTGAAGAGATTTCCCAGCAGATGAGCAAACCGGAAGTGGCCCGCAACACGGAACTACTAACTAAGCTGGACGATGACTATCGTCGTACTGAGGCGGGATTGAAAACGCTCTACGACGAATGGGACATCACAGCTGCGCAAAACGCCAATGCGTAAACTTCTTCAATTGAAGTACTGCTGAGATGTGGTGAGGGGAATGGTTGGGCGGTTAGGCTCGCGAGGAGAATGCGGTTGCGCAGCGAGAGCAATTCAGATCATAGAAATATTGCCTCGCTTGACACTCCTGCAAACCGTTTGTTACTTTCGGGCCTCGCTTCATCAGGGAGACGAGTTTGTCACCTCATCATGACGAAATGATTTGAAAGTCTTGTAGGCGCGTAGCTCAGGGGTAGAGCACTACCTTGACACGGTAGGGGTCTGGGGTTCAAATCCCCACGCGCCTACCAAT
>JBDTYQ010000167.1:0-3840 GCA_040005515.1 bacterium
TCGTGTGACGCTAAAGGGTCAATTGCGGCAATGCTCATTGCTTTCATTGCCTATGCAAACAAGCCCGACCGCCCGTCGCCGGTTGTCTTCGCGGCAATGGCGGATGAAGAGTTTTCATTCTCCGGTTCGTGGAAGTTGATCGAGAAGGATTGGCCCGTCACGGCATGTGTTATTGGCGAGCCGACGAAACTCGCCAGGGTCATTGCTCACAAGGGTGTCGCGCGTTGGCGAGTTAAAGTGACAGGCGTTAGCGCCCACGGCGCTACTCCCGACCGGGGGCGCAGCGCCATCTATGACGCGGCGCACGTGACACTCGCTCTCGAAGCTTACGCTAAAGAGTTAGCGGCGCTTGAGCCGCATCCGTTGCTTGGGCCTGGCACCATAAACGTCGGGCGTGTTGTCGGAGGGCAGGCAGTGAACATTGTTCCAGATCTTTGCGAGTTTGAGATCGAACGCCGTCTACTGCCGGGCGAAGACGCACGTAAGGCTGTGCTCGATTGTGCGACCTTTGTGCGCGACCGCATCGGTAATGGGATCGAATTCATAACGGACGAGCCCTATCTGCTCGATCCGGCGCTGGATACTCCACGCGATGCAGCGGTCGTGCAAGCGGTCGGCGCGGCGCAGCGGGCGGAAATGGGAACTGAGAGCGCACTTGAAGGCGCGCATTATTGCACCGACGGCAGCAAACTCGCACGCGTCGGGATTCAAACTGTGGTGTGCGGACCCGGCGATATTGCTCAAGCGCACACCTGTGATGAATTCATAAAGGTGGAGCAGGTCGAAATGGGCGTTCGGCTCTACGGTCATTTGCTCTCACAATGGAACCTGCAGGCCTGATAGGCATACGACGATGATGTTGGATCGCCCCGGTGTGCAGATGTTGGAAGTTGTAATCAGAAAGCCGATGAAATGTTGAGATGAGCCCGCCATTTGAGAAATCAGCGTTGTTCATCCGCCAATTATCCAAGGAGAACCTTGGGAAAACTACGAAATAACTTTTGCCTTGTCCTGTTAGTGCTCGTTTCGTTCTCGGTTGCAATTGCAACGCCCCCAGCGTCACCGGTTTTTTACAAGACACGCAACTCTGACGAGTGGGTGAACAAGACGTTCCGCATTCAGAAGAAATACGCGCGGGTACTTGTGGTCGATCAGTCCGAACAACCTCCCAAAACGATTCGCGTATCGGCGCCCGATCTAAACGCGTTCAGTAATGGCGCTCAACCAGAACGATCCTATTCTGTCAACGCGGTCTTTAAGAAACTACAGGAAGCGGCCGACGCATCTCGAGGTGGTGATCTGGTAGCAGTGATGCCGGGAACCTACGCGGGTTTTGTTGTCGGCGATAAGAGCGACGCTGCGGATGGTCGCTATGTCCACTTCAAGGCAATGGGCAAGCCTGGCGATGTTGTCATTGATCGCGGCTCTGAACGCGACCCTGATTGGATGGTGCTATTACAAGCAGCGCATCACGTGATCGTCGAAGGCTTCAACATCGCCGGTCGCACGGGTCCGGGGCTTGAACCCATTGGGCCGAGGGCCGGAATTATGCTCGACGGCGATTTCGGGCGCAGCGGCAAGCAAACCCATCACATCGCCATCGTCGGCAACTTCTCACACAACCACCGTAAGTGGGGACTGCATTCTACAGACACGCACACGGTGCTTATCGAAGACAACCTCTTCGCGCTGTCCGCACAGGAGCACTCCGCCTACGCTTCCGACGGCTCGGACAACTATGTCATCCGCCGAAATATATTCTTTGGCAGCAACGCTAGCGGTCTGCAGTGCAACATCGACTCCGTGAGTTCCTTCCACGAGCTTCTGAAAAGTCCGGCGCTACGCGCCTATCGCAAAGAAGAACCCACGCGCGACTGGGCGGTTGGTCTCATCAAATTGGCTACCGAGAAATTTGGCGAGAATAATTTCCCGGATGGCAGAGGAATCAATTTCATTATCGAGGACAATATCATCAACGCGAACGGCAAGGCGGGCGGCGGCTCGCTCAACCTCGCCGGTCTGCAGGATTCCCTGATCCAAAATAATCTGCTTTACGGAAACTTCAACCATGGCATCGCGCAGTGGGACGATGCGAACCCTTACGACGAGCGTTATGTCGAACCTGGACCGCAGTCGCCCGATCGGGTACATGGGCCAGAGGATTTGCCGCTGTGGGGTTGTCACTCAAATCTTATTCGCAATAACACTGTGCTGATGAATAACAAGGGACGCGCTGCCATGCAATCCCGCAACGGAAGCTGGGGAACGGTGATGCGCAACAACATCTTCATCAACGACCAGCCATCGTCAATCGAGATCTTCAACACCAGCATCTTTCGGCTTGACGCTCGCTTCAACGTTATCAACACACTGAGCTACACGGAGATGCCTGACATTCTCAAGCGGCTCGCTTTGGCCTTACCTGAAGGAGCCGATACAACGAGCAGGGTGACACGCGAAAGAGCGGCGGGAGAATTCGTGCGCTATGGAGAAGAGCCCTGGGTGATTATCGAGGGTAACTGGTGGCGGCTGAATCCGAATCGTCCAGATTTTCGTCCTAAAGCAGATTCGAAACTACTCGCGCGACGTGGGGACGCTACCCAGCTTCCATCGCACGATCTCTATGGCAAGAAGAATCGCAGACCTTTTATTGGCGCTTTAGCTCCGCCGGGGCAGTAGCCCGACTGTTAAGGAGGGTTCCAATGATTCAGATCGAAGCCCTCCTTCACAGTGGGCTACTGGCCCGGGTTGACGAGTCATTGTTCATCAAGAGGCATATATGAAAAGAAGAATCATCCGGCTGTTGTTGGGCCTGGTTATCCCCGCTGTGGTTTTCGGCCAGAACGTCCCTCAACGCAAAGCGCGAGCGGAGCAGGGAAGCGCTGGTCGGTTGGCCCAACTCGTCGAGGCCAATGTAATTGCCGTGCACGCTTACCAAGTGCTGCTTGCAAAAACATCAGGGAAGGGCGATCCGGCGTGCTACTCGCAGGGGAAGCTTTCAGATAAAGAACTCGAGAGTCTTTCAGAACATCAAGCCAAACTGCTGAAGTCCGATTTAGACGCAGTGAGGGCGTGGGCAAGTGGAGCGAAATCAGCCTTCGATCCGGCGCAGGATCTTGAACCGATACTTTCCTCCGGACTCACAGTACCGTCCAACGCGCCGGTTAATATCTTCGCTAACTACTTGCGCCGGAACACGAAGGCCAGCGGAGTGAAGATTCGCGCCGTGGCAAGCCTCTATCAGACTGTGCTCGAGGTTGAGCGCGACGGCGATCGCCTGCAAGAGGAATACGCTTTCTACATCGGGTTAGGCCTGCCCGTGTATGTCGGGCAATTTAATTTGCCCGGCAGCGACGCCGACTTGCTTGCCGTCGGCCGGAAGCTCGAGGGGCAAGCTTGCGAGTCGCCTGTGGGGACAAGCGCCGCTGAGTGGCAGATAGCCGGGCGAAAGATCTGGAATTGGGGCGAGAAGAACTTGCACATTCGCGATGAGCGCGTACTCGCGGCGGAGTTGCTGCGGGAGCCGGACGTGAAACGGCTGGTGCCGAAACTGCGGGCAATGCCGGCTCAGAAGATTGCCGTCATCGGGCACTCGTTTACGATGGGACTGCATTGGTCTTCGCCGTCGAGTTTTGTGCCAATCGTAATGGATGTCTTCCGGCGAGAAAATCCAAAGGTAGAATTCAAACAGTTTGCCGGCGGTGGCTTGACCGCCTCGCGCGCGCAGAAGCGCTTCTATCAGGACGTGCTCGATTGGAAGCCGGACAAAGTGATGCTCGTCGTTATGACGCGCACGGATGAGGACTACGATGCACTCAAACAAATGGGCGAAGGATTTCG
>JBDTYQ010000168.1:0-3751 GCA_040005515.1 bacterium
ACCTTGCGGGCGTTCGAACCAGCTGATCATGTACTTCATCGGCATCCTCCTTTATCGCGTTATCTATCAACGGCGAGGGAAATATCACTGCTCGAAGTGGTTGGCAATGGAAAAGCAGGTGAGACTGAATAGCAAGTCCCTAAACTGGGGTCGTGACATCTTTGAGCGTGCTACGCCACAAAGCGCAACGGGGTTTTTCTTCCGCGGTCCCCCCCCTGAACGGAGCTTCGTCAGTGTGCTAACGAATGGATAAATGTCCTCGTGATTGAGCCCCAGTAGTTAGAATTCGGTAGTTATGGCACGTGAACCGCGAAGCATGATTGAATACCTAGCATCGGATAAGAATCCGGCGGATCAGCTAGACCTCATTCGGAGGTTAGAGTTGGTCTCCTCGGATACGATGCGGGACTCGGTTGCTGATTTTTTTCGACGAAATCCATCTCGAAATAGGAGCGCTACAAAATGGACTCCAGAGAACTACCCTAGTGGTCGCGAAAAAGAGCTTTACGCCGAGATCGCGCACGCCCTACTGGCAGATCCCCCGGTTATGATCGGAACGCTGCTCGATCTGCTCGGCACTCCTGTTGCGCACCGGCTCACAAAGAAATCTTTGGCAGGACACTGGCGAGCTTATCGTCTATCAACAGTCCGGTCCGAGCCCGGCCGACGAGGCCCACTAGTATTTCCAGGGGCAGCGGGTCACGGAGGAATCGCGGACATCGGACTCTTCTTGAATCCGACGCTTCACGGGACTCGCCAACGTCAAATCAGGGCGGACAAGATCTTCTGTGTGGAACTTAAGTCGGCCGATCGGCACCCGCACATAAAATCACAACTCCTCGCGCATTTGGAGTCCCTCGACCGAGAAACACGACCGGGTGTCGGTTACCTTGCCGCGATCGGCGGTAAAGAAGTCTCGATAACACATCCGCGCTGGCTAGGACACGTTTCCTTGGAGGTACTTCTGAGTAAACTCGCTAAGGTCGCCGAAACGAAACTGAGGCGGCCAGCCATCTTTAGCAGCCGAGATTCGCGAGTTGTGCGGTCGCAAGAATAGAACTATGACGACGGTTTAGATTCAGTCCGATCGAGAGCCGGAATCATCTTCGAAGTAAGGGGCCAATTCGTCGATTCTTCATTCCCCAACTAACTAGTTACACAATCGCTTGCACCAGGTTTCCCTCAGAATCACTTTCGCTACGTGAGACAATAGGAACTACATTCAACGCGGGTTATGGCTGTAGGCCCATGCGGCGAACGAGGTCGGCGTAACGTGGGTCACTGCGGAGGTCTTCAAAACTAAACCACCATACAACAAATTGGACTCTGGTGCCGGCGTGCTGCTGAACATCCTTTTCAAGCCACGCGAACGCTTGATCTTTATCACCGAGACCGGCACACACACTAGCTAAAAATTGTCCAATGGACTCGCGCCGGTAATATCTCTCCTGGAGGTCTTTTAGTATCGCCAGCGCCGCAGCACGTTTTCCCGTTACTCCGAGGCAGTACCCTAAGTCGCCCAGATATCTGCTTGCATTTCCAGATAACTCAACTGCTTTCTGAAATTCCGCAGTTGCCTCCACGTACTGGCGCTGTTTAAGGTATGCGAAACCTAGCTCATCATGTGCTCCCGGAAAGCTCGGATCGAGTTCGATGATACTCTTGCACTGTTCAATCGCTGATGTGAGATCGTTCTTGAGCAGATATACCTCTGCCACGTTCTGGCCGATCACTGGCGAGAGCGGATCAAGTTCCTGCGCACGCTTGATCTCTTGCATTGAATCATCAAATTGCCGTCTTGATCTGAAAGAAATGGAAAGCCAGTGGTGGGCTGTCGGATAATTCCGGTTCAGGTTGATGGCACGCTTGAATTCTTCCTCAGCTTCGGCCCATTGCCACAACTGCCAAAATATGAACCCCAAGGACGCATGTGCTTCGGAGAGCGAGCCATCAAGCTGAAGAGCTCGATCTGCAGCGGCGCTAGCTTTCGGCAGTACCTCACTTCCAGGAATGCCGGCATATTCCTCAAGCAAATTATAACAATCCGCCAATCCGACATAGCCGAGAGCATAGTTTGGGTCGCGGTCTATTGCTTGCTGGAACTGCTCGATCGCTTTCCGCAGACTGTCACCTGTCCTCTTGTTCCAGTAATAGCGCCCTCTCAAGTAAAACTGATACGCTTCCCCGTTCGTCGTGTCGCGCTTAACGAGTCGTTGCTGCTCTTCGCCGGACAGTCTCAGCTTCAGCTTCTCCGTCACCTCCCGCGCAATCGCTTGCTTGACTGACAGCAGATCCGAAGTCTTGCGCTCGTATTCCTCACCCCAAAGCTGTGCACCCGTGGTGGCGTCAACCAAATCCACCTGAATGTTCAGCGTGTCCCCCAACTGACGCACCCGCCCCATAAGCACAGCTCGCACATTCAACTCCCGCCCGACTACCTGTGGATCAACTTCCTTGCCCTTGTACCGAAAAGTGGTTGTGCGCGCGATGACTCGCAACCGCTGCAATTCAGTCAGGCTATTAATCAACGACTCAGAGATGCCATCCGATAAATACTCAGTGTTCGGATCGTTGCTCGTGTTGGCGAACGGCAGAACTGCAATGGAATCAATGGCCGCACCGCTTGTGCCCCGCTCAGAGTAAAAGTAGTAAGCGAGACCCGCAACCGAGAAAAAGATGATTGCACCCAGAATGACCCCCACCCCGCGCTTGTGCCGTTTGATCTCGGTGATGAGGTATTCGGCGCTCGATGTTGTGCGGGTACTTTCGACCGCTGTTGTCTGCGCAGATGAAGTCTGCGCGGCTGAGACGGCTTGTTGCTCGCCGGAAGACTTCGCCTCACCTGCCGCGCTTCTCGTCTCAGGCGGCAGCGTGCGTTCGATCTCAGCATCAACCTCCAGCTTATGCTTCAGTCTCCTCAGGTCGAGTAACAGATCCTTCGTAGTCTGATATCGTTCCTCACGATCTTTCCTGAGGGTCTTCTCGACAATCCGCTCCAACTCAGCCGGAACTTCCCGCGAAAACCGCGCCAGTGGCGGGGGCTCTTTCTCACTTAGAATTGCAGCCAGCACCTCGCTGTTCGTTGCTCCTGCGAACGGCAAACATCCCGCCACCATCTCGTAGATCACCACACCAAGGCTGAAGATATCGGTGCGTCCATCCACTTCAATTCCGCGCGCCTGCTCCGGTGACATATAGAGTGCGGTGCCCATAATCACACCTGAATCGGTGTTGACGGCAGTGCGTGTCGGCGCCTTTGTGTCAACGAATTCTGGCGGCAGACGCTCAGTTAATTTCGCCAATCCGAAATCCAGAACTTTCACGAAGCCATCTCGACGGACCATGATGTTCTCGGGCTTGATGTCCCGATGCACGATACCGGCAGCATGAGCCGCAGAAAGGGCACTTGCGATCTGCGTGACGACATCGAGCACCTCACCTAATGTGATCGGCGCGTTTCGCATGCGCTCGCGCAAAGTGTCGCCGTCAATGAACTCACCAGCAATGAAGTGACCTGAATCGGTTTCATCAATCTCATGAATGGTGATGATGTTGGGATGGTTCAGGGCGGAAGCAGCCTTGGCCTCTCGCACAAAGCGATTCAGGCGGTTGCGATCAGCAGCAACTTCGGGGGGCAAAATCTTTAGCGCAACTTTGCGATTGAGTTTTGTATCCTGTGCGAGATAGACTTCACCCATCCCGCCTGCGCCGATCTTCGAGCGGATTTCATAGCGACCAAGTCGAGTGCCCT
>JBDTYQ010000169.1:0-3717 GCA_040005515.1 bacterium
ACTGCCGTGACAACCCGAGGTTGCAAGCCTCGCTTGACAGTTAAAGCCCTGACCCGTATAGTCTCCCGTTTCGGACCCACAGTCTGAAGTGAACAGTGCAACGTCCGGTAGGTTCTGTCGGTGTGGAGGCGTTGCCCGGCTGGTTTTTACGACAGTCGTTGACAGTTATTGTGGCGTAACCGCACGCGTCGCGCTCGGCTAACACCGCTCGCTCCAACGCTTGCGCGCTTTGAAGGTTAATCCCTTCGTCGTAATCGCGACGCCACAGAAAAGTTTCGGCTTAAGGGAAGCCAGCATCCACACCCGCTCAGCGAATTCAGAACATCCCTAGCAACATTTAGAACAGGGCAGCCGCCTGCGCTGACTGCCGGACTAGTTCCGGAAAGAGGCAGGTAACGCCCCTTTGCGCTCTGTGACAGTGCGCGAAACCAGAAAACGAGGATAAGAGCAGTGCCGACGATAAACCAACTTGTTCGCAAGGGCCGCCAAAGAGTGAAGTACAAGACCGCTAGCCCGGCGCTCCAGAGTTCACCGCAGAAGCGCGGCGTTTGCACCCGCGTTTACACGCAAACACCAAAAAAGCCCAACTCAGCTTTGCGCAAGGTTGCGCGCGTGCGTCTGACCAACGGAATCGAGGTCAC
This sequence comes from bacterium, assembly GCA_040005515.1. Lineage (GTDB taxonomy): Bacteria > Acidobacteriota > Blastocatellia > Pyrinomonadales > Pyrinomonadaceae > PSRF01. The sequence continues at coordinate 642 of JBDTYQ010000169.1, forward strand.
GACCTATATCCCTGGCGTCGGCCATAACCTGCAGGAGCACTCAATCGTGCTCATCAGGGGCGGTCGTGTGAAGGATTTGCCGGGAGTGCGCTACCACGTGATACGCGGCACGCTGGATTCGGTCGGTGTCGCCGATCGTAAACAGAGTCGTTCGAAGTACGGCGCTAAGCGACCCAAGGCTGGAGCGAAATAAGAAGGGTCGCGGCTGATATTTTTTGATGCCGCTGGCCAGAAGCAGGATGTTGACTGACATCTGACACCCGTTACCTGAGACCTAAAAGATATGCCGAGACGAAGAGTTGCCGAACGACGAGAAGTCCTGCCCGATCCGGTTTACAGCAGTCCGCTGGTGACTAAATTCATCAGTGGTGTCATGTGGGGCGGAAAGAAAGCAGTGGCCGAAAACATTTTCTACGGCGCGATGCGTCAGGTGGGCGAGAAGACCGGCGAAGAGCCGTTGAAAGTGTTCAAGCGCGCAATCGATAACGTAAAACCGACTGTTGAAGTGAAGTCACGTCGCGTTGGCGGTTCAACCTATCAGGTGCCTATCGAAGTTCATCAGGAGCGCCGCGGTGCATTGGCAATCCGTTGGATCGTCTCCTATGCACGCGGTCGTGGTGAGAAGACCATGACAGACCGGCTGTCAGCGGAGATTCTCGATGCGGCGAACAATCGCGGCAATGCGGTAAAGAAGAAGGAAGACACGCACCGCATGGCTGATGCTAATAAGGCGTTCGCGCATTACAAGTTCTAACTCGTAAGTCGTAAATGGTAAGTCGTGAGGAAGTGTGACTGCTCACGATTGACGATTCACTATTTCATATGGCTAAGGCAGATCTAAAACTGACGAGGAATATCGGCATCATGGCGCACATTGATGCTGGTAAGACCACTACGACCGAACGCATTCTCTACTACACGGGCATTACGCACAAAATTGGCGAAGTGCACGAGGGCACGGCGACGATGGATTGGATGGAGCAGGAGCAGGAGCGTGGAATCACGATTACCAGCGCCGCGACGACTTGTTACTGGGAAAGAAACGGAGTCGATCATCGCATCAACATCATCGATACGCCTGGCCACGTGGATTTCACTATGGAAGTCGAGCGCTCGCTCCGCGTGCTGGATGGCGCGGTGGCCGTATTCGACGGTGTAGCTGGTGTCGAGCCGCAGTCGGAAACAGTCTGGCGTCAGGCTGACAAGTATGGCGTGCCACGCATTTGCTTTATCAATAAACTTGATCGCGCAGGTGCTTCATTCGATAGGTCGTTTGAATCGATCATTACCCGGCTTGGCGCAAACCCGGTCGCCATTCAGATTCCCATCGGCCTTGAGAGTGAACTCAAGGGCGTCGTTGATCTCATTGCGATGAAGGCGCTGGTCTGGAACGATGAGAGCAAGGGGTCAGAGTATGAAACGACCGAAGTGCCTGCTGATCTCCGGGACGCGGCAGCCGCTGCCCGCGAGAAGTTAATCGAGGCCGTTGCTTCAGTTGATGACGGCTTGATGCATAAGTACATCGAGGGCGAAGAAATTTCGGAAGCTGAAATTCGCAGGGCTCTGCGCAAAGGCACGCTCGAATTGAAGATCGTCCCCGTTGTTACCGGTTCGGCGTTCAAGAACAAAGGTGTGCAGACACTGCTTGATGCCGTGGTCGATTACCTGCCATCGCCTCTTGATGTGCCGCCAGTGGAAGGAGTCAATCCCAAGACAGGAGAGAATGAGGTTCGCCCTCCGGACGCCAGTGCGCCGTTTTCTGGCCTTGTTTTCAAGATCATGGCGGACAAGCATCTTGGTCAATTGTCATTTGTGCGCCTTTATAGCGGCACGATCAGGGCTGGTTCCTACGCTTACAGTCCGTTAAAAGACTCGCGCGAGCGTGTTGGTCGCTTGATGCGCATGCATGCAAACAAACGCGAAGACATTGAAGAAGCGAGCGCCGGAGAGATCATTGCGATCGGTGGCATGAAGCAGGTGACCACGGGCGACACAGTTTGTGATGAGAACAAGCCGATCATCCTCGAGAGGATGGAGTTCCCCGCGCCGGTTATCCGGGTCGCGGTGGAACCGAAGACGCGGCAGGATCAGGACAAGCTCGGCGTCGCGCTTTCTCGTCTGGCACAGGAAGATCCTTCTTTCAACGTGTCAACGGACCCTGAGACCGGTCAAACGATCATTGCCGGCATGGGTGAACTGCACCTCGAGATCATCGTCGATCGTATGAAGCGCGAGTTCGGGGTCGAAGCTAATGTCGGTAAGCCCCAGGTTGCCTATCGCGAAACGATTACCCAGGCAGCACCGGGCAAAGAAATCTATAAGAAGCAGACTGGTGGCCGCGGCCAGTTTGGCCACGTCGAGATCGAGATTGAGCCAGCTCCCGGCGAGGGTTTCGTCTTCGAAAATAAGATTACGGGCGGCGCGATCCCGAAGGAATACATCAAGCCTGTCGAACAGGGAATCAAGGATGCGCTGGAGCGTGGCTTTTTGGCAGGTTATGAGCTCGTAGATATTAGAGTCCGACTGTTGGACGGTAATTACCATGAGGTCGATTCAGACGAGCGCTCGTTCCATATCGCGGGTTCGCTGGCATTCCAGGATGCAGTGCGAAAAGCAAAGCCGGTGTTGCTGGAGCCAATCATGCGTATCGAGGTGGTGACTCCTGACGAATACATGGGCGCAGTCAACGGGGACCTGATGCGCAGACGCGGACAAATTGAAAAGACCGAACCGCGACCAGGCGGTGCGCAGGTTATTACTTCGTTTGTCCCGCTTTCCGAAATGTTTGGGTATACGACTGACCTGCGATCCGCAACTCAGGGTCGTGCTACGTCGACCATGCATTTTGAGCGATATGAGCAGGCGCCAAAGAGCGTTGCGGAAGAAGTTATCGCAAAAGTTCAGGGAGTCGCGAAGTAAAGATAACGGATCAAGGACGAAGGATGAAGGAAGAAACAGCAGCGGAATAGAGGGCCGGTTTCATCCTTCATCCTGCCGCCTTCATCCTTCTGAAAAGGAGCTAGAAATGTCTAAGGAAAAATTTGACCGTTCGAAGCCGCACGTGAACATCGGGACG
>JBDTYQ010000170.1:0-3645 GCA_040005515.1 bacterium
AGAGAACTACCGGCGGACACTGCAGAGTTTGATAGTGATCTTCGAGATGTCTATGCTCGCGGCGGAACTGCCTGGCTGGAAACGTCTGCGATTGACCAGCTGTCAGCAAGACCCGAGGGTGAGGCATGGATGAAGCAGCACTCCCAGGAAGAAACACGTCACTCTTTCGTCAACAAAGCTTACAACCTGAAATTCGTTCAAGTCGTTCCCGTCAATCAATGATCCCGACGAAACGTTTAAGACTTTCGGAGAGACTCAAACCAGCAACCGCGCTCGCGCTGGCAATCTTTGCCTTCACACTGCTCGTCTTCTTGATTTCGCACGTGCATCAGGTCGCCGATTCTTCTTACTCCGTGATGCTCAGTCAGGGTCTTCTGGACCATGGCAGTTTTGTGCTGGACAGTTATGCGTTACCGCGCTACGACCCGACATGGCACGGGTACTACTTCAAGAACGGTCCTATTTATCAACTCGAGGTGGCCGGCGGCCACGTCTACTATCACTTCCCGCCGGGCACGTCGATCCTTTCGACTCCGTTCGTCGCGGTGCTGAATCGCTTTGGTGTTTCGGCTGTCAATGCAGACGGAACTTATAACCCCCTTGGGGAAGCAATGATCGAGGTGGGACTTGCTGCTTTGCTGATGGCGATATTAGCAACCGTTTTCTTCTATACCGCGATGCTTCTCTTGCCGCCGCGTTGGAGCGCTGTAGTTGCACTCGGCGGCGCACTGGGCACGCAGGTCTACAGCACTGCTTCGCGTGCCCTGTGGAGCGATACTTGGGGAATCCTCTTTTGGGGTTCGGGATCTATCTGCTCGTCGCGCACGAAGTGCGTCAGCGCAGGCTAAATCCGATTTTGTTCGCGAGCCTAATGGCGTGGCTGTACTTTGTCCGTCCTACATTTGCCGTAGCGATCGCGGCAATCAGCGTTTACGTTTTCCTATTTGCGCGACCCTTGTTCATTCGCTTCGCTTTGACTGGCGCTGCCTGGTTCGCAGGATTCGCAGTCTATTCGTGGTTACACTACGGACATCTGCTTCCCAGCTACTACCGTGCGAACCGGCTGCAATTTAATGTCTTCTGGACCGCACTCGCGGGAAACCTTGTGAGTCCCGCAAGAGGCTTGCTGGTCTACGTTCCGATTCTGCTTTTTATCGCCTTTCTGCTAGTGCGCTATCGCCCGCATCTCGGATACCCGCGCCTGGTCAGGCTCTCGCTCTCGGTAGTTGTCGTTCATCTGATCCTGATTTCCGGTTTTCCACATTGGTGGGGCGGCCATAGTTTCGAACCGCGATTCTCGACCGGACTTGTTCCCTGGTTTGTCCTGCTTGGGATTCTCGGAATCAAAGCGATGATTCGATGGCGGGATCAGCGTTTGGTAAAGTCTTTGCCGCTAACTGGCTGGCGCGTACAACTGGTACTCGGTGGGGTCTTACTGGTGCTGAGCGCATTCATCAACACCCTCGGCGCAACGTCGCGCGCAACGTGGCTATGGAACCAGCGACCGCGGGGTGTTGATGAACATCCGGAGCGACTCTGGGATTGGCGACAACCACAATTTCTGGCTGCCTATCTCCCCTATCCGCCGCCGAAAACCTCTCGGCTCATCGGAACGGAACGCATCGACTTCACTAAACCTGAAGCCGATCAATATTTCTGGTACGGGTGGAATGAAGGTCCGCCTGACGAGCGCTGGACGGAAACGAAGGCGGCGATGGTTTTTACTTTGGCGGATGCGCGACCCGCGACGTTGCGCGTCAACCTCACGCCTTATCTGGTTCCAGGGAAATTAACAGCCCAGCGCGTGAGCGTCACGTTGAATGGACAGTTATTGGCGAACTTCACCCTGACCGCTCCTGAGGCTCAACTGCAAACGATGGTTATTCCTGAAGGGGCCTTGCAGAGTCGAAATGTTTTGGTTTTTGAGCTGCCCGACGCTGCGTCGCCGCAAAAGCTCGGGACAGAAGCGGATCCCCGGCCGCGCGGAATTAGATTGAGTTGGATCGAGTTTTCTGACGGGAAAGAACTTTGAGTTTGGAACTTGTACTTAGAGTTTGGCGCTTGGACCATGCTCAACGCCTTGGAGTGCGCAGACCTGTCGGCGCTTTGGTCGGTTTTGACCTGTCGCAACCTGCGTACGCTAAGGGCTGCGTTGGGGGAACGTGACAAGTCCGCCTAAGGACCAAAGGGGTGACAGATTCACCGCCTCCCAGGAATTGAGTGACTGTGAGCCCAGTGGGGCGCAATGTTTATGGTCAACTCGCCACGCCAATAAACAACAAGCTCTGTTAGGAGCGGAATATGGTTCCTCTGAGTCAGATCGCATTCCAAACATTTCGCTTTTAACGAAGCTGATGCCAATTGGGTTGCTCAATTCTATAAACATTCCGCTCCTAATCAGAGCGAAGTCAGCTCTAGATCCTCAAGCCACGCAGCAACCAACGCAAGCTCCTTCCGATCAATCAACGCCATACTGACAAGCTGCTCGTAGCACATCTGTAAATTCTCACCGAGCCGATCGACACCTGAACGCAACGAAAGTTTTTCCAACGCTTCGCGGATTGACTCGTTGTGCAGATAACCCGGAATCTCGTCACGGAAGTCGCGCAGCAGATCGTGTTCGTTACGCTCCTGCCAAAGTGTCGGCTCGTGGAACATCACGCCCCAATCATTGGCCCAGGCAATACGCTGCGCCACAAAGCTGCGCCAAATGTCCGTCATGCGGAACGAACAGAACGCTGGCAGATACATCAGCGGAAATACATCACGCCACCAAGTCGTGTTCTGGCTGCTGAAGGGACACCACGCGCCCTTCGTCAAGCCAATCCGACGATCGCGTCGGAAGGACTGCGGCAGCGTTGATACAAGACGATAGATCGCATCAACGTCAGGGTTCTCGTTCACCAGACCCTGTTGGATCGGACAGTCAAGGTACTGTACAGGCAGCGACGCAAATGCAGAGATTTGATCTTTGATCCGGGCGAGAGGAAAGCCGCGGGGCCAGATCTCAGCGTCCGAGAAATAGTGATAGACATTCACCCAACCAATACCGTCCCTTGTACTGATGGATTGGTTTCGCTCGCGATTGCTCCAGAATGCTTCGTAGGGAATGTTGTCGTCATCGGTCTCAACGATGATTGTTGCGTTTGCGCGCGCAGCCAGAAGGTATCCGAGGTTCTTCCGAGCGTAGTGTCTAGTGGGACACAACCGCGCGAGCTTCAGCAATGTCTCGTATTGTTCCTTGAGACCGAAGAAGCGGCAGCCTTGAAGGTTGAAGTCTGCGGGGCTGGCTTCATCGCCGATCACGATAAACTCCCAACCGTGCTCTTCAGCGCCACGGGCTAATGTCTTGAGGACACCGTTTGGTCCAGCGATCGACGTGACAATCAGAGTTGTGCTGTGTTTCATCTTCAGTGACTCATCACATCACTAGTTACTGCGAGGAAAATGCTTTTCGAACGAGCGGGGCAAGGCCGCCTTCCAACCTCGAGACACCGGTCTTGCTTCACTGCGTTCACGATGAGGCTTTGGATTACTCAACCTTCTTACAAACGTTTTGACATCCTCATGCGAAACAGCCTCCACAAATTGCTAACCCGGCATCGATAATCGCTCCTTGCTATGACTTCGGACATCGACTAGGTT
>JBDTYQ010000171.1:0-3640 GCA_040005515.1 bacterium
CCCGCGCTGATGGATTAGTTCTGATTGTGCCGGAGTATAACCACGGCTATCCCGGGCTGCTCAAGCATGTGCTTGACTCGAATCTGAAGGAGTATGTTCACAAAGCAGTTGGCGTGTGTGGCGTCTCAGCCGGTGGTCTCGGAGGGACGCGAGTCATCGAGAACCTTTTACCAGTGTTGAGAGAGCTAGGTCTGGTATCGATTTTCTGGGATGGCAATTTCTCAGGAGCCCAGAAGCTGTTCGCTGAAGACGGTAAGATTCTGGACGATGCTTATGTCAGACGTATCGACAAGTTTCTTGGTGAACTGGCCTGGATGAGCAAAGTCTTGAGACACGGACGAGAATACATCTCTGTCTGACCGGGTTGGATAAAACTCGCATGTAAGGTTGCGGAAATGCACGCGACTACTCTCGAGAGCGGAGGTCAAACGCCATGACGCAGACGAACAAAATGATTTGCCCTGACTGCGGAGCTGAGATGAATCACCACGCGATGAAGGTTGATTACGGAATGAACGACTCGGGGTTGGTGGATTCAGCTTTCGGTGGCGCGCTCAAAGAAGCCCACACCTGCCCGGAGTGCGGACTAACCGAGCTACGAGCCGCATGATTCTATCGACTATTGAAGAGAGTAAAAGGACAAATGCCAAAAAGAACGAACAAACCTACAACACCAGCCGCCGAAGAGCAGCGGCTCGAAGAATCGCGTCAACGAACCAAACACTGGAAGCGCTGGGGTCCATACCTGAGCGAGCGCGCCTGGGGCACCGTGCGCGAAGACTATAGCGCGTATGGCACCGCCTGGGACTACTTCCCGCACGATCACGCGCGGTCGCGGGTTTATCGCTGGAATGAAGATGGCCTAGCAGGCATTTGCGATCGCCGGCAAACGGTCTGCTTCGCACTGTCGCTTTGGAATGGTCGCGATCCGATTTTGAAAGAGCGCGCCTTTGGACTGACCGGAAACGAAGGCAATCACGGCGAAGACGTCAAGGAGTATTACTTCTATCTCGACTCAACGCCGACGCACTCGTACATGAAATATTTGTACAAGTATCCGCAGGCCGAATTTCCTTATGCGCAGCTCGTCGAAGAGAACCGCCGCCGCGGTAAGCTCGCTTCTGAGTTTGAGCTGATCGATACCGGAGTTTTCAACGAGGACCGTTACTTCGACGTGTTCGTCGAGTATGCGAAAGCTGACGTTGAAGACATTCTGATTCAAATCAGTGTTGTAAATCGTGGACCGGAAGCGGCTCAAGTGAACGTGCTCCCCACCGTCTGGTTTCGCAACGACTGGTCTTGGGACCAGGGGAAGACGCCGCGACCTAGCTTGAGAAAGACTAACTCGGATGAGATTCAACTCGATCATGCCGAACTCGGACGCCGCTGGCTTTACTGCGAAGGCTCACCTGAACTCTTGTTCACTGAAAATGAAACCAACTCGCAGAAACTGTTCAATGCACCTAACGCGACACCGTACGTTAAAGACGGAATCAACGACTACGTAGTTTATGGAGCGCAGGATGCCGTAAATTTAGAGCAGGTAGGAACGAAAGCCGCTGCAAATTATTTGCTGAATATTGCGGCCGGCGAGACGGCGACTATTCGCCTGCGTTTGACCAACAAGCAGTCGACAAAGAGCAACGATGCGTTCGCTGATTTCGACAAGGTCTGTGCTGATCGCATTCGCGAAGCGGACGAATTTTACAACGAAGTCATTCCCAAGGATCTTTCCCCTGACGCTCGCAACGTAATGCGTCAATCGATGGGGGGGCTGCTATGGTCAAAACAGTTCTATCACTATGTGGTCGAGCAGTGGCTCGATGGCGACGCTGGCGCGCCGAAGCCTCCAGCAGAGAGAGTGAAGGGCCGTAATCACGAATGGAAACATCTCTACAACGCCGATGTGATCTCGATGCCCGACAAGTGGGAATATCCCTGGTATGCCGCTTGGGACCTCGCGTTTCATTGCGTGCCGCTGGCAATCGTCGACTCGGAGTTTGCGAAAGAACAACTGATTCTGATGCTGCGCGAGTGGTACATGCATCCGAACGGTCAGTTACCTGCCTATGAATGGGCCTTTGGCGATGTTAATCCTCCAGTGCATGCCTGGGCCGCGTGGCGCGTCTACAAGATTGAGAAGAAGCGACTCGGTGTTGGCGACACTGTCTTCCTAAAACGCGTGTTTCAAAAGTTGTTGCTTAATTTCACCTGGTGGGTGAATCGCAAAGACGCTGAGGGAATGAACATTTTTCAGGGGGGATTTCTTGGCCTGGACAATATCGGAGTCTTCGATCGGAGTGCGCAACTGCCAACCGGCGGCCACATTGCCCAATCAGACGGAACGAGCTGGATGGCGATGTACGCGCTTAATCTGCTGGCGATTGCGATGGAACTCGCAAAGGAGGATCAGTCCTACGAAGACGTCGCGAGCAAATTCTGGGAGCACTTCCTTTCTATCGCACGGGCAATGAACAATCGCGGCGATGAAGACATCAAGCTTTGGAATGACGAGGACGGTTTCTTCTATGACGTGCTGCACCTGCCTGAGGGCAAACCGTTGCCGATGAAAGTGCGTTCGATGGTTGGTTTAATTCCGCTTTTCGCAGTTGAGACGCTGGAGCCTGAACTGCTCGATCAGTTGCCTGATTTTAAGCGACGGATGGAGTGGTTCATAAATCACCGACCAGATCTAACGGAGAACGTGGCTTGTATGCGCACCCCGGGAAACGAAGAGCGCCGGCTATTGTCGATCGTTAGCCAGGACCAGTTGCGCAGCGTGCTCCGGTTCATGCTTGATGAGGATGAGTTTCTTTCAACCTTTGGCATCCGCGCGATTTCGCGTTACCACAAGGACAATCCGTACGTGCTGGAAGTTAATGGCACCGAGCACCGCGTCGATTACGAACCGGCTGAGTCCAGCACCGGGCTGTTCGGTGGCAACTCCAATTGGCGCGGGCCGATCTGGTTTCCACTCAACTATCTGTTGATCGAATCGCTCCAAAAGTTTCATCGCTACCTTGGAGACGAGTTCAAGGTCGAGTGTCCCACAGGATCGGGCCAGATGATGACGCTTTGGGAAGTCGCGGCCGAGATTTCGCGCCGGCTGTCCCGAATCTTCCTGCTTGATGCAGATGAGCGACGACCTGTATTTGGCGCGGTAGAGAAGTTTCAAACAGACGCGAATTGGCGCGACCACGTTCCTTTCCACGAATACTTTCATGGCGACAGCGGTTGGGGTCTCGGTGCGAGCCATCAAACCGGATGGACTGGTTTAGTCGCCAAGTTGCTCCAGCAGAGCGGTGAATCGGGTAAGGGGTAACTCTTTGGAGTGCGGCGACCTGTCACCGCTTTGGCCCTGGGCGGCTTGACGCCCAAGGCTTTCCGCAATTTCAACCCAACCGGCGGCCGCGACAGGTCGCGACCGATTAAAGCGGTGACAGGTCACCGCACTCCAAAATAGTGTCCCGCCTGTAAGGAATCCTTACTTCAAACCGACTTATTAGCGTTCTAAGAAATTTCGGAGCGAGGACGCCACTGAAATGCCAGCCTATTCATTGAATCGAAGAGTTTCGCGCGAGGAATCAGTTCGCAGGTTTTCACCGGCCAGACCCCGACACGAACGTTGGGCGGTCATTCT
>JBDTYQ010000172.1:0-3539 GCA_040005515.1 bacterium
GATAATTTCTGCAAAACCTTTATTCATCGGTTCGATTCCGATCGCCGCCTCCAAATCCTAAGCACAACAGCATAACAACTTAGCAAGATGAGCCGGTCTGGTCCAGCGAGGTCAGCCTCTTTAGAGCAACTCCAACTCTTTATCCTGTCAGATTCGACGACTTCTCTATGGTACTCTGAAGGGCAAAATAGCAAAGTAGTTATAGATTCACCTGGAGTCGCTCGATTCCCATTCTTGATTGAAATCTAAGGCCTTCCATTTGACCTCCAACAGTTGGCAGACCGTCGAATGTTGCCGCAGTCCGATGGTTATTAGCAGACCAGACCTAATCCTAGAGCTGCGGTTAACGATCGTTACTAAAGTCTATAAGCAAAGCCTGAATTTACGGCTTTCGTGCAATAATGGTTCTTCGTTGGTATTTACCCCACCGGCCGGATGAGGCCCCCTCCTAGTGGCGGTTCGTCGCTACGCCTTGCGAGCCCAGATGACGGAGTCGGCAAAACGCCCAGATCAGAGCATTACTCAACTGCTGGTAAAGTGGGGCAGCGGCGACAAAGCTGCGCTTGATGAGTTGATTCCTCTCGTCTATGACGAGCTCCGAAAACTGGCGGCAAGTTATCTCCGCCGCAAGGGCGGACCACACACGATTCAGGCCACCGCTCTGGTTCACGAAGCCTATGTCCGCCTGGCTGACCAGTCGAGTATCTCGATGGAAAATCGCGCGCAATTTTTTGGGCTGGCAGCGAAGGTGATGCGCGACATTCTGGTCGACCACGCGCGCAAGCGCCTGGCGTTAAAGCGCGGCGGCGACCAATTGCGATTATCTCTTACTGCGGCTGAACGCTTCGGCCGCAAACCTGAGGTGGAGCTGCTAGCGCTCGATGATGCTTTGCAGTTGTTAGCCGCAACTAATCCCCAACACAGCCGAGTTGTCGAATTGCGCTTCTTCGGAGGTCTTAATATAGAGGAGACCGCGCAGGTAATGAGTTTGTCACACGCCACAACGGAGCGCTATTGGAGTTTTGCCCGCGCCTGGTTGCGACGCGAGATTGCCGCTTAGGAACATGGAAACCCCCGAAAGCATGCAGCAACTCGAGGATCTCTTTCACCAGGCTGCCGACCTTGAGCCACAGGAGCGGGCCGATTTTATGGCCCGGGTTCGGGATTCGAATCCAGCGCTGGCTGTCGCAGTAGAGTCACTCATTGCCGCGCACGAGAGACCGGACAGTCCAATTGATTCGCCAGCCTTTGAGGCCGCAGCCGAATTGATGGCGGATACCCAGCCGGTGCTCGTGGCCGGACAAGTCGTGGGACACTATCAAATAGTGGCGCCACTCGGAAAAGGCGGAATGGGTGAAGTCTATCTTGCAAGTGATACGAAACTCGATCGCAAAGTTGCGCTGAAGTTACTCCCCGCGCGGTTCACCAATCACAAGGACCTGCTGCGCCGCTTTATCCAGGAAGCCAAGGCTGCTTCATCTCTCAATCACCCGAACATCATAACGATCCATGAAATCGGCGAGACGAATGGCGTTCACTTCATTGCCACCGAGTTCATTGACGGTCTAACGCTCAAGCAACGCATGAGGAGCGTGCGCTTGAAATTGGCGGACGTTCTCGACGTCGCTATTCAAGTGTCAAGTGCACTGCAGGCTGCGCACGCAGCCGGGTTGGTCCATCGCGACATCAAGCCGGAAAACATCATGCTGCGGCCTGACGGTTACGTGAAGGTTCTTGATTTCGGTCTGGCCAAGCTGACCCAGAAATCTGGTCAATCGAATACGGAAGATTCCGAAGTGGGGACCATGTTACGAGGGCACACCAAGCCCGGAACTGTGCTGGGAACGGTTGACTACATGTCGCCCGAGCAAGCGCGCGGTCAGGTTCTGGACCACAGGACTGACATATTTAGCCTCGGCATTGTGCTGTATGAAATGGCCGCCGGTCGCATGCCCTTCGCAGCCGCTACGGGAGTCGACACGCTCGTGTCAATTCTAGAGAAGGACCCTCCGCCGCTTGACGAGTACGCACCCGAACTTCCCGCCGAGCTTCAAAGAATAATTAGTAGGGCGTTGCGCAAAGATCCAAACGAGCGCTATCAGACGATCGGCGATCTATTGATCGACCTCAAAATCTTAAAGGAGGAGCTGTCATTCGCACAGAAACTCGAGCGTTCAACGCCGCCACACTCAAGCGCAGAACTCACAACCAAGGGCGCTGCGACGGAAGCGCCGACCACAATTCGGACGACGGTAGTAGTAGCGGTGGCAGCCCTCGTGCTAGCAGGTGTCGGGATTGTCAGCGCCGTACTCTGGCAGGGCAGAGGATCGACGCCTGCCCTTTCTGCTCCAGCAAGAACCACGGAACGCACGTTAAGCTACTGGATAACGGTGCAGAAGTATCGCGATGGTAAGGCTTATCAGGATCCCTTCCGGCTCAGAGACGACATTAATTTCGAAAAGGATTATAGAATTCGATTGCATCTCACCAGCGCGCAGAGCGGGCGTCTTTATTTGTTGAATGAGGGCCCAGCGGGAGCTGACGAAACTCCTACCTATAACGTTTTGTTTCCATCCGAGACGGCCAACAACGGCTCGGCACTTGTGACGGAACATCAGGACATTCAGATTCCTCAGCAGAGTTGGTTTCAATTCGATGAGGAGCAGGGCACGGAAAAGATTTGGATAGTGTGGGCTGTGCAGGAAGTGCCTGAGATGGAAGCAATCAAGGGCTTAGCCAACTCTAAAGACCGCGGAGTCGTCAGCAGTCCTGGACTGAGAACTGCGGTCAACCAATTTCTGAAATCACACTCATCCGCAGCGCCGACGGTGCAACGTGATCAGGAAAAGAAAGAGACGGCTGTCACAGCTAATAGTGAGATACTGGTTCACGTCATCAAGCTGGAACACCATTGAACAAGTCTTAACGCCGAAACGTTGCTAGATTATACCCCAGGGTTAGCTCAACCCTGGGTTCAAGTAATTTCCACGATACAAAACGCCGAAGGAGTTGGGGAAGACGAACTCCGCAAACTCCTTCAGAGACTAATTGTCCATCGCGAATCTGATCCCAGGGTTGAAACATCCCTGGCCGGTACCCGGCGGACGCCTTCGGCGTAGTTGGGTGTGTCCGCGTGGAAACATTCCCTTCCGAGCGCATTAAGGTATAACGTCCACTTACATATATCCGCTTTCCTGATTCCTTGAGGGGATCGGGCTCTGAAATCCGGTATTAAGATCGGGTCGAGTTAATTAGAGCCGCCCAGATGGGGAACCGCCTTGCATTACCGTCTGCCGTCTGTTGCAGAAGGAGAAATACCATGAGCAGAATTCTCGCTCTTTTATTTGTGATCTTATGTCTTTGCCTGAGCGCACCGGCCCAGGTCGCGCCAGAGGCGCAGACGCTCGTTCCGGGTCAGCCCGTCGAGCGCGAGATCGCCGGCGGCCAGTCGCACATTTATCAGATCACCCTTCAGGCGGAACAGTTCATGCGCGTCGTGGTTGAGCAGAAAGCTATTGATGTGGCGCTGGTGCTCGCGG
>JBDTYQ010000173.1:0-3471 GCA_040005515.1 bacterium
GACCGAACCCATTCTCAACCTGAACAACGCCTTGCCCTATTAAATGCGTAGAATTGTGAAACCCAGGCCGGTCGGCGGTCATTTCTGGTTCTACGGTCTGCGCGGCCACACAGAACGCGAACATCATTGTAATCCCAATCCTCTTCACAAACCTGAGACGCCGGAACGTAATCACGTGGTGCTTTTTGCGCGACAATTACTTACCCGTCTCGGTGTGCGCGGCGTGTACCGGTTTAGATTCAGGAGAACCTTTCTGGCGCAGGAAAACGGAGAGGACGACCAGAACAGCTATCGAAAGGAATTCGCTTTGCCAATTCTGGAAACATTCAAACCAGAACGTCGAACTTCCGAGATGTCTAAAAAGCGTCGAACAGGTCTCGCCGTGCATTGATTGTTCGTGGCAGGTTTTCCCATAGCTTCCTAACCAATGCAGGACGAACGACACCACGAACAGCACGAACAAAGAGAGTGCCAGCGAGTTCTCGTACACCTTGAGCAGCAGTCCACCAGCACGAACCGGATACGGCGCTTTCGAATCCGACCGGTGGGTTTCTGGGTCCTCGTCAACCTCCTCTGGCCTGTCTGGATCTTTCGACTCGGCCGAGCCCCTTTGATAAAGGAAGCTCGTCAGCCATACGTAAACGGCCATCTGGAGGAATTCACTCTCCCAGTTCTCGAACACACTTTCAACGAAGGCGGAGCTCCTGATGTACTCGATATACGTGATCTCAAATCTGCCGTGATCGTGTTGGTCTTCGTTGTATCGAGCATGGCCGGTTAAGCTCTGCCCTATAAAACTGACTGCAAATAATGATAGAAGGGCGATTGTCAGACCGTTGTAACGGATCAGCTTAGGCATTCGCTGAATTATCGCTCAACTGCCGGGGCGCGCCGAACGGGTACGCACTGGTGACACGAGTGGGATTCTCTCGTTTGCCGAGGTACGGTTCTAGCGCGGGTGACTGAACTTCAAGATGACAGGTAATAGATTGGCGGGGAGCGTTCAAGCAGAGCCTTTGCCTTCCAGATACTTCGACAGATTGCCCGCCAAATGAACAAAATCCGCTGGGAACATGACCACGGTCGTCGTGTTGTTTTCTGCGCCAACTTCCGCGACCATCTGCATACGTCGCAACTCCAGCGCAGCAGGATTTCCGACCATTAAGTGTGCTGCGTCGGCCAACTTCTGCGAAGCCTCAAGTTCAGCTTCAGCCTTTATGATCCGTGCTCGTTCTTCGCGAATTGCTTCCGCCTCCATCGCCATAACGCGCTGCATATCTTGCGGAATCTCTACATCTTTCATCTCAAGCAGTTCGACAACGATTCCCCACGGCTTGGTGACATCTACGATGTTGCTTCGCAACAGCGTGTTGATTTTGTCTCGCGCCTTTAGTACTTCATCAAGGTCGTGCTGGCCAATGACGTTGCGCAATGTTGTGAGCGCAACCTGCTGTACGGCGGCTCTAAAATTCTCAACGACGATAACGGCCTTTTGAGGGTCGTCAACTCGGAACCAGAGCACCGCGTTGACTTTCACCGTCACGCTATCTCGCGTGATAGTTTCCTGTTGCTCGATGGGATTCGTGACAACGCGAAGATCAATGCGCGTTTGAGTCTCTATACCGAGTGGAATCAGCCAAAACAGCCCGGGTCCGCGCAAACCAGTGTAGCGTCCAAGGCGAAACACAACGGCTCGTTCATACTCCTTTGCGACCCGGAACCCCGAAATAAAAAGGAGGAGGAGGAGGAGGACGGCGAGAGGAACTAGGAAAAGCATAGCGTTAGCATACTATGAGTAGTCCACCTGGCTTTGGTGCAAATTCACAGTTGGCGCACTTTTGTCCAATCTTGCCTGTTCGATTCCGAGCCGTTCGGCGGTGTCAAGCATTTTGTGTAAACGGCCGCAAATTTCTATCTGCGCATCCCTGGTAGACTGAACGGACCTGAGCGGAGGGTAGGGCTCTGCGGAGACGCAACCCGAGCGCCGACTCAGAGGCCGGGATTCCGGGAGTGCGAGCACAACTCGCCTCCCGGTCCAGGAAATCCTGGCCCAAAAGCGTTAAATCTCGGGGCAAGGGGCAGAGCCCCTTTCCAGAAACGCTCCTGTTCCGATTTCTTCGTTTGCGGTCGAGGCCTACCTCAGCACCTCCTTTGGCGCACGGTTGCCGCGCAGGATCGCGAAGCGCTGCAGAGCAGCTTTCCAGTCTTTCACCGGCATGGTCCATTTTTTGGCAATATGTTTCAAGGCCAGGTAGAGCAATTTGAAAGCAGCCTCCTGGGTCGGAAACGAACCTCTGATTTTGATCACTTTCCGCAGCGACATGTTCAGCGACTCGATGGCGTTGGTCGTATAAATGACCTTGCGAATGTCTTCCGGATAGGCGAAGAACGGCGTCAGATGCTCCCAGTTGCTGCGCCACATCTGGCTGATGGTGGGATACGCCTTGTCCCATTTCACACCGAACTCGGCCAGCCCTTGCTCGGCCTGCTCCACTGTGCTGGCGCGGTAAATCGGCTTCAGGTCCGCAGCCACTTGCTTGCGATGCTTCCACGATACAAAGTTCAACGACCCGCGCACCTGGTGCACAATACACAACTGCACCTGAGCTTCTGGAAACACGGTCTCGATTGCTTCCGGAAACCCTTTCAGCCCATCAATCGAAACTATGTAGACCTCATTCACCCCGCGATTCTTCAGCTCGGTCAGCACCTGCAGCCAGAACTTGGCGCCCTCGGCTTGCCCGGCCCACAACCCCAATACCTCTTTGATGCCCTCCATATTTACGCCAATGGCCACGTAAATCGCCCTGTTTTGCACGTGTCCGTTATCGCGGATTTTCACCACCAGTGCATCCAGATAGACGATCGGATACACCGCATCCAGCGGCCGGCTCTGCCACCTCTTGACCTCCTCCATCACTTCCTCGGTGACGTTGGAAATCAGCGCCGGACTCACGTCCACTTTGTATATCTCCTCCAGGTGCCCCTGGATCTCGCGCGTCGACATGCCGCGCGCATACATCGAGAGAATCTTGTCGTCGAAACCGGTAAACCGCCGCTGCCCCTTGCCGATGATCTGCGGCTCGTAGCTGCCGTTGCGGTCCCGCGGTGTCTCCAGCTCTATCTCGCCGAAGTCGCCCTTCAGCGTCTTGCTCGTCGCGCCGTTGCGCGAGTTGCCGCTGTTGTGACCCACCGGGTCGTGCTTCTCATAGCCGAGATGGCCGGTCATTTCAGCCTGCATCGCGCGCTCCAGCAGCGCCTTGGTGAGTTGCTTCAGCAGCCCATTTTCGCCAATGATATCTTCTGGTCTCTTGTAGTCAGCCAGTAACTTGTCTACGAGCTTAAGGTCGATTGCCATCTGGTCTCCCTAGTGTGATCCCTTCGATGGCCGTTTACACAGTTAAATTTACACCCTCTGTTTGCAAAGAAAGCAAGGTAGCGTAAGATGACTTTACCCGCCGCTCTCACCTG
>JBDTYQ010000174.1:0-3396 GCA_040005515.1 bacterium
TCATCCTTCGTCCGTCATCCCTGATCCTTGATCCTTCATCCTTAGATCCCTGATCCTTTCTTACCGGGTATCCGGTGATTTCGAAGTCAGCGCCTCGTTGGGAGACTTCCAAATTCTGAAGATCTATTGCGTCCGCAATTCGTTCCGCGCCCGCGCCGCCAATGGCATTAGGTGCTTCTCGGCCGCCAATGATCATCGGCGCAATGAAGAAGGTAACCTTGTCAACGAGACCAGCCTCCAGCATCGCACTCGCGACCCCCGCGCCGCCTTCGACGAGAACGCTTTGGAATCCCCGCTTGCCAAGCTCCATCAGCACCTCCGGCAAATCCCGTCCGCCTTTTTCGTCGCGGATGATTTCAACACCAAGCGCTTCCAAGTCTGCGGCCTTCCTGGCGTCCGCGTTTTCCCCGCTGAAGATCAGCAAGGGCGATTCCTTCGCCGTTTTCACGAGTTGGGAGTCGGTCGATAGTTCGAGACGCTCATCAAGTATTACGCGGAGCAGAGGTCTTCTGCGCGCGCGTTCTGAGCGATCGGTCAGTAGTGGATCATCGGAGATTGCTGTGCCGGCGCCGACCAGTATTGCATCGTAGTCGTGCCGCAAATCCTGGACACGCGCGCGGGATTCCGTCCCGGTAATCCAGTGCGAATCGCCCTTGCGCGTCGCGATCTTGCCATCGAGAGAGGTAGCCAGTTTTAGATGCGCGAACGGCCGCCCGGTCTTCATGTAGTGCAAATACTTTTCGTTAAGACGCTGCGCCTCGCGCGCCATTAAGCCACTCGAAACCTCGATCCCCGCTGCGCGCAGATGGGCGAACCCTCTTCCCGAGACTTTAGGATTCGGATCTTCACTTGTGGCGACAACACGACTAATGCCCGCGGCGATTAAGGCATCCGTACACGGTGGTGTGCGACCGTGATGTGCGTGAGGTTCGAGCGTGACATACGCTGTCGCGGCCTTTGCTTTATTTTCGGCCTGCTCTAACGCAATCGTCTCCGCGTGCTTGAGGTCTTCGTAGACGTAGAAACCTTCGCCGGCGATCGCCCCGTCGCTAGTGACAATGATGCAGCCGACGAGCGGGCCGGGACTCACCAGACCAATTCCTTTAGCGGAGAGCTCCAAAGCTCGCGCCATCATGCGGCGATCAAGCTCGGTTGCGTCGTCTGATTGTTGGGCTTTAGCGGTTGGCAGTTGCATATCCGATCGGGAATGGGCCGGTAGGGTTTCCTCTTCGTTTCGTGACACTCCTCGTTCGTGCTACTCAAACAAGCCGTTCACGTATAGCTCGGGATCGAAGACAACCAGGTCGTCAACCTTCTCGCCGATGCCGGCATAGCGAATTGGCAGGTTCAGTTCATTCGCGATTGCCACAGCGATGCCGCCCTTGGCCGTTCCGTCGAGCTTTGTAAGCACGATGCCGGTGACGCCGGCGACTTTCAAAAACTGCCGCGCCTGTTCGAGACCGTTCTGTCCAGTCACGGCGTCGACAACAAGCAGAGTTTCATGAGGCGCACCGGAAACTTCTCGGCCGGCCACACGCTTCATCTTTTCGAGTTCCGCCATCAGGTTCGATTTATTGTGCAGCCGTCCGGCTGTATCTACGATCAGCACATCGGAACCGCGGGCCTTTGCTGCTTTCAACGAATCATAGAGAACCGCTGCCGGGTCAGTTCCCTGCTTCTGTTGAATCAAAGGCACGCCCGTACGTTCTGCCCAAATCGCAAGCTGATCGGACGCGGCGGCGCGAAACGTATCGGCCGCGCAAATCAGCACCTCATTGCCTTCAGCTTTAATCCGCTGTGCAAGTTTTCCGATCGTTGTGGTTTTGCCGACACCATTCACGCCGACGATCATCATCACGTATGGCAGCACATCGTCGGGAATGCTTGTCTCGGAAGCGACACCCTGATTCTCGGAAGCGCGTAGGATGCGCAGAAGTTCTGTCTTGATCGCTTGCTTTAGAGCATCGAGGTCGTTGATCTGTTTACGAGCGATTCCCCGCCTAACAGTCTCCAGAATGTGCTGGGTGGTGGCCACACCAATGTCGGCGCCGATCAGTGCCTCTTCCAGTTCGTCCAGCAGGTTCTCGTCTATCTGCTTGAGTCCCTGGAAGACACTATCGAGTCGCCCGGACAGGCTCTCGCGGGTAGCGGTCACAGCGCGACGAAAACGTGCCGAGAACTCCTGCTCGAGAGCTGCCTCTTGCGCCTGGAGTTCCTCGATTGAAAGGTTCAACCCGAGAACGGAAGTAGCGAAAGCAGGTCGGCGAGGGACCGCCTTCTCCTGCACTCCAGAATCCGCAACACTCTCGCGGTTAGTTGGCGGAGTTACCTTCGCCGGAGCGTTCGCGACTGAAGATGGTTCAGAAGGCTTAAACTCCGGAACCTGTGGAGTGGGCGCGGCCCCAGTTACAACTGGCTGGAGGTCAGGAATATCGAGAGCTGGCGGAGCAGGTACGGGGCGGGGTAGCTGCTCTGTGGTTTTCGATTGTGGACCCGTCGAATCAGCGGGAATATCTTTCGGCGTCTGCTCACGTGGCTCATTCAATCCGAGCGTTACAAATTGATCCTTGGCTTTGCGTTTCCAAAAAAGCGCCATAAAGTTTTTCCAACCGCACTAGGTTCGCGAAATCAGGTTGTTCGAAGTCTTTGATTATAAGCGCAACAGCCGCGTCCTCACAAAAAGGACGCGGCTGCGCGGTAGCGTTGACGGCACGGTGTATTCCGTGCGGAGGTTTATGCGACTGGCAAGAGTTCGTTACTCATTTCCGTTGATGGCTGGGGCGTTGCGAGCGGCGCGCGCTTTTTCAGTTTCACTGAACCCGGCCGAATCTGTCCGTCGTTGCACGCTGCCGTAAATGCGGCGACGACTTTCGCGTCATACCGTGTGCCGACAAAACTCTGGATCCTGGCGACGGCATCCTCGAACTTCATCGCCTGTTGATATGGTCTGTCTGTCGTCATTGCATCAAACGTGTCGGCCACAGCGACGATTAGTCCCATCACCGGAATTTGGTCGCCGGTCAGCCCCTGCGGATAGCCTTTTCCGTTGACCATTTCATGGTGCATGTACATTCCGGGGAGGAATTCCTTGATCTCCGGGATCTGCGACAGGATCTTGTAACCCTTCTGGGGATGCTGCTTCATGATCTCAAATTCTTCATCGGTCAAGGCCGAGGGCTTCTTCAGTATCTTGTCATCGATGCCGATTTTGCCCACGTCGTGCAACAACGCACTGACCCGAATTTTTTCACACTCTTCATCCGAGAGTCCCATGCGCTGCGCAATCGCGATTGAAACTCGGGAGACTCGCTCCGAGTGTCCTCGTGTGTAAGGATCCTTGCCGTCAATCGCGGCAGCCAAAGCCTTGACCGTTCCCAGAAACAAGTCTCGATTCTC
>JBDTYQ010000175.1:0-3375 GCA_040005515.1 bacterium
GCAGAGAGAACTATACGGCAGTGTTGAGGCAGGCAATAATGAGGTCAGAGGTGCGATAGGGGGCTGCAGATAGAACCGGGCCGCTCAGAGACCTGCTCTAGCAAGCGTGGCCACGGCGGCTACTAATTCTGCCGAGCTCGCGGGTTTAGCTATGTGCATCTGGTAGCCCTCCGCGATCGCGCGCGTGCGATCTTCATCCCGGGCATAAGCTGTCAATGCGGCGGCGGGCACGCGACCTCCGCTTTCATCGTTAAGTGCTCGCACCTTATGGATCAGGTCGTAACCGTCTTCAAAAGGCATGCCGATGTCACTCATCAAAACGTCGGGTCGCCATTGAGGCAGCTCGGTCAGAGCTTCCCCTGCTGAGCAACAGGCTTTCACCTCAGCTCCTGAACCTCTTAAAACAGCGCTGATCATTTGCCGCGCGTCCGTGTCGTCGTCGACGACGAGGACACGCACTCCGCGAAGCGATGCCTTGGCGGTCTTTCGCGGGCGCGATTCAAGCACGAGGTCTTCAACGGATCCTTCACTCACGTCGGCTTGAACTTCGGGAAGCGGCAAGGAAAAGGTGAAGGTTGAGCCTCGACCTGCCCCAAGGCTCTCAGCCGCGACGGTACCGCCATGGGCCTCTACGAGGTGTCGCACGATCGCCAACCCTAATCCGAGTCCACCGTGAGCTCTCGTACTTGTGCCATCAGCCTGGCGGAACCGCTCGAAAACGTGCGGCAGAAACTCCTGGTCGATGCCTTGGCCGTTGTCACTAATCGAAACTCTTGCGCGGTAATCGACTTGCTCGAGGGTAAGCTCAATACGCCCCCCTTGCGGCGTAAACTTCACCGCGTTGACGAGCAGATTCCACACGACTTGTTGCAAGCGCACGGCATCTCCCGACACTTGGCAAAGCGCAGGATTGAACGCGCATGAGATCTGGATCCTCTTGGCGTTCGCAGCCGGACGTACAACTTCAACCGCGTCAGAAACAATTTTGGTTAGATCGACTTCGTGGACGTCGAGCCGCAACTGGCCCGTGATGATGCGCGACACATCAAGCAAATCGTCTATCAGTTGTCTCTGGTTCTGTGCGTTGCGCTCAATCACTTCCAGGCCCTGTGAACTCAGGGGCGCATCAGGCTCGGAGGCGCGCAACAGGTTGGCCCAACCTAAAATAGAGGCGAGGGGCGTGCGCAATTCGTGCGAGAGCGTCGCCAGGAACTCGTCTTTTATCCGGTTGGCGGCCTCTGCTTCGGCCCGCGCTCGTCGCTCGCGATCCAGGAGCCGGTCACGCTCTTCCTCCGCGCGCCTAAGTTCACTCAAGTAGTGGTTAAGTTCCTCCACGTGCCGCTCGGCTTGCGCGGCTTGGGCTTGAGAAGCTTCGATATTTCTCAGATACGCCCGGTAGGTGAGATAGACGATGGCGACGATCGGTGCGGTGAGCGTAACAGCGTAGAAACCGAAGGTGCCGATCAGTTTTGCTATGATGCCCGCCGCCGATGCCCCCGCGATATAAGTCACCGAGGTCCAGAGGTAAAAAACTCGCCACGTTTTCCAGAAGGGCTGTTCTGTCTTAAACGACTTTTCTGCCGCGACCAAACCTGAATTCGCCGCGTACTGTGTGAGCGCCATGAGCCAGATGGCGCCGATAAAGCCGCTGGTGTAGCCCGCACGAGGCAACTCTGTAATTGGGCCGAAGCAGGTGCGCAGGGTCCAAACGGTAAGGAATGTTGCGCAGGCCATAACCGCTGAGTTGAAGAGGATGGTGCGCGGCTTCCGGCTAATTCGGAGTGATGAACAGAGCCCGTCACCCATCGCCAACAGGACAGCAGCTTCGCCGCCGTACAGCAGCATAGTGAGGAAGATGAATGTGTCGGAGACTGTGATACCGCCGGAAACGAGTGGGATTCTGATAACGACGCTTGAGCTGACGGCGACTACGAGGAGGGTGAGGATCGCAAATGGCAGGTCGAGGCGAGACAGTGGTAAGCGGTATAGCGACAACAGGAGGATCGCAGCGCCGATAACAATGACTCCCCACATGTACGGCGCGACGAATCGTTGTCTGCCCATAGCCTCTGTCCTTCGACGAATTAATCGTCTTCGCTCAGTTGCTCTGCTTTATACAGGAAAACAGTATCGTAAAGGCTGCGAAGTTTATAGCCCACGCTGTAGTAGAAGGATTGGGCCGCCACATTGCGTTCGTTGACCAGAAGGCAAACAGTGTCCGAGCGAGATAGTAGGATTCGCCCAAGGGTCAGCAGGCAACGCCGCCCGTGCCCGCGTTGCCGGCGTCGCCGGTTTACGTAGACACCCTCGAGATAAACTGCCTCAGAAGTTTCAGCCATGATGTCGGCCTTGAAGAGCAGCGTGCCGTTCTCTTCCAAAACCCAAATGCGGCCGCGCTCAATTCGTCGAGCGCAACGTGCGCGAAAGCCGTCTGGATCTGTTGTCAACGGGTTCACGCCACATTCGGCTACCGCCATAGCAGCCTGCACACGCAGGATCTGAGAAAGATCTTCGGTGGTTGCCAGACGGAGTCCGGCTGTTGCATCACCCGCTTCGATAGGGAGTATCTGTTCCAGCAACAACTCACGGCAGGCGACCCGCATTTCCTGTCCACCCGCTGAGTAATGACACCAAAAGTCGTGCACCGTCGCCTGCTCGCCCATGACGACGTGAACCGAAGGACACGTGTGCGCAACGGTGGCAATGGCCTCCATGGCTCTCGAGGTCCGTACATCCATCTGCGTCACGTGGCCAATCAGCGCAACACCCTCGAGCAGCCCTGCGCCGTCGCGGCAGGCGTAAAAAGTACCACGGTTGAGAGGGCTGACTAGTCCGTTGTCGCGGATGAAACCCGCCATGTAAACATTGTGCACCGGCTGAGCGGCAAGGAATTCCAGCGCTTCGGCTTCTTCCCCTTTAGTCAAAGGGCAAACATCCACCGGATCAAGCGGGGCCTGCTCAAGTGTGGCCTGTATAGGTAGCGGTCTAGGGAGACTTATAAGAGGTATCACCGTCAGCTTGAACCCTCGCGACCAAGATTGGGAAAGCTTTTTTAATAATCCAGGAAATCTACGCCGTCATCGATCATAACCAGCATCGATTCAGTCTCGTCCCCGCCAAGCGTTGCGGATTGGGCCTGAAGAGTTAGATCACCGGTAATCACTCCGTCACCGGTAATGACGCCGTCGCCAGTAATAACACCATCGCCGAGAACCATGCCGCCGAGTAAGGTGCTATTCAGCAGCATGCTTACTTGTAGAAAAGCTAAGCCATCGCCGGTTATCACCCCATTACTGGTCATGATGCAGTCACCAGTGATGACACCGTCTCCGGTTATCACACCGTCTCCGGTGATCACTCCGTCTCCAGTGATCA
>JBDTYQ010000176.1:0-3334 GCA_040005515.1 bacterium
CGCGGCTGATTCTATTCTTGCTTGGCGCCCTTCGCGTTTCTTAGCGTCTTGGCAATTTGTTTTTTTGGCAGTCAGCTCTATTGCTTTGGCTGCGAGGCAGCCATCTTCCCCCGCAACGTCGCGAGGCGTTCGGCAGACCATTCCGGTTTCTTACCACGCTGCTCTTCACTCTTGATCGCTTGTTCCAAAGCATCGAGCGCACCTGATAGATTCCCACGCTTCTCGCGCACGCGACTCAGATCAAGCAAGAACTGAGAATTGTTGCCTCGATAGAACTCGGCAGCCTTGCCGAAACTCTCTTCCGCCCGCGGCAGATCTCCGCGCGCCTCATAGAGCCGGCCGAGGTGGTAATAACTGATCGGGAAACGCGTGCCGTCTTTCTGGGCCACCGGCAGGAGGGCTTCGATCGCCTCGTCATTGCGTTTCAAGTTCATCAGCGCGTAACTCATCTCCAGGTTTGCGGCGGAAAAATAACCGCCCATCCGCGAAATCACTCGGCGATAGTTTGTTACGGCCTCCGGGTACAAACTGCGCTCGCGTGCAGATCGAGCGCGCTGCAGGAAGCTGAAGGTGTCTTCGTCGACAGTCAGGGCGCCGCCGGAGGAACTGAGGGTGCTTCTCGACTCGTTACCCGCCGGACGTCGTGACGCGCCAGACGACTTCTCGACGGTGACTCGACCAGGAGCTCGGTTCGGGACCACCGTGATGCTTTC
Organism: bacterium; assembly: GCA_040005515.1. Taxonomy (GTDB): domain Bacteria; phylum Acidobacteriota; class Blastocatellia; order Pyrinomonadales; family Pyrinomonadaceae; genus PSRF01. The sequence continues at coordinate 714 of JBDTYQ010000176.1, forward strand.
CCCCGCGCCTATGCGGGCGAGCGCCAGCTTCGCTCCCGAATGTTGGGGATCTACCGTAACCGCCCGGTGCCATTCGCGCACTGCCAAATCAACCTCGCCGCGAGCTTCGTAGAGCCGTCCGAGATTGTAGCTGGCTTCGGCATAGTGAAAACTTTCCTGCCGCAAGGCCGTGAGGAATGCTTCATAGGCATGGTCCCAAAATCCCTGGCGCATCAGAACCACACCAAGATTGTTCAATGCACGAGAGTAGTGCCCATTCCGCTGTTCGATAGCTTTTCGATAGGTTTTGATCGCCGCGTCAGTCGCCCCGAGTCGCGCCATGGCATTGGCGACGTTGTAGAAGTGTGGCGGATCAAAACGATCCTCCTCACTCATCAACTGCAGTTCCGCAAGCGCATCCTGATTCTTTCCGGCAGCGATGAGCTGTCCTGCGAGTCGCAACTGTAGACGCGCACGCTCCTGGGGATTTTCGGTTACATCCATCTCATCGCCTGGCGTCGCAGAGTCCGGGCGCGGTGCAGCAACGTTGTCCGCAGGCTTCACTTTGGCGGATTCTTCGGTAGCTGAAGTTGTTGGTGTTGCTTGCATCGCTTCATCAGCAGCACGTCGGTCGCGCGTCGAGGTGGCGCCCAGCTGGGAACCGGGGCCTGATTGCGGGACGACCTGCGGTGTGGGTCTAACGACAGGAGTGCCTGTGCCCGGATCACTTTGTGCTGAAACTGATCCGACAGCGCCGGTCAGAGCCACAATCAGATTGATCGCAGCCACGCTTAACAGTCTTCGAATGTAAGTTGTATTGGATTTCTTCACGCTATTCCTCATGCAGTTATGGGGTTGAGGTAGTTTGGCGATTTAGCCGGGGAGCTTCAGCGCGAACTAAAGCCAGAATCGTGCCGCCAAAGCCGACCGTCCAGCCGTGAGTACGGTCAGCAAAAAACACGCGTTCGAGTGGGTGCGTGGTGCCGCTCTGTTCGGCGGTCCACAGCTGACCGCCGTCGGTCGTATGGATCAAAGTACCGTCGGTACCCACAGCCCAGCCCTCAAACGCGTCAAAAAATTTCACATCCAGTAAGTCAGCGGCGACGCCGGAAGTCTGCGCCGACCAGGTGCGGCCGCCGTTGATTGTCCGGTACACGCTGCCGCCACTGCCGACCGCCCAACCTCGTCTGTTATCGGAAAAAGAGGTGGCGGTGAAGCGCACGTCCTTCGCATCAAGTAAGGCTGACAGATGCCACGTCTCGCCGCTGTCAGACGTTTGTAAAATGGTACCGCCTGCGCCAACCAGCCAGCCGCGATAGTCGTCGATAAATGTTCCACCGAGAATTAAGTGTCGCGTCGGAAGTTGGATTCGAACCCATTTTTCCCCAGCCTCTGGCGATGTGTAGACAGCGCCGCCTTCGCCGAAGGCCCAACCGCGTCCGCTTGGACTGAAGACTGCGCGAATAAGACGAGCATTGACATCCACTCCACTGAGCTCGACGCGCTTCCAGTTCGCGCCGCCATCGGTAGTGTTCATCAGATACGTCCGCGCTTCGTCTTTGGTCTTCAGGTCATAAACATTGCGCTCGCAAACAACCCACCCGTTGAGCTCATCGACAAAGTAGATATCGCGCAACACATCCTCCGCGGGGCGAGGCTTCACTTGCCAGGTCGCGCCGCCATCTGCAGTAGCGAGGAAAGTGCCTCTACTGCCCACGACCCAACCCCGATTCTGATCGAGAAAGAAAACCGCATGTAGCCAGGCAAGCGACCCAGTGGGTTGACGCTTCCAGGCGCCGCTTTGCGCTACGGCCGTGGAGGTGAGTAAAGCGGAAAGCAGAAAGCACCAGAAAGCTGCTGGCAGAAGAGATAAGCTGGAAGTGATGAGGCGGTGGAAGGCAGCAGGCGCTGGAAAGTTGTCAGAAGAAAGAAAACCAGAACGCGGCTTGAAGCGGTTAGCGTTAGTGGTCTTGTTACCTTGCTGCTTACTCCACATAAATTCACAACGTGATTCCTGCTGCCTTCTGCCCTGCCGCTGCCACGCTAGAAAACGCCGCCGTGAAAGATTCGGGCGAAGCTGAGGACCGACGTCAGGCTCATGATCTTCTGGAACGTCTTAAACTTGTTGCCCGGGACGATGATCTGATCGCCGGGGACAAGGTAGGTGTCGTCCGCTACCTTTCCTTTGTAGACAGCGGAAACGTTCACCGGAATCTGCGCAAGCATTCCGGTTGGCTGCCGCCGCAGCACGACTATCTTGCTCTTGTTACCAGTCGGCAGCACGCCGCCGGCTTCGCCAATTGCCTCGGTGACGGTGAGGCGTCTGCTCATCAGACGAATTCCCGGTTGGGCGACATCGCCGACAATTGCGTATCGATAAGAGAAGCCCTTTTCGAGGGAAACTGAAACTTGCGGCTCGATGATGTACTCGTCGTACTCTTTCTTGATCATTTCGGCGACCTCTTCAACGGTCTTGCCGTTGACGAAGATGCCCTTAGGAATCAATGCGAGCGAGATTCGCCCACTCGGCGGAATGATCACACCCGAACGCGAGTAGCGGTCCTGTCCGAACACGTTGACTGAGATCACATCTTCGGGTCCGAGCCGGTAGGTGTTGAAGAAGTTATTGTAGTAAGGGACGA
>JBDTYQ010000177.1:0-3324 GCA_040005515.1 bacterium
CTGATCAGCGCTGACGCAGACTCAAGTTGGTAATCAACGGTCTTCTCGATGCCGGCGAATCTGGCGAGCAAGACAACCTTCTCGAAAGATACATCCAGGTCAATTTTCTGCGCGATGCCGGCTGACAAAAGTTCAAGCCCTACAGGAAAGAGTGACGACTTGTAAACTGACCATGCCGCATCCAGCATCGTGTCCAAGCCTCCGACGGCCACAAGTGTAGCTTCTTTCGCCGGGCGCGGCCTCAGTTTAAAAGTCAGCTCAGTGATCAGCCCGAGGGTGCCGTAGCTTCCCGTAAACAACTTGCAGAGGTCATAACCTGCGACGTTCTTTACAACGCGGCCGCCGGCTTTCACGACGCGACCGTCAGCGAGAACTACCCGCATTCCAATCACGAACTCTCGTGGTGAGCCATAACCAATCTGCTGCCTCCCGCCCAACCCGGTCGCGACCACACCTCCTATCGTTGCTCGGCCATCATCAGGCGGGTCGAGCGGCAACCATTGACCGCCCTGAGCCAGAGTTTGATTGAAAGCAGTGAGCGTGACGCCGGCCTGGGCGCCGGCCACGAGATCGGCGGGTTCGTGATCGAGGATCTGATTCAAGCGCGCGGTGCTCAGAATCAAGTTTATCGGTACGACCGCATCCTCCGACTCGAGCCAGGTTCCGGCTCCCGCCGGCATGACCTTCCAGCCTTCACTCGCAGCCAGTTTCATTACTTCGGAGGCTTCGCCAACCGTGGCTGGCGTTACTGAGAGAGCAGGCGACGAAGACGCGGGCACAGGGAGAAGCGGAGAGACGGAGACGTTGGTTCCGCCGAGAATCGCTGATAGCTGACTGAAAGCCACATCCGGATTGAAATGTTGCTGACGATGAATGATTGGTACTGACCGCTTGTCCGCGTCCCCTCGTTCCAGGGTCTCCGCCTCACGGCGTCTCCGTGTCTCCGCGTCGCCGTATCCCGCCGTCTCCGTCTGCTCCGTGGTGCGAACCACTGCGCGGGCCTCGCCGCATCCCTTCAGCATCGGAATGATCTTTCCGGGATTGCAGAGCCCGGCAGGATCGAAGGCGTAACGAACTCGCAGCATCGCATCCATGTCATCTGGCGAGAAAATCAGTGGCAGAAAGTCTCGCTTGTCCAGGCCCACTCCATGCTCACCTGTGATCGTGCCGCCTGCGCGCACACACGTCTCCATCAGCTCGCGTCCGGCTTCTTTCACACGAAGCACCTGGTCTGGTGAGCGCGAATCGAAACAGATAAACGGATGCAGGTTGCCATCGCCCGCGTGGAAGACATTTGCCAGGCGCAGTTGATACTTCGCTGAGATCTCATAAGCACCGGCAAGCACTTCCGGCAGACGGGATCGAGGAACCACCGCATCTTGAATCATCGAGTCCGGAGAGATTCGTCCCACCGCGCCGAAAGCCCCTTTGCGTGCTGCCCAGAGCTTTTTTCTCTCGGCTTCGTCGCGGGCCAAACGACAGGAGCGAGCGCCGTAGTCGATGCAGATGCTTTGCACTCGCTCTGCCTCGACGTCGATTCCTGCTTCGAGACCATCAAGCTCGATCAGAAGAGCTGCGCCGATGTCGAGCGGCAGGCCCGCAGCGAAAACACTAGCTTCAACAGCGCGGATGATCTCTCGGTCCATCATCTCGAGGGCGGCAGGCATTACGCCGGCAGCAATGATTGCCGAGACTGCGTGGCTCGCATCATTTACTTCGCCGAACTCAGCCAGCAACGTACGCACAGCAGGAGGCACCGGCACCAGTCGCAGCGTTGCCTCAGTGGCAATGCCGAAGGTTCCTTCCGAACCGACGAAGACACCGACGAGATCGTAGCTGCACTGTTCCCCGTTCGGCGTTCCCAGATCGACGATCTCTCCGCCCGCAAGGACAACGCGCAGCCCCAGCACGTGGTCCGTCGTTGTTCCGTACTTCAGGCAATGGATGCCACCTGCGCTTTCGGCGATGTTGCCGCCGATGGTGCATGTTCCCTGGCTCGAAGGGTCGGGAACGTAATGCAGTCCGTATTTCGCCGTGGCGCGTGACACGTGGGCGTTGACCACACCGGGTTGCACGCGAGCAGTGCGGTTATCAACGTCGATGTCGAGCACTTCACGCATGCGGGCCATCTCGATCACAACGCCGCGGTCGAGGGCGAGCGCGCCGCCTGACAAACCCGTGCCCGCTCCGCGCGGTGTGAAGGGCACGCCGGCGCCTGCGAGTACGCGCATCACTGCAGATGTTTCTTCAGTTGAACTGGGGAAGACGACTGCTCTTGGCCGGTACTTGTGTTGCGGAAGACCGTCACACTCATAAACGATCAGCTCGTCAGGTGCGGAAAGAACGGCATCGCGTCCAACAATTGCCTGCAGGTTTTCGATTAGTTGGTCCACAAATAGAGTCGGCGCGCGCCGAAGGCCTAATCGCGCGCCGAAGGCCTAATCGGGAACGAGCTTCGATTAAGTCACTTGTAATGAAACGGCGCTACTCCTTAGGATATCGGGCCTTCACCTTTGAATTCGTCTTAAGGCCGCGCTACCGCAGGGGGATGAGACTCAACGAATATTACTTTTCAACAGAGAGCCAATGATACACTACGCCCGATCCGCTTGTAACATCGCTAAAATAGCCCACGCGTAATGAGCACCTCGAACTGCAAATGAAAACCAACCTCTTTCTCATTCTCGCTACTCTGACCATCCTGATGCCGCCAACTTTTCCCATTCACGAACAGCGCAGACTATTCGCCGATCTGATTATTGTGAACGCAAAGGTCCACACAATGGATCCACGGCAGCAGGCCGCGACTGGCGTTGCGATCGCAGAAAATCGCATCATGGCTGTCGGAACCGACAAAGAGATCAGGGAACTGGCAGGAACAAAGACAAGGGTGATCGATGCTCGCGGACGGCTGGTATTGCCGGGGTTCAATGATGCTCACGTGCATTTCCTTAGCGGGGGCTTTCAACTCTCAAGCGTCGATCTGCGTGACGCCGCCACCCCGGAAGAGTTTGCCGATCGCATCAAGGTGTTTGCAGAAAAAGTTCCTTCGGGTCGCTGGATCACAGGGGGCGACTGGGATCATGAGCGCTGGACTGGCGCTCCACTGCCAACGCGGCAACTGATCGATAGCTTCACACCGAACACTCCGGTCTTCGTCAATCGACTCGACGGCCATATGGCGCTTGCCAATAGTCTCGCCTTAAAGCTTGCGGGGGTAACCAAACAAACTCCAGATCCCGATGGCGGATTGATTGTTCGAGACGCGACCACCGGCGAACCGACGGGCGTTCTTAAAGACGCGGCGATGAGTTATGTCTGGAA
>JBDTYQ010000178.1:0-3232 GCA_040005515.1 bacterium
TCGCGGAAGCCTCGCCCGGTCTGCAAGGTCGACGCGCCAAAGGTCATCGTTACGTTGTTGATGAGAAACGGTCGATACGCCACGCCCAGACTGTAATCGAACCCGATGTCGTGGCGAATGTGGTTTTGAAAGAGAATGTATTCGAGTGGCTCCGTCCGATGAAACCTCAGGTAGTTCGCATTGAATACCGCCTTGATTCGTTGAGTCACTTCCACGTCGACGCCCGCGTTGTAAATGAAGATTCCGGGATTCACAAAGTTCGCCTGCCCCTGGGTCTTACTGCTGCGAAGGCTCGGAAGGATGCTGTTCGGCTGAACCAGGCCTACTCCGGTTTGCGTCAGCCGAATGCCGTTGCGATTCCAAAATGAAAACTGTCCTCCTACAAAATTGGGATCATCGAAGATCGCATCAAAGCCGGTTGCCTTGCTGTCGGTCGGATTTGAATCACCCTGCGCCCAAAAAGCCGACGCACGAAAACGCAGGTAGTCTTTGTCGATGGAAGCCTCCACCGCGGCCATGTGTGATTTCACTCGCACACTGCGACCGGCGATGGGACTTCGATCGTCGCGCCCGAGCACGAAGTAATAAGAGTTTGTCAGGTTCAGCCTGCCCAGATGGCCGTCGCCATTCACGCCGATGTATCCAACCTTGATCGAATGTGGTCGCACATCTCCAACCAGGGCCGGACGCACGAGAAACCCATTGGTGTCGTATTCAATCGTGCTGCGATCGTCATTGAAATGCAGGCTGCCCTGGATCGTATAGCCCTTACGAATGAAGTCCTGGCGAAAGAGGTTGGCGATGTAAACGTTTTGATGGCGCGTGTCGAACGTGTTCAGGCCGCTGTTCGTGTCCTTTTCAAGCATCGAAAAGTAGGCAGCGTTGAATTGGAAGCGATTGTTGTCGAATGATCCGAAGAGCCGGGCGCCGAGATTGTTGTCAGAGAAAATGAAGCCGCGGAAGTCCGAGACGAACGGTTGGATACCGGCGCGCAGCGAAATGAAATCGTAGTTAGCACTCAAGTCGGCGAGCTTCACTTCTCCGAACGCTTCCTCAAGGGAGACGTGGGTGTCGATGCGATTTGTTCCACGCCGTACGTCAATGTTGATTACGCCGTTCTCACGAGCGTTGACGTAGTTGGGAATACTGAAGGTGGGAGAGATCTTGATCGCCCAATCGCGCGGTTTGAAGGTGGTGTCACCGTGGAAGAGTTCAAATGATAGTTGCAGCGTCTGATTCGCGGCGAGTTGCTCCGGCTGGCCAAAGAACTCGCCGCTTTGCGGTTCATCGCTACTAACGTCAGATGGCGTTGGCGCGCGCCGTTGCTCAACTACTGCAGTGCTCGTTGCCGAGAGCACGAGAAAGAGCTTGTTTCCCTTGATCGGGTAATCACCCTTGAGAACGTTTTGATGGTAAGGGTCCCACCAGCGTCCTTTGGTGAATGGGATGTCGCGTCCGCGCCCGCCTCGATCTCCGTAGCGATCATACTCAGGAAATCCCAACCGCCAGCGGTCACGCGCTTCCCTTCGTTCCGGTGTTGTTGGCGGTTCCGCACGGGCACTCTGGTCGCCTGCGTAGCCGGGAGGTCGCTCCAGAGTCTCGGCGCTAATCGGCTCGGATTTCTTTTCTTCGACAAGAACGTCAAGCGGCGAGTACTTCCCTGCTTCCAGGACCAGATTTTCCAGTGTCTCGCCGCGAGGCAGGGCAAAGACTCCGTAGTCTTTATCCTTATCGAATTTTGCCGCATAGGGCGGGTCAACTGTTACGCGATAAGCGCCGGGTGGCAATTGAATCGAATACAGTCCATTCGCATCAGTCTTCGCTCTTTTGACTTCGCTCGTTACTTGATTAGTGAACAGGATGGTGACGTTAGCGACGTTCGCACCTGACGCGTTACGGGCCACGCCCTTCAACGTACTACTGCCCTGGCCCAGCCCGTAGATGGAGAAGGCGCCGATGGAAAAGATGATGGCAACAGTTCTGGTGAGCTTTGAGTGCACCCGTTTCGTACTCACGTAGGACAGGCATTCTTGCCTGTCCTGCTTTGGCAATTAATCAAACTGGACGGTTGAACTCAGCAAGCACAGACAGACAGGAATGTCTGTCCTACAAGTCGAGTCATTGCTTTCGCTCCCACATCGTCAACAAAGATCGCAACAAATTGCACGCGTAGCTTTGGTGCAAGCGCTTGCCTTGTAACATACGAGTGAGGATCAGGCAATTCAATTCTCGGCGGAAGTTCAATGTAGTGACGAGCTAACGATCAGTGTTACATTGTCCCAGCCTTTTGGACCTTCAACCTTCAAGTTCTATCGTGACACAGACGCCGGTAGGAATCGCAAACTGAGACTTGGTGAATGATGGTTGGTTGCGCACGCATTGGCTTTCGTCGGCAGTGTCTGGTGGCTCTGTTTGGCGTGTTTGCCCTGTTAGTCTGCTCGCCGTTTAGATTTCGCTCAGTCGCACAAACCGCTCGGCCCATTCTCGTCTCTGAAGAAAGTTCGACCCGGGCACTCGTCTTTGATTCGGTCACAAAGCAGCGCGAGCCTTTCTCACCAATCCAATCTGTCGGTTTCGGAGGAGACACACGCACGCGCGTCATGCTCTTCGCAATGCAGCTGGAACTTCAGCCGGGCGACACCGCGAGTGCAGTGACAGTCCAGGCCGAGGACGGAACCCATCACATCTACTCGTTACCCGTCGAGTATGTCGGCCCAACTCCGGACCAGCCCTGGGCCACCGCAGTCATCGTTCGTCTCGACAGCACGATGGGAGACGTTGGCGATGTCCTGGTGAAGCTTACTTATCGCGGCGTTTCAAGCAATCGCGTCAGAGTCGGCATTGGCCACATCGGCGCCGGTTTAGTTGATGATCCAGGCGCAGCGCCCACTCCAGGAACGATTGCGCCACCAGTCTTCGCAGGCACTCTGACAACCGGAGACGTTCAAACGATCATCAGTCAAGCAGTGTCAGCGGCGGTCGCGCTAGGTCATCCGATCACGGTTGCAGTAACAGATCGAGAGGGCAACTCCCTCGGCGTCTTCAGCATGACCGGCGCCCCCGCAGCAACGACGATTCGCAGCGTTGGCACTTTGGGATCAGGACTGGAAGGGACCGTTGCGCCCGCATCTCTGGCGGCACTTTCGAAAGCGGGCACGGGAGCGCTCTTCAGTACGTCAGGAAATGCGTTCACAACGCGCACTGCAGGCTTCATCATTCAGGAGCACTTTCC
>JBDTYQ010000179.1:0-3194 GCA_040005515.1 bacterium
TCGGTCGCACTCGGATCGCTCTCGGGGACGAGCGCGACGAAACTCGACGACTGGCAGGGATCCTTCCGCGTCGATCACCGTTTCACGGAGAACCACGTTCTCAATGCTCGGTACATTTATCAGGATCAAAATATCTCAGGCTCGGGTCAGTCGACACCGCCGGGATACGAGTCCTCGAATGTCTCGCGCAACCAGGGCGTGAATCTCGCGCTCAATAGCGTCTTAAGTTCGCGACTGGTCAACGAAGCACGTGTTGCTTTCCTTCGAGCAGCAAGTGCGACCGTGGCGTCGAATCTGAGAGCGGAAGCAATTCCCTCGATTCAGATCAATGGCCTGGGTCTCCAGGGTCTCAACGCCTCAACCACGCGCACGGCAATCGGACTCGCCGCAAACCTGCCGCAGCAGTCCAAACGAAATACCTATCAACTGCAGGACAATCTTTCCTACTCAACAGGTAATCACGCGCTGAAGTTTGGCTTCGACATCCGGCGCAACCAGTTGCATCAGTTGTTCAAGCCAACCACGCGTGGTCACCTCGTGTATGAAACGCTGGACACGTTTGTTCAGGATCTCGCCGCCACCGCCCAAATCAATAAAGACCTCGTGGGAACGGCCCGTGTGCTTCACCTGGACTGGCATGACTTCTTTGTCTACGGACAGGATGAGTGGAGGATTCGGCCAAACCTTACGCTGACTTTCGGCTTGCGCTACGAGAACCCGGGTCAGCCGATTGCGGACTTGGTAGCTTTCAACAAGCCCGTCGTCGACGCTGCCGGCGGCGATCCGCGCTTTGTAGTAGGACCGATTCCGCCACGCGACAAGAACAACTTCCAACCACGAGTTGGTTTCAACTGGAACCCGCGCACCAGCACGAGCGGCATCCTCGGTTTCATCACCGGGGGCGACAAACTGGTGATTCGCGGTGGCTACTCGCGCACCAATGATTATGCTTTCACAAACATCGCGCTCAACATCTGGAGCTCGTTCCCGTTCGTGCAAGCAGTCAACGTCTCAAATCTGGCGAATGCCTTCACTGCTTTCCGAAACCAACCGCTAAATCCCGCAGCGGTCACGCGAACAGTCGTTACTCCGGATTTCCATTCGCCGGACTACGATGCGTTCAGCTTTGAGATGCAGCGCGAGCTGACGCGTGACCTCGTGATCCGCGTTGGTTACGTGGGAACGAAAGGAACCGGATTGTTCGAAAGCGTCGATGCCAACCCGGTACTCTTCAGAACTCGCAGAGCGACTGAAGCTCCGATCGTGCGCGTCGACCCAACGAAAGCAACGGTGCGACTGCGAGCCAACTCCGGCTCATCCATTTACCATTCGCTGCAAACGAGTTTGGAAAAACGACTGACCAGAGGGTTCAGCGCCGGAGCGCACTTCACCTGGAGTTCATTCATTGATACTTCGTCAGAAATTTTCAACAACTCGGCATCGGAAATTGCGGTTGCCCAGGACCCATACGATCGCCGATCAGAGCGGGGACGCTCTTCGTACGATCGTCCACTGCGCCTCTCCATAAACGGTGTCTATGAATTGCCGTTCTATCGTGACCAGAAAGGAATCCTGGGCCACCTGCTCGGGGGTTGGCAGATGAATGCGTCCCTCGCATTGCAGAGTGGCGCTCCTTTCTCAGTGCTCAATGGATCTGATCCGACGGGCACCATCTCCGGAATTAGCGGAGCGATTGGCGTCGCGACAAGAGCCAACGTGGTCACTTCGCTGGACGTCTCGCGTATGTCCGTTGAGGAATTATTCAGGGCACGCGCGGCCGGTGACCCACTCTTCGCGGCTTTGCCGTGCGTGAACACGGGCACTGTTGCTAACCCAGTCACCATCTGTCAGCGCGTCGGCAACTCGGGACGTAACATCCTGCGCGCCGACGGTATCAACAACCTCGACTTTGGTTTGTTGAAAAACCTGAGGTTGGGTGAGAATCAGAAGGTGCAGCTCCGCGCGGACTTTTTCAACGCCACCAACACACGCGACTTCGGTACGCCGAATTCAACAATCACTGCTGGAGCAAACTTCCTCAACCAGTGGGGAACGAACGGCGGCAACCGGCGCATCGTGGTTGGCGCGCGTTACGTCTTCTAGCTCCTTCAGAGTTACAGCTCAGGTTCGGTGAACCTGAGAAATTGGAAGCAAGAGGCAGTGGGGCTGGAGAGCATTCTTTCCAGCCCCTTTTTTGAAAGGGGTGAAGCAATGAAAGTAATTGGGTTAATGTTCGTGCTCGCTTCGTTCGCGATCACCTCGGGAGCACAAGCGCCGTCGAGCCGCGCGGAGCCGCCGGATGTTGCAGTGGTGAAGTTCAGTTGGTCAAAAGAGCGAATCAACTGGGAAGGCGATCCATTCGGAGGGCCGGTTGAGAGTTTTGACAACATGCGCGTTAGGACAAGAAACGAGAAGCGCGTCGAACTTAATAAGGGAAGTGCCGAAGAGGACAGGATCAAACGCGAAGCGAAGGCCGACGAGGCCAATGTCGCTGCCAGTCGCACACAAACACTTCCGCGCTACGTCTTTCTGTATAAGATCTCTATAAGGAACACTGGTAGCAAACAGATCAAGGCGATGGACTGGGATTACGTCTTTTTCGACTACGGTACGGAGAATGAGACGGGACGCCTTCAGGTTACCAGTGAAGAAACGATCGGCCCGGGAAAGAGTAAGGACTTAAAGATTTACACGCCGAAGCCACCCGCCGCCACCGTCAGCGCGCACAAGTTGTACGATAAAGAGCGGGGCTCGATCAGTGAGCAAGTAATCATCACGCGCATTGAGTATGCAGATGGCACAGTCTGGCAACGTCCTTAAGGTTGGATAATACTAGCCCAGGAAACTGTGCGGACTCGCTAGCATACGCACTGTCATTGAGGGATAATCCCCGTCTTGAAAATCCGAGCAGCAACAATTCAAGAAGCGCCGGCGCTTACTGAGATCGCCCACGATGCAAAACGTCATTGGGGATATCCGGAGCATTGGATTCAACATTGGCAGGCTGATCTCACCATTTCGCCTGAGTTCATCGGCAACAACCATGTCTACGTCGCTGAAGACGGAGGTGAGTTAACAGGGTTCTATGCCCTCATCGTTCGGGATAACAAAGCGGAGCTCGAGCACATGTGGGTAGCGCCGAAGCACATCGGGAAAGGCGTTGGGAAGGAACTGTTTCTGAATGCGATGGAGCG
>JBDTYQ010000180.1:0-3103 GCA_040005515.1 bacterium
TCGGGGGAACGCTCGGACATGACGACGACCGTAGCAAACCAGCAACCGCGAATCAATTTGGCAAACGGCGGATCGCTGCAAGTGCCCAGGTCGTGACTCTGAAATCTGGACAATAGAACGCTTCCTCGGTTGACTCAAAAATCGCCAATGCAAATGGAAGATTTGTCTAGTGTTCTCTCTCCAAAATTCGATAACATCGGTTCATGAACACGAGATTGTCATTTGTTATCTCCTGCATCTGTTTGTCGGCTGCGACCATTACCGCACAGCCCACATTCGTGACGTCAAAAGACAACACGCGCATCGCGGTCGAGTGTCGGGGCACTGGTCCCGATCTTCTGATAGTTCACGGAGGCTCGGGCGATCGCAAACGTTGGCAGCCTTTGCTACCACTCTTTGCGTCCCGGTTTACAGTGTGTGCAATGGACCGCCGCGGGCATGGCGAAAGTGAAGTTGGTTCTAGCTACAGTCTGCAAAAGGAAATTGACGACGTAGTAGCTGTTGCGAATTCCCGGACTGGACCAGTCGTTGTGCTGGGGCACTCCATTGGCGGCGTGTTTGCTCTTGAAGCCGCTTACAAAACAAGAAGGATATCGAAGTTAGTTCTGTACGAGCCTCCTTTGCAGGATCTGGATCACACCACCGTGGCCACCAAAATGGAGCAAATAATCAAAGCGGGGAATCGGGAGCAGGCGTTGATTACATTTCTCAGTGAGATCGTAATGATGACGCCTCAACAAATCGCCGCGACTAAAGCGCGGCCGTTGTGGCCGGAGCGCGTCGCCGGCATCGACATACAACTTCGCGAAATCAGAGCGCTCAGCAAATACCGTTTTCAACGCGAGCGGATGAGAAAATTAAAAACGCCCACGTTGCTTTTGCTCGGCAGCGAGACCGCTTCACCACAACTTAAACAGGCGACTCAGTCGTTGATGGAGACCTTGCCCAATCGAACCCTGTTCGTATTCGAAGGTGAGGATCACAACGCGATGGACAGCATTCCAGAGAAGTTTGCAGCAGCGGTGACTAAATTTCTGATTGAGTGACGATCGGGGTATTACCCGAGAGTCAGGGAGCGCTGCGCACCCAGAAGCCGATGTTGAACTCCGGTCTTCGCGTACCTCAAAACTCGTCGCCCTGTTCAGCAAGTTGTCGACAATACCGAGCCGCCTACCTTCTGTCCCAAGTGTGGGCAGATGCATGGCTACGGCATTGAAACGTGGAGAAGGATTTATCGTTCCACTCGTTGCTCGACGACACTGCTGCGGCAGGGTTTAATTCAGGGAGCGGGGGGAGCGGTAGCCGTAAGAAAGAATTCTCGTTATGAGACTTCGGAATCGCAGGGCTTGATCCAGACAGTTCACTTGGCACTCGTGATCCGGCGAATTTCGATTCTTACGTTGGCAGTTATCGCACGACGGATGACTGGCTCTTCACGATTTCGCGAGACGGCGATCGTCTCCTGCTTCAGAATGGAGTGAATGGTCCGATCTATCAGTTGTCTGCGATCTCAGAGACCGAATTCACCTGCAAAGAAATTCCCGAAGCGCTTAGCTTTGTGAAGAATGCACGCGGCGAGGTCACGTATCTGCTCTACAACGTCGACGACCTCGCACGCAGGATCTCATTTTGAGGCTGACTGCAGAACACTTAAATAAATCGTTAACCTGCGGCTTTTCAGTAAACCTAAACTACAGAATCCCGAATTCCCTGAGCCAGTTCTCGACGAGCGAAGGCCACGACGAAACCGGATGCTCCTTGCGCCTCAGGCCGAAGGCGTGCCCGCCCTTGGCGAAGAGATGTACCTCTGCTGGGACCCCTGCATCATCAAGAGCTCGCGCATAGACGGTGCTGTTACAGATTTCGTCGACGGGGTCATCCCACGCTTGCAACAGGAATGTCGGCGGCGTTTGTTTTGTGACGTGTATGGTGGGATCGAGATTGGCGCCGGAGCGACACAGATGACCCGGATAAAGCGCAACAGCAAAGTCAGGGCGACTGCTTAGTTTGTCAACCACATCGACTGGTTTGTAAGTGGGCTCGAGTATGTTGCTGGTCTGCGCAACCAGATAGCCGCCCGCCGAGAAGCCCATCACGCCAATCTTGTTAGGATCGAGGTTCAACTCCTTTGCCTTGGCACGAACGAGCCTGATTGTTCTCTGCGCGTCCTGAAGTGCGCGGGGAACCTTTGGGGTGATGTGGCAACGGCAATCCTTATCCCAGTAGTGATTACTTTTGGGAACGCGATACTTGGACAAGATGCATGTAATTCCTTTCGATGTTATCCAATTACAAATTTCAGTGCCTTCAAGGGTGATAGCCAGAGCACTGAATCCACCACCGGGAAATACGATGATTGCAGCACCGGTATTCCTTCCCTTGGGCGGAAAGACTGTCATGGTCGGCGAGGTTACATCGAAGACTGCCTCGGAAGTATGGCCTGCGAGAGCATCCGGAGTTTCAGCAACTAAGACGCTCTCGGCTGTTTGAGAAACACCTTCCATATCTGGCGCACCGTTGGGCCAGATCGGGACTTGTTTCAATTCCGAAGGCGGCTGCCAAACGCGAACTGTCCTAACATCTGCTTGTTTCTGGTCTGGCGTCGCCGGTCTATTCGCTTGCGCTGGCTCGGACTTGATCTTGCGCATAACGACGACACCCACAGCCAAACTCGACGATGCCAGGGCACAAGCCAGTATTATCAAAGTTCGGCGCATTATCGATTGCTCCCTGATTGAACGGACCTGGCGGAGATCCCCACATGATACGCAAAGACGATCGCAAGGATTCGGTAGGCTAACCGGTAGTGTATCTTGTCGATTATATCGTTAGGCACTCCGCGTTGCTCGCATTATATTTCCGCCCAAGAGGAACTGGTGAATACGGAACTTTAAACCCTTTGCTAACTTTTGGCTGAACCCTGCTGCTGGTCGTGACCGGCCTTTTGAAGTTTTCTGTGTTGGTCAGGCAATTGCGCGCCGCGAGGGAGCAGATGGAGACGGCACGTCGCCACCGGGAGAAGATTTCGACTGTTACATCCCGGTGTCATCAGCCGACGGTCCATAAATCGAAGGGACCTTTCCGCCCATGGGTCGGAGATAGG
>JBDTYQ010000181.1:0-3098 GCA_040005515.1 bacterium
GTGACAACGAGTCGCCAATCACGCCTCGCACGCCGGAAATACTGATCTTAAGAGTGGGTATGGCTCGCATATTTACTTCCTTATCCGGTCACGTGCCCAGTCGAGCAGATCCTGGGCGCGCTTCGGATCCTTCGCTTCGACTATCAATCGGATCATTGACTCAGTATTCGAGGCGCGCGCGTGTACCCAGCCATCAGGCAGCGATACTTTAACGCCATCGGTCAGGTCATGGTCTAGTTTTTCGCGCTCGACCAGCAAGCGAAAACTCTGCAATAGCGAGTAGAGACGATTGGGTTCTACCTCAATGTTGTACTTAACCATCGTTACGCGCGGTAGTTGTGTTGCGAGATCCGAGATCTTGACGTCGCTACCTGCCAGTCGCTCGAGGATGAGCCCAATAGCCGCAGCGCTGTCGTGAGTTGGGTGGACTTCCGGAACGGCGATGCCGCCGCTACCTTCGCCGCCGAGAATCGCTTCGTGCTCGATAATCGCTTCGGAGATATATGGCTGTCCGACAGGAGTGCGCACGACGGTTGCGCCGTAGCGCGCTGCAAGTTGATCGATAGCGCTTCCCGTCGAAACGTTCGTCACAATGGGTCCGCTCCGCTGCTGCCAGCGAATCTCAGCCGCGATGGGAAGTGACAACTCTTCCGATAGCGGTTCGCCAAGTTCAGTAACGATGCCGAGGCGCTCGCCATCTGCGTCGTGGGCGAAGCCGATGTGGGCGCGTCCTGCCTTAACCACCGCGCGGAGTTGAGCCATTGTTTCCGGCTTCGGTTCAGGTGAATGAGGGAAGGGCGCGGAGGGATCATCATTAAGTGCCAGCACCTCGCAACCGAGTTCTTCGAGCCAACGCGGTATTAGAAGCGCGCACCCTCCATTACAACAGTCAACAGCGACCGTCATTCGCTTCGATCGGATTGCCTCGATATCGAATGCGGCTCGGAGGATTTCAATGTGGTGTTCAATTACATTTACAGTCTCGATCCCCGTCTTGATCTTATCCCAGGTAGTTTTCAGGAACTCTCCCTGGTGATAGATGTCGAGCAACTCCTCGGCTTGCGTCGAGTTCAGATAAAGACCATCGGCGCGTACAAACTTGAGCGCGTTCCAATGCGCGGGGTTATGGCCTGCCGTGATCGCAATGCCGCCGTCACCCCCGAGCCATTTCACTGCTAGTTGCATGCTTGGCGTCGGGCATATATCCAGATCAATCACCTCGCAGCCCGCCGCCAGTAGACCGGCGCACACGGCGGCGTGAACCATTGGCCCTGACGGTCGTGTGTCGCGGCAAACAAGGATGCGCCCACCATCCAGATACGTGCCAAACGCCTGCGCGAACTCGCAGGCCAACTCGGGCGTAAAAGCCTCACCGACGACACCGCGCACGCCCGTGATTCCGATCTTTAGTGGCTTCATAAACTAACCAGGCCGGTGCCGAACGCAATGCAAGAAACTCGGAACAAGTTAAACACCCGATTCTTCAACCCGCTCCGCGGGCTATGGCATAGCTACGTCGTGTTTTGAGCCTTCACGATCCGCCTCTCGCGGACGAGAAACAGAACCAGGACCATGCCCACTAGGGGGATTAGGCTTGCCGTGATCAAAATCGGCTCGAATGAGTAGTGGTCCGAAACGTAGCCAATCAGATAGGTCGAGATGATCGTGCCCACGCCTGCTCCTGTGCCGCTCATTCCGCTCACGGTGGCGACCGACTCGCTCCGGTATAGATCCGAAGGCAGGACGAGCGCCATTGTTGAGAAGGAAGCGTAGGCGAACGTCGAAACCGCAAACAGGCCGGCGAGCGCTAATAAGTTTGAAGTGAAAATAGTTGGAATAAGAAGCGTCATGCCCAGTCCGCCAAACACCACCACCGCCTTGCGCGCACGCAAAACCGGCCAACCGCGTTTGATCAGCCAGCTGGAGATGCCGCCGCCAAAAAAGTTGCCAAGGTCAGCAGCAACGAAAGGTATCCAGAAGGCCAGCAGTGCCTGTTCGGGATTAATTCCTTTGGTCACGAGGTAAATCGCGAACCAGTCGGTGATGAAAAACCAGATCGGGTCAGTCATCGTGCGAGCGGCGATCACTCCCCACGTCTGCGGCAGCTTAATCAAATCTCTCCAGGCGAGGCGCGGACCCGTGCGCGCCTCGGCAGTTTCCTGATCGAGGCGATCAGCCATGATCATCTCGCGCTCGCTCTCGCTGATGCGCGGATGGGTTTCGGGCGGATGGTAGAGCAGTCGCCAGGCGCCTAGCCACAAGAACCCAAGCGTGCCTGTGAGGACGAAGGCCGGACGCCAACTGCCAAAGTATTTATACAACCCGATGACGAGTAGTGGCGCTATCGCACCGCCTACAGAGGAGCCACTGTCAAAGAGAGCCACGGCCCAACCGCGTTCGCGTTTTGGAAACCATTCAGAGACGGCCTTCGTCGCCGCCGGCCAGTTGGCAGATTCGCCCGCGCCAAGCAAGAAACGGAAAAAGGCGAAGCTGCGTATTCCAACTGCCAGCGACGTTAACATCGCCGCCAATGAGTACCAGACGACGGTGATGGTCAAACCTTTGCGCGTTCCGATGCGATCAAGGAGACGACCAGAAACCGTTTGTCCCACGGAATATGCCACGCGAAACGCAATAACAATCAATGCGAACTGTTCGTTGTTCCAGTGATAGTCAATCTTTAGGTAGGGGCCCAGCACGGAGAGCGTCTGGCGATCGATGTAGTTGATAACTGTCGAGGCGAAGAGTAGTCCACCGATCCACCAGCGCAAGTTTGAAATTGGTCGGTGCTCGACATCGGCTATCTTTTTAATCTTTGCCATAGATGTCTTCTGCAGCGCCGCTTGTTCGCTCCCGTTTCGTAACGCAAACTGTTAGTTTGCGATCCTCGTTAGGCAACGTCGCCAGCGAACAGCTTGCTCTGCATTTTCAAGCTTAGGCAGGAACTCTGTTGCGTTTTGAACTCTTACGATTGCTCCAGCTGTAATTCGGAGATGAATTGCTCGCAACGGCTGACATCTTCAAGCTGCTTGATTCCTTGTTCCTCACGACTGTCCGCAATAGGACACGCAAAGACGCCAGTTTCTCGTTGACCCAGG
>JBDTYQ010000182.1:0-3009 GCA_040005515.1 bacterium
TGTCTTTAACGAAAGTGTAGTCCCGACGAGTTGTGCCATCGCCAAAAACCGGAATCGGTTTCTGCTCACTGATCAGCCGCGCAAATTTATGAATGGCAAGATCCGGACGCTGACGCGCGCCATACACGGTAAAGAAGCGCAGGCAGACCGAGCGCATTTCATAGAGATGGGTATAGGTGTGACACAGCAACTCGCCTGCGCCCTTTGTTGCTGCGTATGGAGAGATGGGCTGGCGAATCGGATCGTCTTCGCCGAACGGTAACTTCGCGTTGATGCCATATACTGATGAGGACGAGCCGAAGACAAACTGTTTAATGCCCCGCTCGCGCGCCAGTTCGAGAAGGTTCATCGTGCCGTTGATGTTTGTTTCGGCGTAGAGGAGCGGCTCCTCAAGCGAAGGGCGCACTCCCGCGCGCGCAGCAAGATGCACGATGCATTCGAAGCTCTTCTGCTTGAAGATTGCGTCGAGTGCCGGCTTGTCTCGAATATCCGCTTTAAATAGTTCATAAGCAGGAGTTTTTTGGTGTTCGACAACGTTGCGACGTTTGATCGCCGGATCGTAAAAGTTGTTGAAGTCGTCGATTACGGTGACGCTCCAGTCGCCTTCCGTCAGGAGTTGATCGACGAGGTGTGAACCGATGAAACCGGCACCGCCAGTTACGAGAATATTTTTCATATGTGATTTACCAGCAGGGTAGCGGCTTTCCGTAACGCAACCTGTTAGTTTGCGGATCGTTGAAGCCTTTCACCATCGTAAACTAACAGTTTTCTTTACTAACGCTTGAGCAGAGAAGACAAAGCGCCTTCGCCGCTGCGCTTTGCCGGCGCACTCCAAAATTATTTAGTTGCATAGATCCAGAGATGCCAACCCCAGCGGGAGGCAAGTTGCGACTCAAGAGACCTTGTCAACAAACTCCCGACCAGCGGCAGCCAACGCTTGTTCAGAAAATACGTACGCAGCTCGACTGTAGAAAAGTCTTTGAAGAGTTCTCGGGACTCATCACGCGAGTAGACACGCGCAAGCGGATTGCCCGCCCCATCGGTATTCTGAGTGAGGAACTCGTCAGGTTTGAGATAACTCTCTGTCGAAACCTGCAAGAGCCTTGCATGTTCCCGCAAAGATTCAAGCGGTTCGCCTGTGATGCGATGAACGAATCTAGTTCCGGTTTCGTTTCGGAGCAGGTTCGCGCCGGCGCGGCGCAGCACGGAAATGTTCACTCGATAGTTATAAGAATTGCGGTGATAGAGCATGACGACCGCGCGACCGCCGGGGCGCAACACGCGATGCACCTCGCGTACGGCACGCGCCGCCTCAGGCGTGTGGTGCAGGACTCCATGCGAGTAGACCACATCGAACGAGTTATCGGGGAAGTCGAGATTCTCAGCATCCGCTGTCCGAAAAGTGCCGGGCAGATCAAAAAGTTTGAAGCGCTTGCGAGCAAGATTGACGGCAGCTTCGGTGAGATCGACTCCAGTGTAATCAGCACCGGCTTGGGCGAAGCGGGAGCCGTCAGTACCGAGGCCGCAACCGATCTCCAGAACTTTCATGCCGCCGGCACCGGCGAAATCCGCAGCGATCGGGATGTGCCACTCTTTCGCATAGCGATGTTCTTCGACGAGTTCGTAAAAGCGGCGACTGCCGGGCTCAGCGTCAGCGAACTTCGTCCCGCAGGGATTCGCCTGCCAGAACGCGCGCACTCGCTCTTTTAAGTCTTTGTTTGCTGCCGACATCGATGCCTTGAAGAATGCAACGTCCGACTTTCAAAGTCCAATGTCCAAAGTCCAAGGTCCAATGTTCGCTGGGTCAACTACCAGCAAGTCGCCGAAGCTCAGTGGCGTTGGCCAGGAAGGACGTTGGACATTGGACATTGGACTTCGCGGTTTTTCGCTATATCCTGTCCCGCGTCGCAACCCCAGCCATGGTCAACCGCGAATCACAAAATGCCAGCGACGAGAGCGCGCCCGCCACCGCGCGCCCTGATGTCATCGTCGAATTCCTGTTTGAGGACGGGCTCTTCTTCATCTCAGTTAACAATATCGGCGAGCGACCTGCCCTGAACGTTAGCGTTAAGTTCAATCAAAAGATTACGGGGCTGGGGGGTTCCAGGGACTTTGGTGAGCTCGCACTTTTCAAGAACATAGAATTCCTCGGGCCCGGTCGAGAAATAACCACCTTCCTCGATCGCAGCAGCTCCTACTTCGCGAGGAAAGAGCCGACGCGAATTTTGGCGCGCGTTACCTATAGTGATTTTGAAAAGCAGGGATACGAACGAACCATCAAGCACGATCTGGAGATCTACCGTGACCTCGCATTTGCAGCTCCGGTCGCAAGCGCGGGAGAAAACATTTAACCCAGCCCATCAAAACGGAGGTGTGAAATGCCGGCAGCGGTACGCGTCGATCCTTACAAAAACTTCAATTTCAAAGTCGAGATTGCAGGGATAACACTCGCCGGATTTTCGGAAGTTAGCGGTCTGGAGTCCGAGGTTGACCTTATCGAATATCGCGAAGGCGGTGATGGGACGATACGCAAGCTCCCAGGCCTTCCGAAGTTCGGCAATATCACGCTCAAGCGTGGCGTCACGGATTCCCTTGAACTCTATCAATGGCACAAAAAGATTTTGCAAGGTGTGATGGATCGTCGCGACGGTGTGATCATATTGCTTGATGACGCGAAAAAGCCGGTGACTCGCTGGAAGTTCGCTAATGCGTTTCCGTTTAAGTATGAAGGACCCACTCTTAACGCAAAAGGCAACGACGTGGCGATTGAGACGCTGGTGTTGTGCTGTGAAGGGTTGGAAAGAGAGTAAGAGGATGAAAAGGAAAACGGATAAAGGGGAAGGGGTAAAGGGAAAAGGAGAACAGTCGGTAAGGTTCTGATCCGATTTTACCCGACCAAGCGATCCTCGTTAGTATCCTTCGCGGTTACACTTCATTCCCCTCCCCTTTTCCCCTGCTCCCGTTCCCCCCCTGTTCCCCCTTCCTAAGTCGCAAAGGGATAGAGCGACG
>JBDTYQ010000183.1:0-2876 GCA_040005515.1 bacterium
TTGACGTTGTCCCTCGAAACGCAGCGAGTGCTGGACCAGCGAACGCACACAATTGTCTTTGCGCGCTACAGCTATGAAGACGTGCGACTGTTCAACCTGGAGAGTTTACTGCTCAGACCTATCCTGGAGCCGGATCGAGCCGTGCGCTTGTCGCGTTTTGGCGCCTCGCTCGTACGCGATACTCGAGAACGATGTGAACGCGGGTTGCTCGGGGGAGTTCGTGGTCCAGACAGTACAGATTCTGATGTGCCACGCGAAATCTGTCGATACAATCAGGTTGACGCAACGCGCGGCTATTTCTTCAGTTTAGACTATGCCATTGCCTTGCGGCAGCTCGGCGGCAATCTCTCCTTCAACAAGTTGCAGGCGAGTTACCGGCGTTATTACAAGCTCAATTCCTTCCGCGGAACCGTGTTGGCAGGAAACGCTACGCTCGGCCTCGCTAACCTTTTTAATCCCCGCGATCGCGATGGCAACGGAACAATCGATGAGATCGATCGCACGCTACCCATCAGCGAGCGGTTCTTTTCCGGTGGCTCGACGACGTTGCGCGGTTTTAGTTTTGAAGAAGCGGGGCCGCGACAGGTAATCATTCCGGAAGGAGTCTTTCGCGATCAGAACAACAAGATAATCATTCTCGATCCGTTTACGGTTCCTGTGGGCGGCAATGCACTCGCGATAGTCAATCTTGAGGCTCGCATACCTTTAACCAGGATCGTGCAGGTTGTGCCCTTCTATGATGGTGGCAACGTGTTCCGTCGTGTCGGAGACCTCTTCAGAAAGCACGACAACACGGTGATTCCTCCGGGTGATGTGTTGGCAAGAATTGCTGCGGCGAACCTGCGCGCGCATTGGACCAACACCGTAGGATTGGGATTCAGGATCCAAACGCCGGTTGGCGGTGCGCTGGCCGTGGACTACGGGTTCCTTTTGAATCCGCCCGAGTTTTTGATTCCCCAGCGGGGACCGACTAACGGATTCGACGGCACGCCCGCGATCTTTCGTTTGAAGAATACGCAGATTCACTTCCGATTTACGCAGACGTTCTAAGGCGGGGGAACGGGGTAAAGGGAAAAGGGAAACGTTGACGCAGATAACAAAGGAAGGGGTTAGATGGCGGTAGAGAACAGGAAACAAGATAGTGTCGGCTTAGTCTTGGGAAGGGCCTTGCTCTTGTTCCCCCTTACCCTTTTCTCCTTTTCCCCTGTCTTCACTGTACCTTCGTGCGCCGCGCAGGAAGTCGTCGACAAAATGGTAGCGACCGTGAACGCAGGCGTGCGCACCGATTTGATTACTTATTCTGATCTCCTGTGGCAGCTCGCACTGCAACCCAACACGCCGATTGTCAGTCCCGATTCAAAGGATCTCGACCGCTCCCTGCATTTGGTTATCGATCAAAGATTGATTCTGCAGGAAGCCGAGAAGCTTCCGACGATAGCGCCAACTTCTGAGGAAATTACACAGGCGCGCGATGAGCTCGTGAAGGCGTTTCCCTCACTCGCGGAATTTCAGCAGCGTCTTGCCCTCGTGGGTCTCACGAGCGAGAAGCTGGATGAAATCATCGACCAGCGCATACGCATCGAAAAGTACCTTGATTTCCGCTTTCGCAATTTCGTTCTGATCAATCAAAAAGAGATCGAAGCGTATTACAAAGATACCTACGTCCCGCGCCTGCGCAGCCGCTCACCTGGCCAGATCGTGCCGACACTTGAGGAAGCACATGCTGAGATCGAACGAACTCTCACAGAAGCCAAGATCGAGTCTGACACAGATGCCTTCCTCGACACCGCTCGGGAACGAGCTGAGATCGTAATGCTCAGCTCGGTGTAAACCCGGTCCAAAGTCCAATATCCAACGTTGCATTAGCGTCAACTTTTTGGAGTGCGTCCGACCTGTCCGCCTTTGGCCGTGGCGGCTTGGCGCGCCAGCAGACATTGGACATTGGACTTTGGACATCGAGGGTTTAACGTGACTTCGTGTCGGATCGCAAAAAGAATTCAACCCCGCGAATCGGGCTTGCTCTATCGGGCGGCGCCGCGCGCGGCATGGCTCACGTCGGAGTCTTGCGGGCTCTCTTTGAGAACAATATTTCGCTCGACTGTATCGCCGGGACGTCGGCCGGGGCCCTCGTCGGCGGCACAATGGCTTCGGGAATGCCGATCGATCAGATCGCCTCAATCGCGCGCAGCCTGCGCTGGCGTGATCTTGGTCGTATGACGATGTCCCGCGTCGGCTTTCAAAGCAATCTGCGGCTCGAACAATATCTGCGAGACCGCATGCCCGTAACAACATTTGAGGAACTACCGATTCGGTTCGCCGCAGTCGCCACAGATTTGCAGTCCGGTGAAGCAGTGATCATGCGAGACAAGGGCGATGTGCCGTTCGCGATTCGGGCGAGCTGCGCGATCCCCGGTTGGTATGTCCCCGTAGTTGATGAGGCAGGCAGGCAACTGGTCGATGGCGGTCTCGTGGCCAATGTGCCTTCAAAGGCGGCACGTTCGCTGGGAGCAGACATTGTCATCGCGGTGGACGTGAATGCCGAAGGTGCAACGTTTCTGGGGCCTTCACTTTCCATTATCAGCGTCCTGCTGCAGTCGATGCTGCTCGTGCAGAGAACGGCTTCGCTCTATCAACTGCAGGCGGCAGACCTCGTGATTAAGCCGCACGTTGGTCATATTCGCTGGGATGAGATGGCAAGAGCCGAGGAGTTGATGACTGCTGGCTATGACGCCGCGATGGCGCGGATTCCCGAAATCAAAACAAGAATTGAGTTAGCGATGAAAGCCGCGCCCAAGTGGTATCAGCTGCGCCGACGTAGAGAAGCCTCCGCGCGATGACGCTACCAAGGGACCCTCGGAGTTCTGCCTGCGATTGCG
>JBDTYQ010000184.1:0-2800 GCA_040005515.1 bacterium
GGCGTTCGCAACTCATGAGAGACGCTGGAAACGAAAGCCGATTTGAGACGATCCAGTTCCTTTAGCTGCTCTTCCCGCTCGGCAATCCGCCCGGCCATTTGATTAAAGGCAGTGCTAAGATCTTCAATCTCCCCAGTTCCAATCACGGGCGAACGCGAAGTGAGATCACCCGACCCTAGTTGTTGTGCAGCTCTCCGCAATCGCTTCATGGGCGTTGTGATGGTACGTTCGATTGCAAGTGCCAGCGCCACCGCACACCCCAGAGCGAGCAAGCAAAAGACTGCGTAGCGAGTGAACTGCCGCCGCGCCGGTTCATACAGAGCTGCGCTGGGAATGCCAACCAGGATGATGAGATCGGTTTTCCCTGGTTTAGCTAATCCATAAACACGCCGCACACCGTCGTAGGGACTCTCAACCTCAACAACAGAAGTGCGTTTATCTCCCAGCGATGCAAACAACGGCTCGCCGCTGACCTTAGCGTCGACCGGCGTCTCCTGAGTCTGTCGGCGATAGAGGATCCGCCGCTGATCATCGAACACTGCGATGACGGAGCGGGTGGAGAGTTCGATGTCGCGGAAGAGTTCATGCATGGCGACTCCGTCGACTCGCGCGATGACCGCGCCGCCATCCGAACTCGGTGCGGCGATCGCGAACACGGGCCGCAATTCATCGCGCGTCCGATCCGTGATCACCGCCCACGACTTGCGCCGATGAATTTCTTCCAGCAGGAAATCGATCAGCGCCGGGGGAAGACCTTCTTGATCCACTGGCTTTGAAACTATGGTTCGACCGTTCCGATCCACGATTCGGAGATCTATCCAATTAGGACGGGTGGATACGGTTGTGCTCAGGTTAGCGGCAAAAGATGGCGAGCGCACACCCTGGTTTTCGGCAAGCTTTGCCAGCGTCGTTAGTGGCTGGCGCTGTGCTTCCAGCCATCGATCGAAGGCTACGGCGGCCAACTCCGCCTGCTGTCTGACTGAATCGTCGCGCTGTTCGCGGCTTAGATTCCACATGAGCCGCAGCCCCAAAATGCCCACTAAGGCCAGTGGGATTGCTACTCCAAGCGATAACAACAATAAGCGACTGCGAATGCCCAATGGTCAAGACCCTAAGCGACCGAGAAACGTTGAGGCAGCCTTCCTGAGATAAAAAGTGGAAGTCGGTTACGCCACATCACCCAAACATAGGGTGAAGGCTAGTCGAGTATATCAGCGGCATTCAAGCCCGGCATAAGGGTAAACACTCACGTAGCGTGGGTGTTCATGCGGATGTCGTTAGTGCACCGTGCCTTTATGATCTAGTGACCGGCTTTAACGCGTGGCCCCAGGGGTGGAAGGAGAAACTTGACTATGAGCACAGCAAAACCAATCGCCGATCGTGAGACTCGAATAGCAAACAACAACGAAACAAGCGACAAAGCATCAGGCATGTTCGAAGTCGACTGGAAACGACTCGGTATTTATGGTGCCGTTGCGATCGTAGTCTTCCTGTTGGGCCTCATCCCGATGTGGCTGAAGGCGAGCGCGGCAGTTTCACAGCGCGATGCGGCGCAGCATGAGTTGCAACTAAGCCAATTACAAAACGCATTATCTGGTGCTGCCATCGACGCGCGTCGCGGCGAATATGAACCGGCCCGGCAGATGGCGAGCGACTTCTTCACGACGCTACGCACGCAAATTGACAACTACACCGATACGTCAGCAATCACTCCAATGCAGCGCGACCGGGCACGACCATTGCTCGCAAAGCGAGATGAAATCATTACCTTGCTTGCCCGCAGCGATCCGGCGGCGGCAGATCGACTCTCTGATCTCTATTTTTCCTATCTTCAAGCGATGAGCGGTTCCCAAATCTAAATCGGCGACTTAGCGAACCGAATCCGAATGAGCTCAATACTCTTACAAACACCGCCTCCCTCGTCACGCGGTTTCGATACCGGCGTCGTCTGGCAAACTGTACGCGGTATGGGTGAGGCTCTTCTCGCGCAGCTCCCGTACATCATTATCGGTGTCATCGTCTTCGGCGTTTTCGTCATCGCCGGGCGGATTCTGCGCAAGGTCGTTCACACCGCAGGAGAGCGCACGCGCCTCGACATTACGTTAGCCGACTTACTCGCTCGCATCGCTTCATTCGCGCTCATCGTGCTTGGACTATTCGTGGCCGCGGTCATCATGTTCCCGGCCTTCAAGCCTGGCGACCTCGTCGCCGGTCTGGGAATCACATCGGTAGCAATCGGCTTCGCCTTTAAAGATGTGCTGCAAAATTTCTTCGCCGGCATTCTGATCTTGTGGCGCCGGCCTTTTGTAGTCGGCGATCAGATCAAGACAAAGGATTACGAAGGGACGGTCGAGGAAATCAACGTCCGCTCGACCAGACTCCGAACCTACGACGGCGAACGGGCAGTGCTTCCGAATGGAGACGTTTATACGAACGCGATTCTGGTGCGCACGGCCTACGACCACCGCCGCATTCGCTTCACCGTCGGCATCGGCTACCTGGATTCCATCGAGAAAGCACGAGACTCTATTCACCGCGTTCTGGCCAAAATAGAAGGCGTGCTGGTCGATCCGGCTCCCTGTGTTTACGTTTCCGAACTTGCGCCTTCCAGTGTCAACTTCACTGTGTTTTTCTGGACGGAGTCACAACAATCGAACGTCCTGAAAGTGTCCGACCGCGTAGCGACCGAAATAAAGAACGCGCTCGATGCGGCCCAGATTGATATGCCATTCCCGCACACGGTCTTGCTCTTTCACGACGTTACGGGTTCGCGCTCGGGTGACATTGAACGGGCGAAGTA
>JBDTYQ010000185.1:0-2561 GCA_040005515.1 bacterium
GTTGTCGACACCGCGTCGTCATGAAAACGAGATTCGAGACCCCGAATGGCAAACGCGTCAATGGTGAAGATGCCTTTAAGGATCCTGACCATCCTTTCCGCGTTGCGGTCGTCTGTGCGATGTGGCTTACCGGGTTCGACGTCGAGTGTCTCCAGACGCTTTACATCGATAAGCCGATGAAGGCGCACACACTGATGCAGGCAATCGCTCGCGCGAACCGAATATATCCCGGCAAGGACTGCGGCATGATCGTCGACTACAATGGGATGTTAAAGAGTTTGCGTGAAGCGCTCGCGCAGTACGCACTCGGCGATGAAGCCGACGGCGCGAACACTGATCCTGCGATACCTCTGGAGGAATACGTCCCTGCGTTGGTCGACGCGATCGAAGAGATAGAAAAACATCTGCGTGATTTTGGGTTCGAGCCCGACAGACTCACCGGTGCGGCAGGTTTCGCGCGTATCGAAGCCCTACGTGATGCTGTAGATGCTCTCTACACCACCGATGAAGCTAAGCGTCGATTCGAAATCATGGCGCGGGAACATTCGCGCGCATGAAGACGCTAATACTTGAGCCATCTATCTGCGCCTACTACGTCCGGCACGACAACATCGAAGCCATCTACAAGAAGCTGGAAGAAAACCGCGACAATGCTGATATCACGGAAGTCTTAAAGGCGCTTCACAGAATCGTGAACGAAGCCATCCGCACGCAAGGTGAGGGCGAAGACCAGGCGGAAGGTCTCCAAATTGATCTTAGCACGATCGATTTTGAGAAACTTCCGGAATGAGTTCGCGAAGAAGGTCCAACGGAAACACGCCGCATTGCGGGACATCCGTCAGATCGCTGAAGATAAGCTATCCCAAATGTTGGCCCAAAATCCTCGGCGGATGGACTACTACAAAGAGTACCAGAGTATCGTCGCCGATTATAATCTAGAGAAGGACCGCGCGACCGTAGAAGCGACCTTCGCCAGGCTGGTAAAGCTTGCCGCCGAAATGGACAAAGAGTCGCAGCGGTATGTCCGCGAGGGGTTGTCTGAGAAGGAACTCGCTCTATTCGACATGCTCCTCAAAGAGAACATCTCCAAGGCGGATAGGGAAAAGCTAAAGCCGGCGAGTAAAGGACTTCTAGTGTCTCTCCAACAGCATCTTGCCTCGATGCCAAACTGGACAAGGAATTCCGCCACGCAGGCTGACGTAAGAGTCTTGATTCTGGATACGCTCTATACGTCACTGCCAAGACCCCCATTCACTGAACAAGAAACCGACTCACCTGCTGAACGACTTTACGGGTTCGTATGGCAGCAGACCGAGAGCGAACAATTTAAGGCAGCTGCATGACGAGCCATGCTACAGAGATCTTCAAAGCGGGCCAATCCGCCCTTCGGCAAGAAGAACAGCGTCACCATCGTCAACGATGCCGGCGAGACCTCCAAGGAATCGCTCATCATCAATCGCGACGATTTCTGGGCGAGCACGAGCAAGTGCGAGCCGCACCGGCACTACAGCTCAATTTCCTTCAGCACATCTTCACCATCCTCAAGCAGCACGGCCGCGCCGCCGTGGTGTTGCCGGACAAGTCTTGACTCCTTCGCTCCCGCTCAGTCGGGCTTCGCGTTGTCTATGTCGCTTGCGCCCCCGCGGCTCCATTCTTCGAAGGCGGCGCGGGTGAATGCCTGCGCGGGAGCGCACTTCTTCAAAAGGGCCACAAACTTGCATAGCCTTGGTGGAGGCAAACCATCCGGCGCGCCTTGCTCAAGCAGGTTTGCTGGCATTCCGATCATTTGAGGTTAATCTTTGGCTATGAGCAGAGTCGTTACGCAAAGTCCTGAGGTGCTCGGAGGCGAGCAGGTATTTGCGGGCACGCGGGTGCCGGCGAAGAGCCTGTTTGATCACCTAAAAACGGGAGACTCGATCCAGCAGTTTCTGGAGGGTTTCCCGAGCGTGAAGCGCGAGCAGGTCATCGCGTTGCTCGAGGAATCGCGGGCGCATGTTCTCGCCGCGCCCTGATGCGTATCCTGCTGGACGAGAATCTCGACTGGCGTCTGCGCCGTGATTTGCCGGGGCATGAGGTTGAATCCGTGCCGTTGTTGGGCTGGGCCGGAATTCAGAAGGGCGAACTGTTACGAAAAGCCGTTGAGGCAGGCTTCGACGCGCTTGTCACCTGGATGGCAACATGGTGCTGCAGCAAAACCTCGCGCGCTACGCTATCGCAGTCATCGCGTTGCGGGCGAAGTCTAATCGGCTCGACGATACCCGTCCGCTGATGAATCAACTGCTGGCGCTCTTGCCAAGATTGAAGCCCGGCACGCTGACGTTTATTCCCGAGTCATAAGTAGCCCACCGGAACTTGTCGCTTGGCGACGGACAGTCACGCTCAATGAATGGAGCAGCTGCGACATAGACTGACGAATGTCAGCCCGCAGGGTCAGCGCCGCAGCGTTGATCAAAACACCCTCAAGCGCAGCGACCTCGACGATTTGGAAAGCCCGGCCTCACCTGCGGCTGCGTTACGGGTCGCCTGCTACAACCCGAAGAACCGCCACTACCGCAAAGAGC